>NZ_JBIUCF010000023.1:0-202445 GCF_044593615.1 Nonomuraea sp. NPDC051941
CTGAACGCCTTCGCCATCACCTTCGAAGGCCGTCTGACCCCGACCACCCGCTAATCAAACAAGATCGAGATACACCACTGACTGGACACACCCAGTTACGGGGCCTGAGCTGCGGTTAATCGGCGGATGGACCGCGGGTCGTTGAGGTCGGTGACGTTGCGGAAGGGCCGCATCATGGAGTCCGGGGGACGTTGGTGCCGCGACTGGTGCGGCCGATGCCTGTTGTCATGGATCAGATACTCCTGGAGCGCAAAGGTTCGCCGAGGATCAGGATCCGGTCCAGGAGTTCGCGGCGTAGGGGTGCCGATGGCCCGCTCGCACATGGCGTTCATCCTCGGAGTCCGCGGCAGGGTGGTGATGACCCGCAACCCTTCGGCTGTGAAGAACTCCCGGAAGGCGGAGGTGAAGAGCCAGGGGATGGCTGGTGCGGATGACGTAGAGGATGGCGTTCAGGATGGTGCGCAGGTCGTGCTCGGGTGGCCGGCCGATGTCGAGGGCGCCTGCTCGGCGTTCGGCACGCCAGGCGGTCAGGACTGGCTCGACGAGGGCCCATCGGGTGTTGGACGGGTCGCTGGGATACGGTCGCGATTGCGGCATGTTTTCGGGGTACTGCCGGGTGAAGCGGCTGGCCAGACGGCCGTCCGGCCGTCGATCAAATGCGGGCGAAGCGCCGCCTTTCGGGATGAGACAGGATCTTTCAGGGCCAGATGGGCGTGATCCCCGAGCATCAGCAGGAAAGGATCTTCCCCGCCGCCGCGTTGGCACGGTCGATCACCTTCCACTGCCCGGCGTGTTGGTAGTGGCAGTAGCCCCCTGTCCGGTGAGGCACTGCTGCACGACCGGGCCGAGGCGGGCCACCAGTTCATCGGTGGACGCGGAGGCGATCGGCTCGAGTCGTACGATGTAACGCGCTACTGCGAGGCCCAGGATCTGGACGTTCACCATGCCGGCCCGTAGCGCGGCGTCGGGCGTGTCGAGCATCGCCGCAAGCCGACTGGTGATTTCCCGGTCGATGAATTCGCGGAGTAGTGCCTCGGATGCCTCGTGAGTGGGGGCTGACCGGGTCAGCATCATGAGCGGCGTGCGGCCGGGTTTGTCCAGGTTCTCCAAGAGCGTCCGGATGATGCGTTCGCCGATGCCGTCGAGGCCGCCGGTGAAGATCGATTCGATGGCTGACGGCAGATGGGGGGGCATCTCCGTGGCCGCGGCGAACAGGCCCTGCTTGGTTTTGAAGAAGTAGAACACCATGGCCGGATCGACCTCCGCCTGGGTGGCGACAGCGCGCACGGTCGTGCCGCCGTAGCCGTGCTCGCGGAACAGTGCGCGGGCGGCTTCCAGGATCCGTTGCCTGCTTTCCGCGCCGGATCGCCAGCGTCCGGGGCGAGCAGAGGGGCTGTGTTCTGTCATGGCAGGGCGAGTCTATCGGTTCTTTCCTCATCGATTGGTGAAGTTATTGCTCCGGTACGTGTTACCTTGAACTTCATCAACCGGTGAAGAAAGGTCGGCAGGGTGAAGGTGGTCGTGGTAGGTGCGGGGCTTGGCGGGTTGACGCTGGCCCACGGGTTGCGACGGGCGGGAATCGACGTCGTGGTATACGAGCGGGAAGCTGAGCAGGGGCGCCCGCAGGGCATCAGCCTGCATTTTGATGACCGCGGAACGGCTGCGCTGCGGGCGTGCTTGCCGCCGCCGCACGTGGCGATGGCGGAGGCCACCATGGGCGGACCGCGCGAACAGAGGCTGCTCCTGTCCGAAGCAGAGGGAAGGCTGGTGGTCGGGCGGAGCCAACCGCTGGACGGCACAGCGGGCGTGCGGCCCGGTCGGCAGGTACACCGGCCGCTGTTGCGGGCGGTGCTGCTGACCGGACTGGAGGACACGGTGCAGTTCGGGGCGGAGTTCACGCGGTTCGAACAGCGGCCCGACGGGACCGTCCGATCATGGTTCGCCGATGGCAGCACGGACACCGCGGACGTGCTGATCGGTGCGGACGGCATCGGTTCGGCCGTTCGCCGCCAGTACCTGCCTCACGTGCGGGTGGTCGACACGGGGAAACGCATGCTGATGGGCGCGACATCACTGCGGGCCATGGCCGGTACCGGGCTACCCGAACTGATCGGCCACAGCCCCGCCAACGCACAGGCGCACGGCACGATGATGGCGATGGGCGTGCTGCGGTTCAGCCGGCCGCCGGTCGCCGCGAGTCAGGAGTGGCTGCCTGCTCTGCGCTCCCGCGTCGTCGCCGATGCCGAGGACTACATGATGTGGGCGCTGCCCGTCACGCAGGAACTGCTCGGTTCGGCCGAATCACCGGCCACGGTGTGGCGCCGAGCCCAGGAGGTGTCCGCCGGTTTTCACCCGACGTTGCGGATGGTCGTCGACAACGCATGGCCGAACCTCACGGTCGCGCTGCGGGGCGGGCTGATCCCGCCGATGCCGGCATGGCCGGCTGCTCCGGTGACGGTCATCGGCGATGCGATCCATGTGGCACCGGGTTTCGGCGGCAACTTGGCGATGCAGGATGCGCACCGCCTCTGCGATGGCCTGGTTCAGGCCTCCCGTGGGCAGCAGAGTCTGCGCGCTGCCATCGGTGCTTACGAGGACGCGATGCGCCGCGACAGCTTCCCCGCCCCCGACGCCACCGCAGGCACCCCCCGTATGGTTCCCACCCCCGGCGGATCCAATGGTGCGGTGGTCGGCACATGAACTTCAACATGCTGACGCAGAAGTCGCTGTCCTTGTTCGCCGTAGTGGGCGGCTGGCGCACGCTCGCGGAATCCATCGCATCCCGAGCGCTGTTCACGGTTGCCTATCTGATGACCGGCCGAGTGGTGATCTCCGCCCTCATCGCAGTCGGCGGTGTGTTCGTCTTCGCGGTGGCCCGGGTGTTGACCGACCGAAAGTACTGGCAGGCAGCCGGCGGGCTGCTCACGGTGGGCGTGTCCGCGTTCTTGGCCGGGAGTACCGGGGACGGGGTCAACTTCTACCTTGTCGGTGTGCTGACCAGCGTGGTCGGCTCGGTCGTGTTCCTGGTGTCCATGGTGGTGGGGTGGCCGTTGATCGGGTTGGTGGTGGGGCAAGCGCGCCGTGAACGGGTCACCTGGCGGCGCGATCGTGCGAGGCGGCGCCGCTACCAGAAGTGCACAGCCGTCTTCGTGGCGAAATTCGCCCTCGGCGCGACGTTGATGGTGCCTCTGTACCTGGCCGGGAACGTGATCGCGCTCGGGATCGCCAGCACACTGCTGACCATGCCCGCAACCGCCGCCTGCGCCTATGTGAGCTGGCGGATCCTGCGCGCCGAAGCGGACCCCACGGGGGCTGAACCCGCAGGTCCCATGCCGATCCGCGGTTAACAGCCGCAACCGGTTCGGCCGTTGGATGTTCCGGCACGCCGCACCTTCTACAACACCGTCCGGCTGCACGGGGGCATCGGCTACGTCACCCCCGACGACGAACACCACGGCCCACGGTGAAGCGATCCGGGCGCCCGCCGCACCGGGATGACGGCCGCACACGAGGCTCGGGTTGCAGCCCGGCGAGAACTACGCCAAGATCCCCCATAATCCCACCCACGGCTGATGGGTATTTCCGGCCCGTTCCGGTGCATCTTCTCTGACACACCTCGGTCCGTCGAATGAGCGGCCAACAGGATGGCGCTTCTCTCTCCTCGCGAGCACCATCAAGTCTTGGCCCAGGCGATCCCGCTGCGCACCATCCCCGATCAATCAGGGATCCAGAGCGAGTCACTGACCTGAACATACGCCGACGAGACCGGCTCGGCGGAGTTCCTCACGAGTAGCCACATGCCGCTTGAACTGCATGGAGGCGCAGCCCGCCGAGAGTATGACCCCACCAAACAATCTCATCCCATTCATGCATGACGGTTGACCCGCCTCTCGAACCGAGAGGCGGGATTCTCCGCGTCCTGATCAATTCGGCAGACATTCTGGTGGGCGACAATCCGCCGTCCGTTCACAGCGAGGCCTTCCATGTCGCAGGGTTCTTCCGTCGCTTGGCTCGTCAGCGTTCCAACGAGTCCCAGAAATCGGTGAGTACCTGGGCACCACGGCCGGGGTCCTGAGCCATCCACCAGTGGCCGAGCCCGTCGAGTGTTGCAGTCCTGGCGCCGGCCAGCCGGGCCGTGCGGCAGCGCTGTTCGTCGGTCCCGACCAGGAGGTCCTCGGTGGCGAGCAGGGCGAGGCCCGGCCGCTGCGCCGCGCGTTCGAGGTTGCGGCCCAGCTCGGCCATCACCGGTTGGGCGGCTGATCGGTAGAGCGCGTGTGCGGCCCGCCCCATCGCCTCATCCTGGCCTGCCGTGACCCGCATCGCCACCGGCTCACTCATGCCGAACGTCACGAGCATCGCGACCCGCATCGCGAGGTCCGGGCCGAGCGGGACGGCGGGGTCCGGTTCCGTGTTCTCCGGCACATCGCTGACCCAGCTGCGCACGAGGTCCGGGCGGGCCGTCACCGCGTTGAGGGTAACCGGGCGGGGGACAGGCGGATCGGGCCGGGGCGAGCGATACGGTCGAGCTCGACGAGCAGCGGCTCCCAGACCTCCGGCGTCTCAGGGGAGCCGTGGACGAAAACGGTTGGCATGGCGGGAACTCCGTTCACGTTGGCCAGACTGACCAGATGACCAATTTGGTCAGCGAGTATAGTCTCGGCCATGAAGACGAACACCACCCCTCGACAGCGGGCTCTTGTAGTCGGACTCGGCGTCAGCGGAACCTCCTCCGCGCTGCGGCTGCACAAGGCGGGCTGGGACGTTGTCGTCCTGGAGAAAGCAGCCGACCGCCGCCGCGGCGGGTACTTCCTCACCCTCTTCGGCACCGGGATCACCGCGGCAGAGCGCCTGGGCATCGAGGTGCCGAACCGCTTCTCGACGGACATCGCCTACTACAACGTCGATCGCGCGGGCCGGCGGCGGCGCGGCATGGGCTTCGCCGAGGCCGTGGCCGGCGAGTCACGCCCGGTCGTGCGCGGCGACGTCGAGCAGGCCGCGTTCGACGCCCTGCCCGAGGACGTGGAGATCCGGTACTCGTCCCTTCCGGTCGCGCTACGCCAGGACGCGGAAAGCGTGCAGGTCGACATCGAGGATCGGGCCGCGGGGACGGTGACCACCGAACGGTTCGACCTCGTGGTCGGGGCCGACGGCCTGCGCTCGACCGTGCGCCGGCTGGCGTTCGGGCCCGATGAAGGCCGCATTTACCGTCTCGGCTACATGCTCGCGGCGTGCGCCCTGCCGGGCTCGGTCCCCGGTTTCCGGGGCACGGACGGAATCATCATGTCCGAGCTGGGCCGGTCGGCATGGGTGTTCGCCTTCGCCGACCGGCCACCGACGGTGCTGTTCAACTACCGGACCGACGATGTGGACGGCGAGTTCACCCGGCCCGCCATCGACTCGCTGCGGGCGGTGTTCGGACCGGAACCCACGGGTGCGACGCTCGGCTGGCTGCTCGACCAGTTCGAGCAGGCGCCGGACCACCTGTTCGACACCGCCGAGCAGGTGCGGCTCGACACGTGGCACCAGGGCAGGGTGGTGCTCGTCGGCGACTCGGCGTGGTGCCTGACCCTCTACTCCGGGATGGGGGCCTCCAGCGGCCTGGCCGGGGCCGACATGCTGGGTACGATGCTGGAGCGGTATCCCGGAGACGTGCCGCGGGCGCTGCGGGCCTGGGAGGCGAAACTCCGCCCCTTCATCGAGTTCCACCAGGGCTCCGGCATGGCCATGCGCAAGCTTTTTGTCCCGGCCGACCGCACCGAGTACGGGATCCGGTTCGTCTTCGACCACGTCGTGGGGACGACGCTCGGCAGAACGCTCCTCTCGGAGGCCGAGCACCGCAGCAAGGCTTCCAGGATGAAGACGGTCGACATCGGCCTGAGATGACCTGGGCCTCGGGGCCCGCCGCACGGTTGGGTTCACCTCCGTGAACCCCGGTAACATCATGCCGCCGAAGAGCGAAGGGGAGGAACCACGACGGTGAGCCGGCTGATCGAACACGACTCCGTCAAGGCGGCCAGAATCCTCGACAGCGCGCGCGAGCTGGTCCTCGAACACGGCGTCCGCAAGGTGACCATCGCCGAGATCGCCGCGGCCGCGGGCGTGGGCAAGGGCACGGTCTACCTGTACTGGGAGACCAAGGAAGACCTGCTCGTGGGGCTGGTCGCGCGCGAGGTACTGGCCTGGCTCGAGACCATCAACAACCAGATCGCCCGGGACCCGCAGTCCGTCCTGCCCCGCCGTCTCGCTCCGCTGCTCATCCGCACGACCCTGGGCAACCCGTGGCTGCGGTGGCTCATGAGCAACGACAGCGCCCTGCGGCAGCTGCTCCACCGCCCCGCCGACCGGGAGCGCTTCGTCGAGGCCACCCCGAGCGCGTTGGGCAACGCGGTCGTGACGATCCTGCGCGACCACGGGATCGTGCGCGACGATCTCCCGCTGTCCGGGCAGATGTACGCCCTGCACGCCGTGCTGGTCGGGTTCAGCACCGTCATGAACGACCCCGATGTCGCAGGCCCGCTCAGCATCGACGATCCCGAAACCGCACTCGCCGACACCGTCCACCTGCTGCTCGAACGGCGTCGCGACCCCGCCGCGCGCGATGTCGCCAAGGCCGCGGAAGCGGTGCGGGCCCGGTTCGCCGAGATTCACGACAACCTCCTGGGACTCGTTGCGGCGGGCGCCGCCGGAACCAGATGACCCGCGTCCTCAAGGCCGTGCCGTTCAGCTGCGGATCAGCCGACGCAGCGTAGGCCGGGCCGCGTGCCGTCCGACATGGCCAGTCGTGTCCTGTCTCACTGGATCCGGCGCGAGCTGGGGCTTGATCGACAACGGAACGGCCAGCCGCGTTGGTGGGGCGCCACCGGACCGAGGTCATGGGTAGTGGATTGGCAGAACGTCACGCGGGTGGAACTCAGCGGTAGTGGGCGATCATGGGGCCGAAGTTCTTGCCATAGGCGAGGCCGACTGCGTAGATCGTCCTCGTTCCGGGCACCGCGCTCACCGCGGAGACGCCGACCTCGCGCCTACGGTTCGTCCCCGCCATCGGCGGTAGCTCGGTCCGGCTGCCGTCGGGCGCGACCCGGATGGTCCCGCTCAAGCCGCTCTCGGCGGCCTCCGAGTCGACCAGGATGATCCCGTTTGCGCCGTCGGAGCCGGACGCGCCGGCGTCGGCCGAGCCCGACACCCACGACCAGGCCTTGCCGTCCCAGTGCATGGTGATCGTGGTACTGCTGCTGCCGTCCTCGTAGTCGAACTCCTCGCGGGTGCCGAGCGCCCACACGTCGCGCGGACCGCTGGCTGCGACCGCGTTCAGCCGGGTTCCGCGTTGGTCGCCGACGTGCTCGAGCCGCCAGCCCCGGCCTCGGGCCGTACGAACCGGAGAGGGTTTGGGGGTTGCCGCGGTGAGGCTGGGGGAGGTGGCGGTCGGCGCGGCCGCACCTCGCGGCGGCGCGTCGGCGCACCCCGCGCCCAGGACGGCAGCCGCGCATAACGCGGCCAGGCGCTTGGCACTCATCCCGGCAGTGTACGGCGCGCCGCACCCAAGACCCGGGGCTTGATCGACAACGAACGGCCAGTGGCGTTGGCGAGCCGACGCGGGCGGAGTTGCCGCCGTCCACCGTCTCTTGGGCGCGCAAAGTAGTATTGATTGATACTATCGCAAATGATACGGTAATGGCTGCACGGATGTCCCGGCCCGTGCCACGAGGGTGCCCCGCTTCGGTGCCGACCGAAGTGGCGGCCCTGTTTCTCCAGGCACCACACACCATGAGAAGAGACATGACCAACCAGTTCCGCCTCGGCGGCGACCGTACGATCGACCGGCTCGGTTTCGGCGCCATGCGCCTACCCCAGAGCGGCTTGGGCGGACCCGCCCGCGACCCCGAGTCCGGTCGCGCCGTCCTGCGCCGAGCCGTTGAACTCGGCGTCAACCACATCGACACCGCCGACTTCTACCGCACCCAGGACGGCTCGGTACGCGCCAACACCCTGATCCGCGAGGCTCTGTCTCCGTACCCGGACGATCTGGTCATCGCCACCAAGGTCGGCCCGGTCTTCGGTCCCGACGGTCCCGGCCAGGGCACCGCCGCCGACCTTCGGCCCCAGGTCGAAGCCAACCTCCAGAGCCTGGGCCTGGATCGCCTCGACCTGGTCTATCTGCGCATCGGCACGGTGGGGCCGCCCCACGGCGAGTCGCTCGCCGAACGCTTCGAGGCGCTCGCCGCGCTCCGCGAGCAGGGCCTGATCCGCCACCTGGGCATCAGCAACGTCGATGCCGGCCATCTCGCCGAGGCCCGCACGATCGCTCCTGTCACGGCCGTCCAGAACGACTTCCATATCGCCAACCGTGACGAGACGGCCGTCCTGGACGCCTGCACGCAGGCCGGCATCGCCTTCGTCCCCTTCTTCCCCCTCGGCGGCGGCAGGGCCGACTTCAACGACCCCGCCCTGGTCAAGGTCGCCGAGCGGCACCGCGCCACCGTCCAGCAGATCGCCCTGGCCTGGCTGCTGGCCCTGTCCCCGATCGTCCTGGCCATCCCGGGCACCGGTTCCGTGGCCCATCTGGAGGAGAACCTGGCCGCCCGGTCGATCATCCTCACCGAGGAGGACCTCGCCGACCTGACCTGATCGCAACGGGCCGCATCGTTCGCTCCCCCCCTTCGCGGCGACGACTTAGACGAACAAGTTGGCCGACGTAGTCACCGATCTGGTGGCCGACCGGTCTTGGTTGAGGAATCGAGCGCCGTGGTGAGAGAGGGCGGAGCATGAGGGTTACATATCGCCGGAGATTGGCCTCCTCGGCTCTCCATGGCGTCAGCGAGGGCGACTCGCCGGGTGGTCACGGCGCTGCGCAGCGTCAAGCCATGACGGACGACGAGAGGACGCGCTCCTCGTCATCGAGCCGCCCGGACGCGGGCCCGCAGCCGGTGGGTTTGCGCGCCCTTCCCCGTCCCGTGGCGGTGGTGGTCGGGGGCGGGGGAGTGCTCGGGGCTGCGCAGGTCGGCGTCGGATGGGCATTGGAGCAGCGAGGATTCGTCCCGGAACTGATCATCGGAACCTCGGTGGGAGCCCTCAACGGAGCCATCGCGGCCGCACACCCCGGCAAGGCCGCACCTTGGCTGGATCGCGTGTGGACCCAGGCGCGTCGCCGTCAGGTGTTTCCGTTCGGCTATCTGTCCTCGCGGGCCAGCATCTGCGCGGACCGCGGCCTGCGCAGACTGATCGCTCGGGCGGAGCTGCCGTCGCGGATCGAACAGCTGGAGATCCCCTTCGCCGCGGTGGCAACGGACCTGGCCACCGGCGACCAGGTGCTGCTCGACCATGGAGATCTCGAGTCCGCGCTGCTGGCCAGCGCGGCCGTTCCGGGGGTCCTGCCCCCGGTGGAGCGGGAAGGCCGGACGCTTGTCGACGGCGGGGTGATCGCCTACGTCCCGGTACGGGCTGCTCTGCAAGCAGGGGCGGCCAGCGTGCTGGTGCTGTCGACCGGGCCGGCGAGCTGTCCGCTGCGCCCGATCGTCCCTCCCCTGCGGGCCGGCGCGGTCGCCGCCCGGGCAGGGCAGCTGCTGTGGCACCATCAGATCGAGCGCGACCTGCACGACGTGTCCGAACAGATTCCGACCGTCGTGCTGCCGACCGGCATCGAGGCCTGGCCCGCCCCGTGGGACTTCGGCCAATCCCACCGGCTGATCGAGACTGCTTGCCTCGAAGCGGGCCGCTTTCTCGACGGGCTGCGCATCAGTGGGCCCGGCCTGTATCGGGTTGACGGGTCTCCTGCGGCATCGGCCGGCCTGGGCCAGGCACGGACCGCCTCCGCAGCGGGGGGCGGCCGGTGAGTACCATCGCGTTCCTCAACATCGCCATGCACGGGCACGTCAATCCGACGCTGCCGGTCGTAGCCGAGCTTGTCCGCCGTGGCCACTTCGTCACGTATCACACCTCGCCCGCGTTCTCGAAGGAGATCGAGGCCACCGGTGCGGCCGTGTGCCTCTACCCCGGGGGTGACCAACCGCTCCCCGATCCGCCGATACCGCTCACGATGCTGGACGGGCTTGCGCGCACTGCCGTCGGTCTGCTGCCGCCTGTGCTTTCCGATCTGCGTCGCATCCGGCCTGACCTGATCGTCCACGGCGCCGCCTGCCCCTGGGGCGCAGTCGCCGCCCGCGAACTCGGGGTGCCGGCGGCAGCGTTGTTCACCACGTTCGCGTTCAACAGGTATGCGCCCAGCCCCACCGCCGCCTCGTGGGAGCTGCTGGCCGCGGCGGCGGCCCGGCCCCGCAATGTCCGGGGCTACCTGCGGTCGCGGTGGGAGTTGTACCGCCGCTACGACACCCGTGGGTTGCCGCTGCTGGACCTGGCGAACGTACAGCAGCCGCTCAACCTGGTCTTCACCTCGCGCGCGTTCCAGCCCGGCGTCGACGCCTTCGACCGGTCGTACCAGTTCGTCGGCCCGAGCATCGGCGTCCGTCCACCCGACCCGTCGTTCCCGGCCGACAGCCTGCAAGCTCCGGTGCTGTACGCCTCGGTGGGCACGGTGCTGAAAGCCGCCCCGCGGTTGCTGCGTAACTTCGCCACCGCGCTGGCACCACTGGGCGGCACCGTGATCATCTCCACCGGAGAGACGGATCCAGCCGCGCTGGATCCGCTGCCGGACAACGTGCATGCTCGCCGCTTCGTACCGCAACTCGAGGTGCTGGCCCGTGCTGCGCTGTTCGTCACTCACGGAGGGATGAACAGCGTCAACGAGGCCCTGTACGCCGGGGTTCCGATGCTGGTGGTCCCGCAGGGCGCAGATCAGCCGCTCGTGGCCCGGCAGGTGGTCGAGCTCGGCGCCGGGCTGTCGATCCGTCCCCAGGACGCCGCGGCGGGACTCGTGAACGCCCTCGCCCGACGCCTGCTCGACGAGCCACGCTTCCGGGCCGCGGCGGCCCGCTTGCAGGTCGAGCAGCGCGCGGCCGGCGGCTGTCTGCGCGCCGCCGACGAACTCGAGCGCTACCTGCACCGGGCCGGCCGTGGCAGCCGGCCGGACCCGGCGGATTCGACACGGGAGCGCTGAGCGATGTCACCCGTCGTTGTCGTCCTGCTGCTGTTCGCCGGCCTGTCCGAGGCCGTCGGGCGGTTCCTGCCCCTGGTGGCTCGCCGGCCCGGCGTGTCGCGGCCCCACGCGATCCTGCTCATGCTGACCGGTGCCCTGGTCGAGGGCGCTGCGTTCGCTCTGTGGCCGCTGACCGCATGGACCCTTGCCGAGCTGGTGCTGTCCGCTCCGTTGTCGGTCGTTGCCGCGTTGACCTGGACACCCGGCCTGGTCGCTCCGCTACTTCTCGCCGCCGTCCTTGCGTTCCCGCTGCTCGGGCCCCTGCTGCACCTGCTGCTCGTCGGGGGAGTCGGGGCCGGCCTCGTCGCCCCGCTCGCCGCCGCGACGGGGCTGGGCTGGTGGGCTGCCGCGGGTTGCGTGGCCGTCGCCGGAGTCGGGCTGGCCGCCGCCATCGATGCGGTACGGCGCCTGGTCGTGAAGATCAACACTACCGGGCCGCAGAAGCTGGTCACATGATCGAGATCCCGCTTCTCGTCCTGCTGCTTGGTCCGGTCCTGCTCGCCGAAGCTCTGCTCGCCCGCTACGAGGTCACGGCCTACACCGTCGGCTGGCGTACTCCTGCCACCGAGCTACCGGAGGGCATACCCTATGCCCGAGGCGCGGATCCCGATCGTCCTCCGGACGCCTACCTGGTCTATCTGGACGGCATCGGGAAACGTCGCTTCCGCGACACCCGCGACGGGGGCCAGCTCGTCCAAGCCCTGATCGCCGGTGCGCCGGAGCTGCGGGTGCTGGGTCAGGTGCAGCCCTACTCTCCGCTGGCCGACCCGCTCGCCGACCGGCCGGTGTGGGCGTGGCTCCGTCACCGCATCGGGCTCCTGCTGTTCCTGCACAACGTCATGCAGATCTTCGTGGCCGCCGACCACAGGTACCGTCCCCTGTACAACCGCGCCGTGGGCACCCAGATCGTCAACCAGCTGCGCCGGGCGGGGTACCAGCCCGACAGCGGCATACCTGTGGTGCTGCTCAGTTACAGCGGTGGCGCCCAGGTCGCCACCGGCGCGGTTGAAGAACTGCACACCCGGCTGCGGGCACCGCTCCTGCTGATCACCATCGGTGGGTTCCACAACGGCGCCAACGATCTCACTCACGCCGATCACCTGCATCAGCTCACCAGCGCGAGCGACTGGATTGAGCGGGTCAGCGCCTGGATCTTCCCTCAGCGTTGGCGGCTGTTCCGCCGCAGTGGATGGAACCGGGCCGGCCGCGCCGGAAAGATCACCGTACACGGGCTTGACCCGGCCACCCACATGGGGCGGCGCAGCTACATCAGTCCGGAGGCGCGGCTGCCCGATGGCCGCAGCTTCCTCGACTGCACCGTCGGCACTGTGATCGAACTCATCCGTGCCCGCTGCGGCGCGCCTGCTGCGACGGATGATCTGTGGCCTGAAGGGCCGACCAGGGCCCACAGTGCAGGATGGGCGGTTTCATCGGCGACCCACTCGGCCGAGACGTCCGAGACAGACAGCGCGTGACAACGGCGGGCCCCGGGCGACGTGCCCGAGGCCCGCCGGGCGTCATCGCAGGTTGTAGGCGCGGATGACGGTGTAGTCGACGGTGCCGCCGTCGGCCCGCTCCGCGTGCGCGCGCACGGACACCGACCCCTTGTCCGGGTGGATCAGCGTGGCCAGCCACGTGTCCGTTCCGGTCGGGATCAGGACCGCCTTCCGCCACGTCGCGCCCTCGTCGTAGGAGACCTCGACACTGACCCGCCGCGTCCGCGAGGCGGCCGAGCCCGGCTGAGCCTTCAGGCTCACCGGCAGCATGAACGGCCGGCCGGCCGGTGCGCTGTTGGCCAGGTCGACCTGCGGCGTGAAGGAGAACGACGACAGGGGCAGGTACGTCCACTTGTCCGTGCTCACCTCACCGGACCTGAACGTCCACGCACCGCTGATCTTGGTGGAGGCGTTGAAGCCGGTGGTACGGTCGACGTCGTACTCCAGCCGATAGGTGCTCTCGGCCGACGGCACCGGCCCGCTGGCGTCGTAGAAGTACTTCGGTATCTCGGCCAGCTGGACGCCGTCGCGGTAGAACCCGACCCGGCCGCCGTCGAGCAGCGAGTAGCCGGTGTGCCCGGAGTCGTCGCCGAACGGCGGGATGTTCAACATGATCGTGTTGCCCGCCCGGGCGACGTACGTGCGCGGGTTGAACTTCGGCCCGGCAGGTCCGCGTTGCCAGTCGACCACGAATTTCCCGCCCGGCTGCCAGGTGGTGTCGTCGTACCAGAACTGCGTCTGGCGCGCTCCGCTCGTCTCCCACCGGTTGTCCCAGACCACGCCCTTCGCGCTGTAGTAGATGGTCCGGGTGCTGGGCACGTCATACCTGATCGGTCCCGACATCGCGCTGCCGCCCTCGGGCGGGAAACCGAAGTTGTGCATGTAGCCCTGCTGCTTGTCCGGGGTCACGCCGTGGTTGCGGTTGACCACGGTCGCCAGCTCACTGGGGCGCACGGTGTGGCGGTAGCCGGTGAGGAACCGCCCGCGGACGAACTGCACGAGGTCGTACTCGTACGGCGAGCCGTAGAAAGTGCCGTCGGCGCCCGGCTCGGCCCAGAAGCTGCGCACCTCCGACACCAGCGTGCCCTGATCGGCCGTCACCTCCTCACCCAGGTCCGCGGTGAACAGCTTGCCGAAGTCGGCGCCGACGATCCGCGCCGCCAGGCCGTATCCGCGCGGCAGGCCGCGGAAGAAACCGGCCGCGGCCAGCCGGGTCCGCGCCGAGGACTTCGGTACGGTCACCGACACCGGTGTGCCCTGGCGCGCGTCGAGCGTGAGGACTCCGTCGTCGGTGTGCCCGACGGTGAGGTTCGGCTGCACCAGCAGCGTCGAGGTCCCGTCGGGTGTGATCACCGTGGCCTGAACGTGGTAGCGGCCGGGCCGGAGCTTGGCCTTCACGGTGCCCGACGCGTCGTAGGGAACCTGGAAGACGTCCAGATCGAGACCGACCACCGACAGGTCGTAGTCGCTCGCCGGCGTGCCCGCGCGGTCGGTGAGCTTGAAGGTGACGGTGCGGGTCTCGTGTCCCTTCGTGATCGTCAGTGGGGTCCGCACCGACACGCCGTCGGCGTTCGAGGCCAGCAGCATTCCGGTGAAGGTGCCTGTCGCCGACGGCACCCGGGTGTCGGCGGTCAGCGTGACCGCCGCGGTCCCACCGGCCGGCACGACGGCCCGCGCCGGACTGGCCGTGAACAGCCCGTCGGGCGCGACGACCCCGTCCGGGCCGGTCGCCGTGGTCGTGAGGTCGAGGGTGACGGGCGCTGCGCCGTCGTTCCGGTAGGTGATCGTCTTCGTCACGGGAACGTCGTCTTCGGCCGGCCACGGTTGCGACCCGAACGCGAGGCCGGTGACGTCGGGCAGGATGGCCTGCTGGACGGCGCGGCCGACGTCGACCCTGCCGGCGCCCTGCTGGAAGGCGTTCAGGCCCGGGTTCGGCTTGGCCGTGGCGACCAGCGCGGCTTTGAGGTCGGGGCCGGTCCACTTCGGGTGCTGCTGCGCCAGCAGCGCCGCGGCTCCCGCGACGTGCGGCGTGGCCATCGACGTCCCGTTCAGCTGGGTGTACCCGGGTGAGTACTCCGGATAGTCGGATCCCTTCGCCAGCGCCGCGACGATGCCCACGCCCGGCCCGGTGATGTCCGGCTTGATCGCGCCGTCGACGCGCGGCCCGCGGTTGGAGAATGACGCCAGGGCATCCTGTTTGTCGACCGCGCCCACGGCGAGCGCGGCGTCCGCGGTGGCCGGCGAGGACACACCGCCGTTCCGGCCCTCGTTGCCCGCGGCCACGACGAACAGCGTGCCGGTGGTCGCGGTCAGGCGGTTCACCGCCTCCTCCAGGACGTCGACGCCCGGGAAGTCGGTGCCGCCGAGGCTCATGTTGACCACTTTCGCCCGCTCGGCGGCCCACTCCATCCCGGCCAGGATCGCCGACTCGGTGCAGTTGCGGGTGCTGCACACCTTGCCGATCAGCAGGTTCGCCCCGGGCGCCACGCCACGGTACTTTCCGCCCGATGCCGAACCGCTGCCGGCGATGGTGGAGGCGACGTGCGTGCCGTGACCGACGGTGTCCACGGTGTCGGCGGCGTCGGTGAAGTTCTTCTCCTCGACGATCTTCCCGGCCAGGTCCGGGTGGGAGTTGTCGATCCCGGTGTCCAGGACGGCGACGGTAATCCCGCTGCCGTCGTATCCGGCCGCCCAGGCGGTCGGCGCGCCGATCTGCTTCACGCTCTGGTCCAGCGAGACCTCGCGCTTGCCGTCGAGCCAGATCCGCCCGATGCCGGCCGCCGCGGTGCGCTGGGTCGCCGGGCCGGTGGTCACCTCGGTCCAGAACTCGTGCGCTCTCGCTTTGCCGACCTTCACCGCGGCGGCGCCGATGCTGGGCAGCGAGCGGGTGACCTTCCCGGCCGACCTGACCCGGGCAGCGGCCTTGGCCTCGTACGACACGATGGTGGGCACGTCGTTGACGTGCGCGTCGTCGTATCCGGCCTGGACGAGCCCGGTCACGTCGAACAGCCGCCGGTCGAGCCGGGCGGCCGACACCAGCTTCTGGGCGTCGTTCGGCACGACGAACTGGTGCCCGTCGCGTTCGTACTGGCTGAAACCGACCTTCTCGCGGCCGGGAGCGGGGTCGATCGAGACCCGGTTCCCCTCGACATAGACGCGGTCGCCCGTCAGCAGGGTGACCCACGAGCCGCGGGGCGCCGTGGACTGGGTGCCGGAGGTCCACCGGGAGGGTGCCGGATCGGCGCTCGGCGTGGGCTCCGCGCTCGCGGTGGAGGTCAGACTCGCGGTTAACAGGGCGGTGGTGAGCAAGAGACCGGGCAGGCGCCGGCGCAGAGACGTCCTGGACATCAAATTCCTTCCTGATGGTGCAGGAAAGATTTTGTGATCAGGACATCGAGCGTAGGTACTCCTAATCGGGCATAACATCGCGTTATGCAGTTGGAGATCCGCCACCTCCGGGTTGTCGCGGCGATCGCCGAGTGCGGCAGCATCAGCCGGGCCTCGGCCGTGCTCGGCCACAGCCAGCCGGCCGTCACCGCGCAGTTGCAGCGGATCGAGCGCGCGCTCGGCGGGAGGCTCTTCGCCCGCGACGGAACCGGCGCCAAGCCCACGGCGTTGGGTGTCATGGTCCTGTCCCATGCGCAGGGCATCATCGCGTTGCACGACGATCTGGTGCGCGACGTGCAACGCCGTGACGCCGACGGCGACCTGGCCACGCTCAGGCTCGGCGCCACGGCCGGGCCGATGGCCGCCGGCCTGATGACGGTCAGCCGCCGGTTGCTGCCGGAGGCCGAGGTGTCCCTGCACGTGAGCGACGCGGACGAGGAACTGGTCGAACTGCTCGCCGAATCCCGGCTGGAGATCGGGCTGAGCGTCGACTATCCGGGCTACGAGCTGCCGGTGCCCGAAGGGCTGAGCGAAGCGGTACTGGGCGTCGAGCCCGTCTTCGTCGTCCTGTCGAAGGACCACCCGCTCGCGGCCGAACCCGAGGTGCCGCTGGCCGCGCTGGCCGGCGAGCGCTGGCTGCCGGGTGTCGGCAAGGACGTCAGGATGCGGGCGATGTTCCGGGACACCTGCCGCCGCGCGGGGTTCGTGCCGCGGCGCATCCAGCGCACCGACGCCAGCCTGGTGTTCTCCCTGATCAGCCAGGGGCACGGAGTGTCCCTGTGCAGGGCGATCACGGCCGAGCGCGAGAACGTGGTGGTCAGGCCACTGGCCGGCGACCCGATGTGGGTACGGGAGCGGCTCCTGTGGTCGGCGGGCTCGCCGGTCGCCGAGCACGTACCGGGTATCCGTGACGTGCTCGCCGCGGCGTACCGGGAGCAGGCGGAGGCGATGCCGGTCTACCAGGCGTGGCAGCGCAGCCGCCGCCGGTCCTGGTCGGAGGGCGAAGTGGAGCCCTTCGCCTAGCAAGTACCGACCGGTGGCCAGGCCGTTTGAACAGGGTGAATCAGACGCCGCCGATGCTCCTCCCGCATCTCCACGCGCGCCCCGCAGACCAGCTTGGGCACGCGGACGGCATGAGGTAGCGGTGCTGCGGCGTCAGATCGTCCGGCCGAAGCGTCGACACCTCCTGGCAGACGTTCTTGCGCGCCCCGCTGCCGGCGGCGGAACAGTCCGCACACCGGCGGCAACGGCTCCGGCACCGCCCGTTGCGCGGCGGTCAGGTTAGCCCGACTCACCACAAGACCATGGGACGATCACGAAGTGGCACGGCCGTGCACACCAGCTCGACGCATGGGGCGGCTACCACGACATCAGCGTCGAAGCATGGCCGTGCCTGCAGGTCAGGTCCCTGGCGCTGCCGTTTGCCGATGACCCGGACTACCGTTACGGATGGAGGGCGCAGTATGCGGTATTCGCTTCCGGGAAGCTCGTCCACCCCGACGGCGAGCGCCAATGGCCTTGGCAACTCCCGTCCAACGGTAAGTGACGGCCCCTGCATCAACGCCTGGGGCGTCGCTCCAAGTTACGGTCGCCTCGAGACTGTCCGTGGCGCGGGGGCTGGTTCTCGCTGAAGCCGCCACGGACCCTAAGACCACCAGCGATAGATGTCGTGCACGGCTCTTCGATACTCGCATTCGGCCAGGGGGCCGCCGAGGTCCCGGGCGGCGCTCGTCAGGGCGGCCGAGCCCGGGGGATCCTGGTGGCCGTACTTCTCGAGCGCCGTACGGACGATCCCGATCACCACGGTGCGGCCCGCGCCGCGCCGCCATGCGCGCTGAGCCCGGCGCAGCAGGATCTGCCCGTCCTCGTCCCATCTGCGGTCCAGAACCGGCACCGGGACATAAGCGAACGGGACCGGACGGGCCGCCTCATCGGGGAGGGAGGCCAGCGCCTCGTCTTGGTCGGCCCGGAAGCCGCGTTGGCGGAAAGACAATTCCTCGGCGAGCAGCGCGGCACGGCGTCCGATCGGGACGCGGCGCGCGACGTGGATCATGCCCTGCCGATTCTTGCGGGCCATGGCCTCGGCCTCGCGCAGGACCGCGCGGCGTTCGGCGGAGGGCAGCCGGTCGGCGAGGGCAGCGAGCGCGGCAGCCTGGTAATGGGGGCGTTCGGTGAGCTTGCGGGCGATGTCCAGACCGCGGTCGACCGCGAGGCCTGACAGGTGCTCGGCGACACCGAGCAGGGTGCGGCCCAGGTATCCCGGGCGGTTCAGTCCATGGAGCTCGTTCAGTGCTCTGACCATGAGGTCCTCAGGCAGGAGTGGTGCCATTCGCGCAAGCTGACCGTGGAAGTAGTTCTCGTAACCGACGTCCCCGAGCCGGATGTCCAGCGCCTCGGCCATGGCAGCGTGGCGCCGTCGTCCGGTCAGGAGTTCGGCGATGGCGAGGAGGCCGTGGAATCTCTGGTCCTCGTCGTCGACCGCGCGAATCAGGTCGAGAGCCTCGGCGAGCACCTCCTCGGCCTCGTCGGGGGACAGCCAGGTGGAGATCTCCATGAGAAGCCGCGCGCGGTCGTCCCAGTCTCTTCGGCCGTCGTCGACGTCGTAGGCGGGCAGCGACCGTGTGATCGTCAGCGCCTCGGCCAGCACGGCGTGCCGTTGGTGGGCAGGCAGCGGTTCGAGCATTTCGGTGAGCACCCACGCGCCGTAGGGCGGTTCGGTGATCTCGCGCGACGCCGTGTGTGCCTCGGCGAGCGCGGCGGCCTGCTCTTCGAGGGGAAGCAGTTCGGCGAGCTGGATCAGGACGCGGGCTCGGACCAGCGGATCGGCGATGTCGCGCGCCGCCGTCAGCGCGGCGGCCGACAGTGGGGCGCGTTCCCGCACGGGTACGCGCTCGGCCGCGTGCATCAGGAGCTCGGCGCGGTCCCACGAGTCGGTCGGGAGGTCGGCCAGCGCCGCCGGGCGTTTCGCCGCGGGCAGCAGGGCCAGCAGTTCGCCCCGGCGCCACAGCCTCACCTCGGCCTGAGGATCGATCGCGGCGACGGCGGCGCGCAGCGCGGTCAGCGTCTCCGGCCGGTCCTGGTCCGGGAGCCGCGGGATCAGCTCGGACAGCACGCGGGCCCGGTCGCGTCCGTCCGCCAGCTCCATCGCGGCGGGCAGGGCCGCACGCGCCAGCGCGGGCGGAAGGTGCGGAGCCAGCGCCGCCAGGGCCTGGTCACGGCGATGGTCCAGGGGCAGCGCCACGGCCAGCGCGACCGCCCGTCCCAGCAGCTCGGGCGGCAGGTGCGGGGTGAGCTCCTCCAGCTGATGACTCACGTACCACGGGTCGTCGTTCTCCAGGACGGTCAGTACGTGGGCGAACTCATCCGCCTTCAGTTGCGGCCACACCTCGCGGAGCACGTTCGGGAATCCCGGGTGGAGCAGTTCGTGCAGCACCCGCTGCCGCTCCTTGGCCGGCAGGTGAGGCAGCAGCGCGGACAGGTACCCGGCGCGCCGCTCGTGACCGTCTTCGCGCCGCGCGGCGGTCAGCGCCCGCGTGACGTCCCAGATCCCGGCTTCGACCAGCATCGGGGGCAGCACGTCGTAGGTTCGGGTCCCCGTGAACCGCGCGCAGACCGCCATCAATGCGTAACGCATCTCCAACCCGAGCGAGGGGGCCGTCCGACCGGCGGCGATGGCGACGTCGGTGGCTTTGCGGGCCAGCCGCCGCGCGAGCTCCAGGTCGGCGAGGTAGTCCTCGGCCTGGCCGATGCGGTCGCGGGCGTCGAACCACGTGTTCACCGCGCCGGCCCGTCCCGGAGCGGGACGCTCGCAGGCCAGCAGGCGGTGCACGTCCTCGTCACGACCCGCCGCGGCCAGATGCCGAACCAGATGCCGCAAACCGTACTCGTCCTCCTCGTCCGAGGCGGCGCCCAGCAGCGGCAGCCCGGAGGCCAGCCCACCCCACCGGTCCAGCATCTCGTCGGCGATACGACCGTGCTCGGAGGCCTCAGCCTTGTCCCCGTCGGCGGCCGCCGTCCCGCCCGGGAGAATCTCTGGTGCCACGCCCGACGATGTTAATGATCACGCGTCGGCCGGACCAGCGGTTTACCCTCAGCCATGGTGAAAGGGAGCGCGGCGCAGGTTCGCGGCCACGCACCGGCAGACGAAGAGGTCGATTCCTTTTTGTGGTGGCCGGGGTCTACATGGTGAGAGGCGCGGCCCGCGCAACGGGCCGGTCGGTCTCTCTCATGTACGCCGAGACAGAAGGCCTGATCGCCAATGAGCATTCCCGCGACCATGCGCGCGCTGCAGCAGACGTCCCTCAACGGCCCGCAGGACATGCGTCTGATCACCGACGCGCCGGTGCCGAGCCCCGGCCAGGGCGAGGTCCTGATCCGCGTCACCGCCGCCGGGGTCAACTTCGCCGACATCTCGAAGGCCCACGGCACGTTCCTGGACGGCCCGCGGCCACCGTACCTGGCGGGTTTCGAGGCCGCAGGTGAGGTCGTCGCGGTGGGTGAGGCGGTGACCGGCCCGCAACCGGGGGCCCGTGTCGTCGGCGTCGGAGACGGCGCTTTCGCGGAGTACATGGTCCTGCCCGCGGCTGCGGCGGTGCCGGTGCCTTCGGGCTGGACGGAGCAGCAGGCGCTGGGCCTGGTCGTGAACTGGCCCACCGCGCTGGCCGCGCTCAAGCCTCTGGGCGGCATCGCTGCCGGGCACGTTGTGCTGATCCACGCCGCGGCGGGCGGGACCGGCCAGGCCGCGGTGAGAATGGCCAAGCACTACGGTGCGACGGTCATCGCCACCGCCTCGCCGGGCAAGCACGAGACGGTGCTGGCACTGGGAGCCGACCACGTTCTGGACTCTCTCGGCGGCGACCTCGCCGCCGAGGTGACGGAGCTGACCGGCGGTTCCGGCGTCGATGTGGTCCTGGAGTCGGCCGACGGCGTCACCTTCGCCGCCAGCCTGGCCGCGGCCAAGCGGGTCACCGGCCGGGTCGTCGTCTACGGCGCGGCAGGCGGCGAAGCCCCGATCACCAACTGGGAGCTGGTGTACAAGCACCAGGTCCACGTCATCGGCCTCAATATCGGCGTGCTGATCCAGGCCGCGCCGCAGATCTTCGGTGAGCTCATGGGTGAGCTGTCCGCGCTGATCGCGGCCGGCGTGCTCGCCCCCAGCCTGCCCACCGTGTACGAACTGGCCGACGGCCCGAAGGCGCTGACGGAACTGGAAGCCAGGGCCACCGTCGGCAAACTGGCCCTGTTGCCCTGAGAAAGCCCCTTTGTACTGAGCCGGTGACGCCGCACACCGGAGGTTCCCATGACAGGAGTTGAACAGATGACTGCAACCGTGGACCCGGCCGCCAAGCAGCTGGCGCGATTCGTCGTGATGTACGACACCCCATCCGACGTCGAAGCATTCGAACGTCACTACACCGATGTCCACATCCCCTTGGCGAAACAGTATCCGGGCCTGCGCCGTTACACGCGCAGTCATGAGCCGGCAGCCGTGATCGGAGAGCCGTGCTACATGGTCGTGATGCTGGACTGGGACGACATGGCTGCGCTGGAAGCCGCGCTCGGGTCCGAGATCGGCCGGCGCACCGCCGAGGATGCCGTGGCGAACCTGGCCCCACACGCGACCTTCCGCGGCATGATCCTGCAGCTCGACGAGGTCTGATCGCAGATGCCGCCTTTCCGGGAGAGTACCCGCGTCGTCGATGGTGGCCGAGGCGGGGCCTGGCGTCGTCGGAGGCATCGCCACGTGGACCACGCTCGGATGTGTGGCAGCACTAGGCTCGCGGCGTGACATCGCATCTGCGGGTGGCACCGAATCGAGACCGGTTCACCACCGAGACCGAGCGGTTCCGCCGGGAGCTGTTGGCGCACTGCTACCGCATGGTCGGCTCGGCACACGACGCCGAGGACTTGGTGCAGGAGAGCTATCTGCGGGCGTGGCGGTCCTACTCCGGATTCGAGGGCCGGGCGTCGATTCGGTCCTGGCTCTACAAGATCGCCACCAACGTCTGCCTGACAGCGTTGAAGCCGCGCCCGATCCGGGTGCTGCCCTCAGGCCTGACAGGCTCGTACGACGGACCCGATCGCCCGCCGAGTCCCATCGCGCCGGGCGAGGTCTCGTGGCTGGAACCGCTGCCGGACGCATGGATCGCCCCGCCCGCCGACGATCCGGCTGCGGTGGTGGTCGAACGCGAGTCGCTGCGGCTGGCGCTCATCGTGAGCCTGCAGTACCTGCCCGCCCGCCAACGTGCGATCCTCATCCTGCGCGAGGTGCTGGCGTTCTCGGCGGCCGAGACCGCGGAGATCCTCGACACCACCACGGCGGCGGTCAAGAGCGGGCTGCAGCGCGCCCGTGCCCGGCTGGACGAATTGAAGCCGGAGCCCGCGGAACTGCTCGAACCGACCGACCCACGGGCACGCGCGCTGCTCGACGGCTACATCGCGGCCTTCGAGCGCTCCGATGCCGGCCTGCTGGAACAGGTGCTGCGCACGGACGCCACGCTGGAGGCGACGCCATTCCGCGAATGGCAGGCGGGCCGGGCGAGGTGCATCCACATGCTCGACGCGTACGTGCTGGGCACACCGGGCGGCTGGCGGATGAGCGCGACCACCGCCAACGGCCAACCCGCCGCCATCGTGTACCACCGGGATGCGGACGGCGTTCTCCGAGCCGACGGCGTCGTGGTGCTGGCCCCCACCGCCACCGGCATCTCCCGCGTGATCAAGTTCCACGACCCCGCGCTGGCCGCGACGTTCGGCTTCCCGGACGTGCTCGCGCACTGACCCGCCAACGGGTACAGCCGAGCCGGCTGCCGGCGTCGATGGTCGGTCGGAGCGGGGCCGGCCGCTCCGATTCACAACCGGGGGCTTTTCAGGCTCCGTGCGGTGAGTTCGATGAGCGTTGCCTTTCTTGCAGGGGAGCCTCCCAGGTGGCGGTGATGTCGCGGGCGACATCACGTAGGAGGTCGATGAGCATGTCTGCGAGTGGTGTGAGGCCGGCGTCGGTTTTGGTCACGGCGTAGAGCCGGCGGTTGGGCCTGGGGTGGGCCAGTTCGCGATGGGTGGTGCCAGGCGCATGGGTCAGGGCCAGGCGCGAGACCAGGGCCACTGCGATGCCTGTGCCGACGAGGGCCTGGGCGACGTCGTAGGACTCGGTCTCGAACCGCACGGTGGGAGTGAAGCCGGCCTCGCGGGCAGCGTCGTGGAACTGTTCGCGGGCGGCATGGCCGGCCAGGATGGAAACCCACGATTCGTCGCGCAGTTGTTCCAGGTGAAGTTCGGTGTCCGCGGGCTGCCCGGTGGCCAGTGGGTGGTCATCGGGAAGAACCACGACCATCGGGTCCAACAGGAGCGAGTGTGCCCGTAGGTGTGGGGGCGGAGCGAGCGGTGTGCCCCAGGACGCGACGATGGCGAGGTCCAGGCGCCCCGCGCTGATCTCGTCCGCTCCGCGTCCGGACACCACGTCTACGACCGAGACGTCGGCGTCCGGATGGCGGTGCCGCAGGGCCGTCAGGGCGGGTGGCAGCAGGTGCAGGGCAGCCGCCTGGAACGTCCCGATCCGCAGACGGAGCGAGAGGTGGCCGAGCAGCGCGGCCAGTTCCGCCTCGGCCCTGTCCGATGCCTCCTCCACAGTTCGACCGTGGGAGGCGAGCAGCGCACCGGCCGTGGTGAGCGTTGCTCCGCGAGGACCACGGATGACCAGGGGCACCTGCCAGTCGCGCTCGGCCTTGGCCACCTGCTGGGTGACCGCCGCGGGCGTGAGTCGGAGTGCGTGAGCCGCCGCCGTCAGGGAGCCGTGCCGCTCGATCAACGCGAGAAGCCGCAGCTGTCCCGGATCCACCAGCATTCACTAATCCTAACGCTGCACCCTTCTCTTTTAACTTCTCTTAGGGGCGTGAGACAGGAAGCCTGGTGGTACACCCATCGGTCGCAATCCCCGGAAGGGGTTCTTTTCCCATGCCCACGCATGTGCCCGTCTTCATCGCCACCACCTTGCTGCTGGCGATGCTGCCAGGCGCGAGTCAAGCCCTGATGATCCGGCAGGTTCTGGAAGGCGGCCAACGTACGCTCCGAGGCACGCTCGCGGGCAATGCCAGCGGCTTCCTGCTGTGGTCCACGGCGGCCGCGGCCGGGCTGTCCGCCGTCCTGCTGGCCAGCCCCACCGCGTACGCGGTGCTCCGGATCGCAGGCGGCATCGTGCTGATGATCCTCGGGGTGAAGACGCTACGGACCGCGCTCACCACCGTCTCCACCCGCCCGCCCCGCGAGGGCGGGCGCAGCACCGGCTTCGCGGGCGGATATCTCACCGGCCTGATCACCAACCTCGGCAACCCCAAGGCGGGCGTGTTCGCCGTCTCGGTGCTGCCCCAGTTCGTGACCGCGGAAGGCCCGGTGTTCCTGTCAACCGTCGCACTAGGAGCCCTGTGGGCGCTCGTCAGCGCCTCCTGGTACATGGTGTTCACCTGGGCCGTCAGCCGAGGGCGAGCCCTGGTGTCGCAGCCGACCGTCCTGCGGGGACTCAGCGTGACCACCGGCGTCGTCCTGCTGGGGCTGGGCGCCGCGGTGGTAGCAGGTGTCTGAGGGCCGGGCCGGTACTTCTTCCAGCGCCCCACCGCCCGAGGCCACGCGGGTGTAAGGAAAGGGGCCGTGCGCTGGGGTCAGTTTCTGGTCAGTGCCTATGCAGTACGCACTCATACGCTTCGGGCGTGAGTGACGAGGCGATGCACCTGACCGACGCTTGACGTCGAAGTCCAGCCAGGTCTGCATCGCACAGGTAAGCAAGGAGGATGCGTCATGAGGCCCACCGCGGTCAACGTCGTGCTCGTGCACGGCGCTTTCGTCGATGGATCGGGCTGGCAGGCGGTGTACGACCTGCTCAAGCGGGACGGCTACCGGGTCAGCGTTGTCCAGAACCCCACGCTGACGCTGGAGGGCGACGCCGAGGCCGTCCGGCAGATCTTGGACCGTCAGGACGGCCCGACCGTGCTCGTCGGGCATTCCTACGGCGGCTCGGTCATCAGTGAGGCCGGCACCCACTCGCGAGTTGCGGCACTTGTCTATGTCGCCGCGTTCGCGCCCGACAAGGGGGAATCCGTGCAGACGCTCATCGCCGACCCGCCGCCGGGCGCGCCGGCGCCGCCGATCGTGCCCCTGGGCGACGGGTTCCTCGTTCTCGATCGGGACAAGTTCCACGGCGCCTTCGCGGGTGACCTGCCCGCGGAGCAGGCCGCGTTCATGGCCGACTCGCAGGTGCCGTGGGCCGTCGGCGCGGTCGGCGGCGCCGTCACCGAACCTGCCTGGCGCTCCAAGCCCAGCTGGTACCTCGTGGCCACCGGTGACCAGACGATCCCGCCGCCGGCTCAGCGGGCGATGGCCGAGCGTGCGGGTGCCACGGTGATCGAAGTCGACGGCAGCCACGCCATCTACATCTCCCGGCCGGAGGCCGTCGCCGAGCTGATCAAGAAGGCGGCCGCCGGCAGCTGAGCGAATGGCCCGCAGCGAACCTGATCGCGCGGGATCTTGGTATGAACGTGCAGGGCTCGAACATTCGAGCCCTGCACCATCACCCAGCTGATCGCCGCGATCCGCCGGGTGGCCCGCCAGGTACCTGGGGCCGCCGCGCTCGTCGCGGCGCACTGGCATGCCCACGACTATGCCGACCCTGGCAAGCCGAAGCCCGCCTGGGACGATGAGGAGGCCAAGGCCACCCTGGTGAGCGGGCTGGTCGCCGACGCTCACCCTGCTGGACCGCCTGACCGGCCAGGACCTGGACGAGCCGGCCGAGCACGCGGTCGGCCTGCCGGCCCTGATCGCCGGCCAGGACGTCGAAGTGGCCGACGGCTCCGATGGCACCGGTGGACGGTGGCGGATCGCCCGCTGCACCCCACCCGGTCGGATCGTCTCCGCCGTCGATCCCGAGGCCCGCCACGCCGCCGTCGCCTCCGACCTGCTCGACCACGAGCGCGGGCCGCTGCAGATTCTGGCCGATGCCGCCTACGCCGCCGAACTGCGCGCCACCCTCACCGACGCCGGACACCGGTTGCTGAGCAAACCGCCCGCGCTCAAGCCCGCCGTCCTCGGCTGCACCACCGCCAAGACCAGCCGAGTGGCGACCGTCCGCCCGCACCCAAGCCGACGACCGCCGGCTCCACCGCCGCGCCGCCGCCCTTGACCTCCGCCGCCTCATCAAGTGAGGACTCGCCTGAACCACCGCGACCAGCGGACGGGCCAGCTCATACCGACCCACCCACCAAGATCCTCAGGACCCCGCTCGCCGCCTGAAGTCTCCCATCGGTCCCCGTTGACCCGACCACCACCCGTCCTTCGGTACACCGCTGGCCCTCGGCGGCCAGCTTGTTACCGGGGAATTTCTTTGGGCTGATCCCTTGACCTGGACCCCGGGACGGGGGAGTTTGGTCGGCATCGGACTTACGAGTCATTTTCGAACCTAGTTCGCAAAGGGGCGTCGTGGCGATTGTGATCGGAGTGGTGACCCACTCGACGCACAGGGAGTTGTTCTGGGAAGCCGCGAACACGCTCGGTGGGGTCGACCTGGAGTGGGTCAGCTACGACCACGAGGACGAGATCCGCGCCAAGGTCGCCGAGTTCCTGAGCACGACCCGGCTCGACGGCTTCCTGGCCGGCCCGGTCCCGTACACGGCCAGCCGCGAACTCCTCCCACCCGGCCTCCCGGTCGGTGTGATCCGCTCGTCGGCGCTCGACCTGACCCTCGCGCTCTATCGCGCCCAGGATCGGGGCTGGGGTCGCACCCCGGTCAGCATCGACACCTTTCCCGCCGAGGCGGTCGAGGCGGTCGCCACCGCGCTCGAACTCGACGCCGACGCCATCGACTGCCTGCCGTATGCCCCCACCCAATCCGTGGAGGACATCGTCGAGTTCCACCGTTCCGCCTACCACCGGTTCGGCGACCGCAGCTACGTGATCAGCGTCCGCGCCGACGTCCGCGAGCAACTGTCCGGCGAGATCCCGATCATGAGCGGCATGCCGGTGCCGGCGACGATCCGGACCGAACTGCACGAGCTCGCGCTCCGGATCGAGTCCGAGCGAGCCAGCGCACAACGCTTCGCCGCCGGAGTCTTCCTGATCTCGCATTCGCAGGACGAGGAACGGGCCCGGATCGGCCTGATGAATCTGTTGCTCAACACCCCCGAGTTCGCCGGCGCGTGGATCGAGGACCGCGGCCGGCGCGGTGTCATCGTCTTCGCCCACAAGTCCCTGTTCGAGCGCATCACCCGCAACTGGGTCGCCGTGCCCGCGCTCGCCGAGGCGGCCGCGGCGCTCGGTGCGCAGGTCTCGGCCGGGTTCGGTGTCGGAGCGTCCGCCCGCAACTGTGTGGCCCTGGCCGAAGAAGCGGCCGCCCGGGCCGAGCGGGAGAGCGGGCCATGCGGCTACCTGATCGAGGACAGCGGCGTGATCATCGGCCCGATGGGTCCGGTCCGGGCGGCGCTCAGCTACTCGTACCGCGAGCACGGCGACGACATCGAACAGCTCGCGAAGTCCGTCGGCCTCAGTGCCGCGACCGTCTCCCGGTTGGCGGCACTGGACCACGAACTGGAAGGTCGCGCGATCTCGCCCGGTGAGCTCGCCGACCATCTCGGCATCACGGATCAGAGCGGGCGCCGACTGATCCGGACACTCGACGCTGGGGGCCTGGTGAGCGTCGAAGGCACTGCTCAGCACCATCCGAAAGGACGCCCGACGCGTCTGTACCGCCTACGCATCGCCCAAGCACTACTGCGCCCCCCGCGTTGAAGGGACAGTCATGGAGTTCAACCGCCGCCAGATCCTGAAGTACGCAGGCCTCGGCCTGGCCCTGCCCGCCGCATCGCCCCTGCTGTCCGCCTGCTCCAACGACAAGTCCGGAGGCTCCGGCGACGGCAGCGTGAAGTTCGAGGGCTGGGACTACGAGGCCGCACTCGTCCAGCAGAACCTCGACAACTTCACCAAGACCAGCAACATCAAGGTCAACTACACCCCGATCACGAGTGCGCAGTACGTGCAGAAGGTAGTCGCCGAGTTCACCGGCGGCGGCGGCCCCGACGCCCTTTACGTGTACGACGATTCCCTCGCGGCCTGGGTCGAGGGGGACTACCTGCAGCCGCTCGACGGCATGGCCGGCGTCGACGAGGTGTACGACGCGATCTACCCGGGCAACGCGGCCGCGATGACGTACCAGGGCAAGCGCTACGGCCTGCCGTACTACACGGACTCCAACTGCCTGACCTACAACACCGACATCCTTGCCAAGGCCGGGATCAAGAAACCCCCTGCCAGCTTGGAGGAACTGGAAGCGCAGGCGATCAAGATCAAGAACGCCGGCCTCCTGCAGTACCCCATCGGCGTTCCGGCGCAACTGTCCGACACCTGGTGGTCCTGGGTGTGGGCGCTGGTCTTCGGCAGCGGCGGCAACATGTTCGACGACCAGCAGGCGCCGATCATGAACACCACCGACACCGTGGTGAAGGACGTCTTCGCCTGGCTGCAGCAGGCGGCGAACAAGTCGAAGGTCATCGACCCGGCTTGCCTGCAGCTGCTGGCGGTCCCGATCGACAACGCGATGAAGGCGAGCCGGTACGCGTACACGATCGGCGCGCGGTACGCGAGCCGCGACTACAACGACGCGACCAAGTCCAAGGCCGCGGGCAAGATCCGGATGGCGCTGATACCGAGCCTCGATGGTCAGGTGCACGGGACGGTCAGCAACACCCGGCTCTATGCGCTGGCCAAGGACACCGAGGTGAAGGACAACGCGTTCAAGCTGCTCACCTACCTGGGTGGACTCGACGCGGACAAGAAGCCTTACACCGCGAAGTTCTGGTTCCTGCAGCGTGGCCTCGGGTTCGCCTACAAGTCGATGGCGACCGACCCGGAGGTCACCGCATCGCTGAAGAAGTTCGCCGACCCGGCGATCTACGCCCACCTGGGCGAGATCGCCAAGCCGCGCAACGTGCTCGGCGTGCCGTGGTACACCGAGTTCGAAATCGAGCTGCACAAGGTCGTGCAGGGCGTGCTGAGCAACCAGACGCAGCCGGCCGCGGCGGTGGCGAGCTTGGCGCAGACCGTTGACACGCTGAAGAAGAAGTACAAGTGAGGATGGCCGGCCTCGCCGAACGCCGGCCGCTGGGCGACAACGCCAAGGCCTGGGCGCTGAACGCGCCGGCCATGATCGTGATCGCTCTGCTGGTCGCCTACCCGATCGCGTACTCGTTCTGGGTCAGCCTGCAACGGAACAACCTGAAGCGCCCGCGGGCGAAGCAGTTCATCGGCTTCGACAACTACGAGGCCCTGCTCAGCGATCAGGCCTTCCTGTCCGCGCTGAAGGTGTCGGCCCTGTTCGTCCTCGTGGTGCTCGGGCTGACCGTCGTACTCGCGCTGATCCTGGCGCTGGTGCTGAACGAGCGGTTCCGCGGCCGCGGTCTGTTGCTCAGCCTGGCTTTGCTGCCCTGGGCGATGCCGGGGGTGGTGAACGGCCTGATGTGGCGGACCATCTTCGACGCGAAGACCGGAGCCCTGAACGGTCTGCTGACGCAGCTCGGGCTGATCGACGACTATCACGCCTGGTTGACGTCCGGGACCGGCGCGTTCCTGTTCACCGCACTGGCCCAGGTGTGGAACACGCTCCCGTTCTCGGTCATCATCCTGCTCGCCGGACTGTCAACAATCCCCTCGGAGCTGTACGACGCCGCCACCGTCGACCGAGCGGGTGCGGTGCAGCGGTTCGTCCAGGTGACGTTGCCGTGGTTGCTGCACCCGCTGCTGATCGTGCTGATTCTCGAGACGATGAACGCGTTCCGCGCCTTCGACACCATCTACGTACTGACCGGTGGCGGACCGGGTGACGCCACCACCACCATCGCCCTGCTCGACGTGCAGACCGTCCTGACCTTCACCGACTTCGGCCTGGGCAGCGCCTACGCCTGGGTGATCACCGCGATCACCCTCTTGATCTCGGTCGGCTACATCGGCCTGCTCTACCGAAAGGGGAACTTCGAGGTATGAGCACCGTGGTGAAGGTTCCCCTGCGCTACCGGATCCCCTGGAAGAAGATCGTCCTGTACGTGCTGGCGGTCGCGTTCGCGCTGTATCTGGTGTTGCCGTTCTACTGGATTGTCGCGATGAGCTTCATGCACGAGGTGGATGCGATCTCCGTTCCGCCGCACTGGATTCCGGTCAACCCGACATTGGAGAACTATCTCGGTTTCCTTCATCCGAGTGAGGCCCAGCAACTCGTCGGCGGCCGGGCGATCGACGAGACGCCGTACTCCTTGCGGAACAGTCTGATCGTCGCCACCTCGACGGCGATCCTGAATCTCGTGCTGGCCACGTTCGCGGCGTACTCGTTCTCGCGGCTGAAGTTCCGCGGCAGTCAGGTGCTGCTGGTGCTCTACCTGCTCACCCGGATGGTGCCGGGGATCGCGATCATCATCCCGTTCTACCTGCTGATGCGGACGTTCGGGCTGCTGGACACCTACCTGGCGCTGATCCTTTCGTACACGACGTTCGCACTGCCGATCACGATCTGGATCCTGAAGGACTTCTTCCGCTCGGTGCCGCGTGAGCTCGAGGAGGCGGCCCGGGTGGATCGGTGCGGCTGGTTCCGGGCCATGTGGTCGGTGTTCCTGCCGGTCGCGGCGCCGGGGCTGGTCGCGGCCGCGGTGTTCGCGTTCATGACCGCGTGGAACGAGTTCATGTTCGCGTTGTTCCTGACCAGCACGAAGGCGGCGAAGACGATCCCGGTGGTGGCGGCGAACTTCGCCACCGACTTCAACACCCAGTTCACCGTGATGGCCGCGGCCGGCGTGCTCGCGGTCGTCCCACCCCTGGTACTGGCCCTGCTCTTCCAGCGCAAGCTGGTCCAGGGCATGGCCGCCGGATCCGTGAAGGGCTGACAGATGGCAGAGGTTCGACTCGAAGGCGTCACCAAGTCGTTCGGCGGCAAGATCGCGGTGAAGGACCTGAATCTGACCATCGAGGATCGGGAGTTCCTCACCCTGGTCGGCCCGTCCGGTTGTGGAAAGTCGACAACCCTGCGAATGATCTGCGGCCTGGAACGGGCCTCCGAGGGCAACATCTTCTTTGACGGCAAGCCGGTCAGCTGGCTGCCGGCCAACAAGCGCGACGTCGCGATGGTGTTCCAGAGCTACGCGCTCTACCCGCACAAGACGGTCCGGCAGAACATCGGGTTCGCGCTGAAGATGATGCGGGTGCCCAAGGCGACGATCGCCGAGCAGGTGCTGCAGGCGGCCCGGACGCTGGACATCGAGGACCTGCTGGATCGCAAGCCGCGCGAGCTGTCCGGTGGCCAACGGCAACGCGTCGCGCTCGGTCGCGCGATCGTGCGGGACGCCGGTGCGTATCTGCTCGACGAGCCGTTGTCCAACCTGGACGCGCAGCTCCGGGTGCTGATGCGCGCGGAGATCAAGCGGCTGCACGTGGACGTCGCGCGGACGTTCATCTACGTCACCCACGACCAGGTCGAGGCGATGACGATGTCGGACCGGATCGCGGTGATGCGCGACGGCGTCGTCCAGCAGTGCGCGACGCCGGCGGAGATCTACGAACGCCCGGCGAACCGTTTCGTCGCGGCGTTCATGGGCTCGCCGCCGATGAACTTCGTCACCGGTGAGCTGGCCGACGTCGACGGCGTCCGGACCTTCCGCAGCGGCGCGTTGAGCCAGGAGCTGGGCCGGTACGACGTTTCGCCGGACGACCCGGCCGTCGTCCTGGGCGTCCGGCCGGAGGACGTGACGTTGTCGCCGACTCCGGTCGCGGGCTACCAGCCCGGGAAGGTGTTCGTGTCCGAGCCGCTCGGTCCGGATGTGCTCGTCACGGTCCGGATCGGCGGCGAGCTGCTGAAGGCCCGCGTCCCGGTGCCGTTCCGGCTGGGTCATGACAGCACGGTGTACGTCGGCTTCAACCAGGACCGCCTGCATCTGTTCAAGGCCTCCGACGGCACCGCGCTGCACGCGCCGCAGCGAGTCTAGACACCGCCCCCATCGAGGAGAACGCTTTTGAGAGACCCCGAGAACGCGATCATCGAGGTCGAGCTGCCGGACGACTTCGACGACTTCTGGGCGGCCGGCCTTGCGGACTGCGCGTCGTACCCGCTGGACCCGGTCCTCACCGAAATGCCGTCGCTGTCCACGGACAAGGTGATCGTCTACGATCTGCGCTACACCAGCTATGGCGGCCTGCGGATCGCAGGCTGGTACACCGTCCCGCGCGATCGGCCGGCCCCGCATCCGGCGTTGGTGACGATCCCCGGCTACATCTCCGAGCCGACGATCCCGAAGGAATGGTCCGAGCTCGGGTACGCCGCGCTCGCGGTGGCGCCGCGCGGAAAGCTGCGGTCGAACGACGTGTTCAACCCGGGCTACCCGGGCTTGCTGACGCACAACATCGTCGACCACAACACGTACGGGTATCGCGGGTTCTATCTGGACGTGGTGCGGGCGGTCGAGGTGCTGCTCGATCGTCCGGAAGTCGACAATCTGCGGATCGGACTGCAGGGGTCGAGTCAGGGCGGTGGCCTCGGGATCTCGACGGCCGCGCTCATGCCGGACGTGATCCGGTGCGTCGCGGCGGGAGCGCCGTACCTGTGCGGGATCATGACCGCGCCGACACTGACCCGGTCGTATCCGTACGAGGAGATCAACGAGTACTTGCGGGTGCACCCGAAGGACGTCGACCGGGTGCGGGAGACGGTCGCGTACTACGACGGGCTCAACTTCGCACCGAAGGTGCGAGCGCCGACGCTGCTGTACCTCGGGCTCGAGGACGACGTGTGCCCGCCGGAGACCGGGTTCGCGCTGCGGCGGGTGCTGACGTGTGAGACCACTTTGCACACCTACCCGCACTGCGCGCATCACGCCGGGCTGCCGGGCGTGATGCGGATCGTGGAGGACTTCCTTGCCGAACACCTCACCCCGGGGTCGTGAACCGATGAACTTCGACAGCTACTGGTCCGCCGTCGACGAAGAGCTGGCCGCGATCCCCGCTCGGCCCGTGCTCGACCTGGTGCCGGCGCGGACGACGGACGAGGCGACCAGCTACACCGTGCGGCTCACCAGCACCGGGCCGTACCGCGTCTTCGGTCATCTCAGCATCCCGGCCGGTGACGGGCCGTTCCCCGCGCTCCTGCAGACGCCGCGCTACGGGAGCGTCAACGAGACGCCGCACCCGAACGATCGGAGCCGGTACGTCGTGTTCGGCCTGGTGCACCGTGGTCAGCGGCTGGCCGACGAAGGGTTCTCGGCGGCGTACCCGGGATTGTTGACGATGGGCATCGACGACCCGGCGTCGTACATCTATCGCGGGATCGCGGCGGACTGCCTGCGGGCCGCGGAGTTCCTGATGAGCCTGGACGAGGTCGATCCGGCGCGGGTGGCCGTGCGTGGGAACGACCTGGCGGTGCTGACGGCTGCGCGGCGGTCCGGGTTCAGCGCGGTCCGGGTCTCGGAGTTGCTGTTCTACCGGGCGGCAGAGGCACGGCTGAAGTCGAGCCGCTATCCGCTCGAGGAGCTCAACGACCACCTGCGTGCCGGCTCGTCGGCGCAGATCGTCGACAACACTCTTGCCTACTTCGATCCGGTCCGGCATGCGTCCGCGGTGACCGCTCGGACGTTGCTTGCCGTCGACGATCCCGACTGGTGTGCCGCACTGATCGAGGCCCTTCCTGCCGCGAGTGTCTACAAGCTGACCCACCTCGATGGTACCGACAACGACTTCCTAGATGCCTGGCTGGCCGAACTCTCCGGCGTACCACCGATGTCGAAGTTCCTCCTATGACCAATCCGTTCGGGGTCCGGCCCGTCATCAACGCCTCCGCGACACTCACCGCACTGGGCGGCTCGCTGATGCCGCCTTCGGTGCTGAAGGCGATGACGGAAGGGGCGGCCCACTTCGTCGACCTGCCCGAACTCCACGACCACGTCGGTGAGCGCTTGGCCGCGCTCACCCGCAACGAGGCGGCCTGCGTGACGTCCGGTGCCGCGGCGGCGATCACCCTCACGGTCGCGTCGTGTGTCGGTGAGCCCGCGCAGGCGTTCCCGGCCGATGCCGAGGTCGTCATGTTCGCCGGCCAATGCAACGGCTACGACTACGCGGCCCGCCTGACCGGCGCCCGCATCGTAGAAGTCGGCCCGTCGATCGAGGAGCTCCGAGCCGCCCTGGTACGACGCCCCGCCTGCGTACTGTGGTTCGCCGGCGCCCACTACGCAGCGGATGCCTTGCCTATCGAGGACGTGATCCGAGCCGCCCGGGAGCTTCCCTCTGCCGGCCCGACCTCCGCCGACACCCCGGACGGCTCGACTCCCGCCGGCACTCCGGGCGGCCTGACCCTCGCCAGCACCCCGGACCTCACCGGATCGCCTGGCCCCGCCGGTCCACCGGCTGTGCCGGTGATCGTGGATGCGGCGGCCCAGATTCCACCGGTCTCCTCACTGTGGCGATTCACCACGGAGCTCGGTGCAGATGCCGTGATCTTCAGCGGTGGGAAAGGGCTGCGCGGACCGCAGTCCAGTGGGCTGGTGCTGGGGAAGCGGTGGATCGTCGACAGGTGCCGGGCGCATGCGTCGCCGAATCAGCAGATCGGGCGCGGGATGAAGGTCGGGAAGGAGGAGCTGCTCGGGCTGTACGCCGCGGTCGAGTGGACGCTGGAGCAGGACGAGGAGGCACAGCTCGCGGGCTATGAGCAGATGGTCGACCGGTGGATTGCCGGCTTGCGCGAACTGCCGGGTGTCGTCGCCGAGCGCGGGTACCCGAGTGAGGCGGGCCAGCCGCACGGACGAGCCGTTGTCCGATTGCTGACAACCAGCGGCTGGACCCGGGACGGGCTGGTGCAGGCTTTGTGGGACGGGGACCCGCGGATCGCGGTCGGGGTGTCCGGCGTACCCGACGACGCGATCGCGCTGAACCCGCAGACGATCGAGCCGGGGGAGGACCTGGTGGTTCTCGATGCACTGGTTCGGCACCTGAGCTCTGGAGATGGCGAAAGAGCCGGACGAAACGCGTGACGGGTAGCGCTGACCAACCTGTGGAACTGGAGGGCGTCCCGCGGACGGCGGTTCTGTTCACTTCTTCTTGTTGAGCCGCCGGTGCCGGACAAGGAGGGTGCGCATCAGGGAGCCGAAGGCCCGGTCGTCACCCCGTACAAGGGCAAGGACAAGCCCGAGTCGCAGAAGCGGGCCAATCGCTCACGCTCGCCATCGCGGACCCGGCGAACGTGCGAACGCCCAGCTGAAGAGCTGGAAGATCCTCCGTAAGCTACGTTGTAGCCCTTCCAAAGCCGGCCACCTGTGCAAGGCCATTACCGTCTTTCAAAACCACCGCCTCGGGCAGGGCGCGTGAGGATGAAAAGGGTTCATTGATCGACTCGACCAGTGCATCGCCGAGGTGCAGCCGCCGATTCGATTCGGGCTCGCATACGTAATGATGACCGTATGACCGACGTAATGAGGTATGCCGCTTTCACCACCACTCCCACGGGCGGTAACCCCGCCGGAGTGGTCCGGGATGCCCGAGAGTTGTCAGACGCGGAGATGCTCGCCATCGCCGCCGAACTCGGCTACTCCGAAACGGCCTTTCTGCACCCCACGGACGAGCGCCAGTACCGGATTCAGTACTTCAGCCCGCTGGCCGAGGTCGCCTTCTGCGGCCACGCGACGATCGCCGCCTCGGTCGCGCTCGGCGAACACATCGGTCCAGGAACCGTGGACCTCGCCACCCAGGCAGGCCCCGTCCCGGTGGAAATCGCCGCAGATTCGACCGGTGGGTTCACCGCTACCTTGACCAGTCCGCCCACCTCCACCCGCCAAGCCTCCGAGCAAGAGGTACGGGCCGCGCTGGACGCGCTGGGCTGGCCGGCAGACGACCTGGACCCCGAATACCCGCCGCACGTCGCCTACGCCGGCAACCACCATCTCGTCCTGGCCGCGGCCAGCCGGCGTCGCCTGGCTGATCTCGACTACGACTTCGATGCCCTCGGCAAGCACATGACCGACATGGGATGGACCACCGTCCACCTCTTCTGGCCCGAATCCCCCACCGTCTTCCACGCCCGCAACCCGTTCCCTCCTGGCGGCGTCGTCGAGGACCCGGCCACCGGCGCTGCGGCCGCCGCCTTCACCGGGTACCTACGTACGCTGGGACGCCTCAAAGATGATGCCATTCTCACCATTCACCAGGGCGTCGACATGGGACGGCCCAGCCTTTTGACGTGTACGACCATTTCCGACGACTCTCGTGTCAAGGTCTCGGGCACCGCGGTGCCCATCCAGTAACAGCAGTCCGGACCGACGACGGGCCCGGCGACGCGGACGCGTGGGCGGAGCGTCGGACCGGCACCGGCTTCCGCCGCCCTCGCTACACGCTGCCGGACCGCGCGCCGGGCACCGGATCTTGTCGGCGTCGAGCTCGGCGCTCGGTCTTGATACCGCGAGTGGTGAGCTCGTTCCAGCAGTCGTCCTCACAGTCGCCGAAGGCATGCCCCAATCGCATCTTCTCTCCGAAGTGGCGGTGCTGCAGGTCGAGCCGGCGCACTCAGTCCCGCGGCGCGGGAGACGGAGCGAGCAACCGGCGCAAATCCGCCTCCGTGAGCGGACGTGCCCGCTGGATGGACATCTGGGGCGGCGCAACCCGGAATCTTCGAGTTCCACCCGCACGGCTGGCCTCGAACAGGGTCGGCCGCCCCCGGGGTCGAGCTGAGCATCCGTGACGGCGACGGCCGCGAGGTGCCCACCGACGGCGTCGGCGAAGTGTGGGCGCGCTCGGCGCAACAGGTGCGCGAGCGTCTCGACAACGAGGATCGCGTGGTCATACCGCGTGACGGCTGGCTGCGCACCGGAGACGTCGGCCGCCTGGACCTCGACGGATACCTCTACCTGCTCGACCGGGCCGAGGACCAACCGGCGACTGGCCTGTACTCCCATCCGATCGAGCACGTGCTGACCGAGCACCCGGCCGTCGTGGAGGCCGCGGTGTTCATGGTTGACCCGTACACCCGGTGGCAAGCCCGACAAGCTCGCCCTGCGCTCCTACGGCGGCGACCAGCCGATGGCCGGGCTCAAGGCCGAGTGATCACGTCCGCTCACCATCCGGCGGCGCGCGTGCTCGCGTCGAGAAGGCGGTAGGGGATTCGGGGCATGATCGAGGGCCGCGCCTCCGGGCAGCGGACCCCGTTGGCCGGGACCGACTGCGAGATCAGGTAGCGGTCGATCGCGCCCATAGTGCACTCGCTCCGGCCGTACACGCTGTGCCCCGAGCCCTCGTACGTGAGCACGCGGGCCTCGGCACCGATCTGCTTGGCCGTGCTGAGCGTCCACAGGTAGCCGGTGGCGGGGTCGTTCAGCGAGGAGGCCAGCAGGATGGGCGGGGTGGCGTCCACATGCAGGCGGTGCTGCGGGTTGGGAATGGGCGTGGGCTGGCCCAGGCAACCGGCGATCCGGCTCAGCGCGGGCGGGCTGTACCTCATATCCCTGGCCAGCGGCGCCTGCCGGCGCAGGAGCGAGGCGTACTCCGTATAGTCGGCGACCGGCAGGTGGAAATCCTGGCAGAACACCGGCGTACTGACCTCCACCTCCTCGTCCTTCGCGGCGCTCATCGCCGGGCTGCCGCTGTCGATGGCGGCCAGCATCTGGGCGAGTTCCGCCCAGTTGGGGTTGTAAAGTCCGGCGAACGCTGTGTCCACCAGCGTGAAGGCGTCCATGGGTACGTCTGGCGTACCCGGCTCGTGAAGCTCCCCGCGGTCGGCTCGCTCAAGAAGCCTCTTCCAGAACGCCCGGATGTCCTTGCCGTTCAGCGCGCACGACGCCGTTGCCTCACACCAGGTGACGAACTGGTCGAACGCCCCTGCCGTCTGGGTGGCCGTGGTGTTCAGGTAGCTCGCGGTGTTCATGCTGTGGTCGAAGTTCGAGTCGAGCGCGAGCGCCCTGACCTTGCCGGGGAAGCGCTCGGCGTATGCCTGGCCGATCAGGGTGCCGTGCGAGACGCCGTAATAGGTGAGCTTGTCGTCGCCCAGCGCCGCCCGAAGAGCCTCCACATCACGCGCGACGTCCAGCGAGCTCACGCGGTCGTACAGCGGTCCGGTGCGCGCCCGGCAGTCCTCCCGCAGTCGCTGGTTGAACGACACCCAGGCGTCCATGTCCGTCTGGTTCTTGATAGGCGGGTGTGGACGTTCACGCACCAGCGCCGCCGAGCAGATCACCGGGTGGCTGCGTCCCACCCCGCGCGGGTCGAACCCGACAATGTCGAAGCGGCCGCGAAGCTCGGCGCTGAAGTAGCTGCTGCCGTGCACCACGAAGTCGACACCGGAGCCGCCCGGCCCGCCGGGGTTGACGACCAAGGAGCCGACCCGGGCGTCCGGGATGGCGGCCTTGCGCCGGGCCACCGCCATGTCGACAGTGGCGCCGCCCGGGGTGTCCCAGTCGACGGGCACCTTCAGCGTGCCGCATTCGGCGGTCGTGTCCTCGGGGCACGGTGCCCAGATGATCGTCTGCGAGGAAGCGGCGGCACTGGCGACGCCTCCTGGAAGCAGGCTGATGACCAGGGAGGAAACGGCTGCGAGCAAGATGTGATTCGTCATACGATCCTTCGCGGTCGAGACGGGGCAGGTGACTTCAAGATCATGCGATCACCCACATAACCCCGCCATAACCGTCGGCTCGTCCGCCGGCCACCGCATCGTCGCCATCAACCGCGGCAGACTCGGGCTCGACCAGTCCACGCCGTGGCGCAGGCACTACGACAAGTGCAAGGCGATCCGGCCGGCGCAGGTCTTCTCGATGTTGAACGCGCGGCCCGGCGCGCAGCCCCGCCAGCCATGACCTCTGAGCAGGTCCGGCAAGCCCGGGACCTGCTCACCCGGCCGGAGAACACCGTCGCGTCCTACAAGTAGGTTCCCGAACTCGCGACGGGCCGCCCTGCCGTCGAACAACCAACGGCGCGAGCCGAGATGCCAGAAGCGGGAAGCTGATTAGGCACTCAGGGCATCGATGGTAATCGGCTTGCGCCTCAACCGGCTTGAGGTACCACAGTGGCCCCATGAACGACTACGAGCTGTACCCCATCGGAGACGTCGCGCGCCGCAGCGGCCTGAGCGTGAGCGCCGTCCGGTTCTACGCCGACACCGGGCTGATCGAGCCCACGGACCTGAACGAGGCCGGCCACCGGATGTACGACATCCACGCTATCGCCCGGTTGGAACTCGTCCGCACCCTGCGCGAGCTGGACACCGATCTGGAGGAGATTCGCCGCCTGCTCGAAGGCGGCACGACCCTGCACGACCTGCTCACCACGCACCTGGGGTTCGTCGAGCGCCAGGAGCGCACCCTGCGGGCCAGGCGGGCGGTGCTCAGGACCCTGATCAAACAGGGCGGCACCGCTCAGGCCGACCTGATGCACAAGCTCGTCTGGATGACCGACGAGGAACGCGAACAGACCATCGACGATTTCTGGAACGACGTCGGCGAGGACCTGGACGTCCCCGAGGGCTTCGTCGACCGGTTGCGGACGATGCGCCCGGTCCTGCCTGCGGACCCCACGGCCGCCCAGCTCGAGGCGTGGATCGACCTGGCCGACCTGGTGTCAAACCCGGCGTTCCGCGACGCGGTCCGCACCTACCTGCAAGACACCTGGTCCACACCGGAGACCCAAGTCATGGCGACCGAGCCGTTTCAGGACTTCATGCACGTGAGTGGGGCCCGGCTCGTAGAGGAACTCCTCGCCGCGTACCGTGCCGGAGAGTCTCCCCGGTCCCCCTGGGCTCAGCAGGCCGTCACACGCTTCATGGAAGCGGCCACCGCGCTGTCCGGCACGCCGCTCACCCCCGAAGTCCGAAACCGGCTGGCCGACGGATACCGGCAGATACCCGACATCATGCGCCAGATCGCCGAAGAGGAAGCCACCTCCGAGAGCCCTGTCTACGACGACGCTCACGGCCGGTACCTGTCCTTGGTGGCGCTGATCAACGGGACTGCGACCGAGGAGGACCATGACTCCATGCCCTATGCCTGGATCGCCGACGCCATGCGCGCCGTGGACCCGCCGACTCCCTAACGACCGATGGCGGCTGGTGCCATGTTGGTCAACGGCACCCCAATACGGCAGAAACGGGCCGCGGGGTGGGGCTGTAAGAACAGCAACGGCTCTGGCCCGTAGTTGGTGGTGGCGCTGGGTGATCAGCTGCCAGGCTGGGCCGTGCTGAAGATCGCCGATCTTACGGGTGTGGTGTTCGCGGGTCTGCCTCGGAGGCGGGCTGCACGTGCATGCCGAACAGCCTGTCGTGCCGCAAGCATGTGCTGGGGCGCTACTCAATCCGCTTCCGCGACCGGGACGTCGCCGGGCGTGCCGCCCTCGTGCAGGAGATCCATCTTGACCATGGAGGTCTCGCCGTACAGCTCGGCCTGGTGGCGATAGAACGCCTCCGCGACCTGGGCGAACATCGGGTCGCGCGGGTCGAGCCAGTCGGGACGCTCGAAGCCGACCCAGCCGCCCTGCGGGATCACGCGCCCGGGGAAGCCGGGCGGCACTGTCCCGAAATATCCGGGCATGACGGGGGTGAGGTCGAGCTCGCGCAGCCGGGTGACGATCTGCTGGGCCAGCCGTACCCGGTGGTCGAAGAGCTGCTCCGAGACCGGCCCGGTGAAGGCGGCCATGTTCTGCAGCAGCCACCAGGGCTGGTGACCCGGCGAGGGGATCCAGGCGCGGAGCTGCTCGTCGGTGTACCCGAATTCGGCGAATGTCCGGTGATAGACCTCTTCCATGCCGACCGTGACGAGCACCTCGTTGATGCCGTGCAGGGCCATCAGGTCGATCTGCCGCTCCCAGGTGGCCCAGTCCCGATACGGCCCCGAATAGCCGTCGTCGGTGTCGTTCAACGCGAACCGGTGCTGAACAACCGCCTCTTTCACGATATATGGCGCTTGGGGCAGCTTGTCGGGAAGGCGTGACAGGCTGTCTCCCGGCCACCCGGTGCTCACGCCCGCGACCCGCGTCAGATACCAGTGCACGCCTGTGAGCAGGGCGGACGCCGATGTTCCGGTGATGGTCGTACCCTCGATGCGGAACCGGTCGCCCTCCCCCCGCTGCTCGACGAGCGTCAGCTGATCGTGATGATCGGGAAGCAGGCGGCGTACGGCTCCCGCCACGGCGCTCACGACGGCGCTCACCAGGGCAGCCCGCGCAGGTCGATCGGGCCGCCCTCGGGGAAACCTTCGCCCAGCACCATGGCGGGGATCGAGGAGGTCATGCGCTCTCCCGTGTAGACGTTGCTCATCACGACCGGCGCGTGCACCTGGACCCATCCGGCGGCCTCGTAGAAGCCCTGCACGTGTGGGAGGCAGGTGAGGAAGCCGAAGCGTTCGGTGAGAACCTCGCGCAGCTCGTTCATCAGCGCGACGCCGAGACCTCTGCCGCGCATCGCCGGGTCGGTGCAGACGTGGCCGATCCCGGCGACGTAGACATCCTGGTCACCGACGCCGATGCGGCGGCGTTCCACACCGAGATGGGCGATCGGTCGATCGCCGTCGCTCAACCACAGCCGCCACTGCGGGCGGGCGAGCCACCAGGACTGGAGCGCGAAGTGGCCGGCCCTGTCGGGGAACGCGGCGGCGAGCAGCGGCCGCAACGCGGCGTCCTGCTCCTCGGTGAGGTGGGTCTCGGCGACGAAGGTAGCGATCAACGGGTGGCCTCCTCGTAGCTGGGGCACGGACCCCATCCGTCCACGTCGGGGGTCTGGTCGCGGTAAGGCTCGGAGTCGCAGGCCGGCGTGTAGCCGAGGTTGTTGCGCGTCGACCAGACGCTGCTGGTGTTGGCCGAGACGCCGTGGCAGACCTCGAAGCGGACGGGGGCCTCCAGGGCCAGGAGCACGAGCCGGTGCAGGTCGTCGGGGGCGAGCCAGGCGGGCAGCGCTTGCTTGGCCGGCGGCTTGGGGACGGTCGCACCGAGACGCAGGCAGATGACGGCTCCGCCGTACCGATGGCTGTGCATGCGCCCCGCGGCCTCGGCGAAGGCCTTGGCCGCGCCGTACCTGCAGCACGGGCTGGGCGGCCGGTCGGGCTCGACGAGGCCGGCCCGGTACTGCCCCATCACGTGGACGGAGCTCGCCAGCACCACCCGCCTGGCACCGGCCGCGTCCAGGACGTTGGTCACGGCGCGCACGTTGGGCCCAGCGAGGTCGTCCCAGGACGCGTCGGGGTTGGGGTTGGCGGCCAGATGCAGGATCGCGTCGACGCCGTCGGCCACCTGGCGGGCGAAGTCCGCGTCGGCCAGATCGCCGTCCGCGAGATCGGTGAGACGCAGCTCGTGGCGCTTTTCCAGGGCGGGGATGACCTGGCCGGCCACCAAACCACTGGCACCTGTGACAAGTACCCGCATCGTCCTCTACCTCCTGAAAGGTCGTCCCACATGCTGGCATAGCCCGATTCATACGGCAACGGTTGCAGAGGAGTTTCCATCCAGTTTCATGAAGTTTCCGGAAATGTCTTGACGCTTGGTGCAGCCCGGATCAATGTGGGCGGCAACATCATCCGCCTCACAAGGAGGGCCGTACATGCGCCAGATCTTGCGAGCAGCCATCGCGCCCGCGGCAATCGTGGTGCTCGCCATCCAGGCGACCGCGGCCGCGACACCCGCGGGCGTGGTCGACTACACGGTGACGAACGCGGTGACCCTTCAGGCATTAGGCCGTGACATCCAGTCCCCGACCGCCGACCAGACCATCCCCTTCGGCGCCAAGCTCGTGGCCGACTCGGCGAAGAACTTGGACGAGCTGGTCTTCGTCATCCGCGACGCCGGCGACGCCGACTTCGACGTCGTCGACGCGGGCGGCAACTCCGTCGCCGACAAGCGCGGCTTCTGGCCGCGTTCTGGACCTGGCAGGCCGACGGCGTGAACTCGTGGCAGGAGAGCGACGTCTACGAGCAGCACAGCGACAACCCGCGCAGGCTCTACCTGACCTCGCACGCCAACGCCGTCGGCGGCTGCCAGGTCGACCTCGACTTCCACACCTATGGCGCCGACATCTCAGCGTCGGGCACGAAGTTCTCCATCGACGGCAGGCAGCTCTGCAGCGTGGCGGGCACCGCCTCGGAGAACACCAACCTCATCGAGGACCTGTACGTCTACTCCCGCTCCGGCTACCAGCCGGTGGCTGCCACGGTCTCGGCGCAGAAGGCCGTCGACTACGTCCGCGTCTGGCAGAGGTAACCAGGAGGCCACGGGCCAAGTCGCCGGTCAGTGTGTCGCCGATGGGCTGTTGCCGCCGGGCCTGGAGCGCCGGAGCTTCCTCGACTCCCAGGTCCAGCCCGCCGCGATGAGCATGACGACGGTGATCACGAGCGGCGCGATCACTATGACCTCATCGTCGCCCAAAGACGGGATGAGGCGCAGGAGAATCAGGCCCATGCCGTCGAAGGCGAGAAACGCGGCGCCGCTGCCGGCGAGGAACCCGACGACACCCACGACGACGGCAACGGTCTTCCCGGCGATCGGCGGCACGAAGCGGGCGATCTGCGCGCACAGTAAGCCGGCCAGACCGATGTCGGCGAGGACGGCGACCACCAGGGGGATCATGTCGTCACGGTCGAACTCATCCTCGAGTTCGTCCCAGGTGATGCCGAGGTGAGTGAGGCCGAGGAGAGCGAGGGCGAAGATGATCGCCATCATCACCGCGACACCTTTGTGCTGCCACCCCTGCTGGGGGACCTGCCCGGGCGGCAGGATCCTGGTGCCGTCCCGTCCGTGGTCCCGGCCCGGCTGCCGCTCGCCGAGCATGGCCAGCGCGCCCTCGACGGTCGGCCTGTTGCCGGGGTCCTTGTCGAGCAGCCGCGTGATGAGCGGCGCGAGCCGGCCTGCTCGTCGCGGCGCCGGGGGCTCTTCCAGCAGGACCGCGGTCAGTGCCGCCGGTTGGGTGTTGCGGCGGAACGGCGAGACGCCCTCGACGGCCTGGTAGAGGGTGACGCCAAGGGAGAACAGGTCGCTGGCGGGGAGCCCGTCGATCCCGCGCAACCGTTCGGGGGCCATGTACTCGGGCGAGCCGATGGTCATTCCGGCGGTCGTCAGGGTGGTGTCGGTGGTGTGGACGGCGATCCCGAAGTCGGTGAGCAGGACCTTCCCGTCCTCGGCGAGCATGACGTTGGCCGGCTTGATGTCGCGGTGCACGATGCCCGTCTGGTGGGCCGCGCCGAGCGCCTTCAGCAGCGCCGTGGCCAGCTGTGCGGCCGTATCCACCGGCAGCGGTCCGCGCGTTTCGAGGTGCTCGTGCAGCGATTGGCCGTCGATCAGCTCCATCACGATCCAGGGCAGGCCGTCCGAGACGATGTCGTGGATGGCCACGACATTCTCGTGCGCCCGCAACCGGACGGCGTTGCGGGCCTCACGCGTGGTGCGCTCCAGCCGCTTGTCCTGCTCCGCCTCGGACATCCCCGGCAGCAGCTGCAGCTCTTTGATCGCCACTTCGGCGTCCAGGACCTCGTCATGGGCACGCCAGACGCGTCCGAAGCCGCCGGCCCCCAGTACCTCGATCAACCGGTAACGCTCGCCGACCATGTAACCAGGCTGCGCCGATGTCATGCCACCTCGCCCGTCTTGCCCCGTATGACAGTTGATCAGAGTAGATCACCGGCAGGAGCACCGTAACCCCATAACGTGATCGGGAGCAGCCCGGCCTGCGGTGTCGGCGTGCGGCAGACAGTCGTACTAGCGGCGTTTGATGACGGTGAAGGCCTCCGCCAGACGGCCCGCGGGGAGGCCGCCGCGGGCGGCGATGGCGGCGAAGCGTTCGCGGTTCTCGACTTCGCCCGTCCCCGGCTGGGTCTTGTGGGCGGCGAGTGCCGCGAGTTTGCGGTCGAAGGTGTCGGTGATGTCGACGTACAGGTCCGGCGTGGGGCTCTCGCTGAACCAGACCTCCGACACCTGCCACGGCTCGAGGTCCGACAGGTCGGGGTGGACGTAGCGGTTCATGGCATCGGGGTAGACCGCGCAAGAGGCCGCCTGGCCCACGGCCGCGTGGTCGGGATGGTCCGCGTCGCGCAGGCCCCAGGTTCGCGTCGGCGAGCTGGTCAGCAGGCGGTGCGGCCGCACCTGGCGGATGACGCGGGCGATGTCCCGCCGCAGGTCGAGCGAGACCTCGACCCGGCCGTCCGCGTACCCGGAAAGGAAGTACACCTTCCGCGCGCCCACCGCCTCGGCTGCCGCTCGTTGTTCTGCCATGCGCAATTGCTGGATGCGCTCGCGTGGTTCGCCGTCGCCCGCCTCCCCGCGGGTGACGACCAGGTAGGAAACCTCCGTTCCGGAGTCCACCCATTGGGCGACGGTGCCTGCGGCGTTGAAGTCGACGTCGTCCGGGTGGGCGAATACGGCGAGTGCGCGGGTCATTTGAGTGCTCCTGCGGTCAGGCCCTCGACGATGCGACGCTGGAAAACGAGGGCGCCGATGACGAGGGGAACGGTGACGGCGACGCCGGCGGCCATCTGGGTGCCGAACGGCTGGTCGAACTTGTACTGGCCGGTGAACAGCGCGGTGATGACGGGGGCGGTGCGCATGTCCTTCTCGTTGGTCACCGACAGCGCGATGATGAATTCGTTCCACGCCGCGACGAACGTGATGATCGCATTGGTGAACACGCCTGGCATGGCGAGCGGCAGAATCACCTTGCGGAATGCCTGCCAGCGGCTGCAGCCGTCCACCTGGGCGGCGCCTTCCAGCTCGTGCGGCATCTGCTTGAAGAACGCGGTCAGGTTGAACACGGTCAGCGGCAGCGCGAAGCTGATGCTCGGGACGATCAACGCCTGGTAGGTGTTGATCCACTCCAGGCCGACGAAGAGTTTCAGCAGCGGGATCAGCAGCGAGATACCGGGGAACATCGAGGTGGCGATGATGACGGCCAGGATGACGTTCTTGAAGGGGAATTCCAGTCGCGCGATCGCGTAGGCGGCGGTGATGCCGATCATCAGCGTGAGCAGTGTCGTTGCTCCTGCCACCACGAGGCTGTTGACCAGCGCCCGGCCGAAGCCGTTCTGCACGGAGAACGCGGCCGTGAAATTGTCGAACGACAAAGGAAAAGGAATGGGGGACAGGTCGAAGGAGTCGGCCGGCCGGCGCAGCGCGGTGGCGATCATCCAATAGAACGGTGCCAGGCAGTAAACGACGATCAGCCCGATGCCGATGTTGTAGATCGTGCGCCCGGACATCATGCGGGTCCCTTCAGCGAGCTTGGAACGGCCATTACCCGCGGCCCTTGAGGCCGCGCCCGATGAGGTCGGCGCCGAGCACCTTGACGAAAATGAAGGCGATCACCGCGACGTATATGAAGAGCACGCTGGAGTAGGCGGCGGCCGGGCCGTACCGTACGTTCGAAAGCTCGTACTGCGCCAGTGTGGACAGGGTTTCGACTGAGTGCTTGTGTGCGCCGACGAGCACGAACGGCAGGTCGAACATCTTGAGCGCGTCCAGGATGCGGAACAGCACGGCGACCACCAGCGCCGGCCGCACCAGCGGCAGGCTGATCTGCCAGAATGTTCGCATGGCCGAGGCGCCGTCGACGCGCGCGGCCTCGTAGACGTCCTTGGGGATGATCTGCAGCCCGGCCAGCACGAGCAGACCGATGAACGGCGCGGTCTTCCAGATGTCGGCGATGAGCACCGCGGTGAACGGCGCCGACATGAAGCCCCAGACGGTGGCGTGGTCGGCGGTCCACACGATGTCCGTGTTGAGCACCGCGTTGGCCACGCCGTCCGTTTCAAAGATCCATTTCCACAGAAGTCCCGAAATGGCTGTCGGAATCGCCCACGGCACCAGCACGCTCGCCCGCACCAACGCCCGCCCGCGGAACGCCCGCTGCATCACCAGCGCCATGGCCACACCCAGCACGACCTCGGCGGCCACCCCGACAATGGTGAACAACGTGGTGTTCCAGAACGCGTTGCGGAACGCCTCGCCGGACGCCCCCGTGAACAGACCGGCATAGTTGCCAAGCCCGAACGACTCGGTCGCCTCGATCATGCCGGTCTGCTGGTTGACGCGGTTGGCGACCTCGATGAAGGACAGCCGCAGCGCCGCGACCACGGGATACCCGGCGACCAGGGCGAGCGTGAGCAGCGTCGGCCCGAGCATGAGCGCGGCCGTCCATGAGTCACCGCCTCGGGGGCGGAGCCGCGCCGCCCGCTTGACGGGGGCGGCAATGCTGATCGTCACGTTTCGTCCCTTCACGTGCGGCGAAGCCTGAGGAACTTCGGAGACTTTCCGGTTCTGGGTCCCGGCGTATCTGCTCAATCGGGTAGGGCGGGTCGCGTCGATCGAGGTGTCGGCGGGGGTTCGACCCCGGGAGAGCCTTGAACGACGCGAGCGGGGGAGCCGTCCGCGTTCCGGCTTGGTGGGAGTGGGGAGCGAGCCGCCGGCGGAGCCGGGCAGGTGAACCCGGCCCCGCCGGAGCCGCTACTGGTTAGCGATGATCTTGGCGAGTCTGTCCTGGAGGGCGGTCAGCGCCTGGTCGGAGGGCTTCTGGCCGCTGAGGGCGGCGGTGATCTCCTCCTGGATGGCCGCCGTGGCGTCGCCGTGCCGGACGACCGCCGGTCGCGGCGCCGCGTTGAGCAGCCCCTCCTTGAGCATCGGCAGGAACCCGAACTTCTCCACCAGTGCCGGGTCGTCGTACATCGCCGCGTAAGCGGGCGACTGCGACGACTCGAGCATCAGATGTCTGGCGGTCTCCTCGCTCGTCATGAACTTGATGAAGTCCAGCGCGGACTTCGTGTTCTTGGCGAACTTGCTGATGGCCAGGTTGTTGGCGCCGATCGTGCCCTTGCCGAGCCCGTTGAGTCCGGGGATGGGGGAGACGTCGAACTTGCCGGCGACCTTGCTGGAGCCGTCCTCCTTGTTGGCCAGCGTGTACTGGTAGGACCAGTTGCGGTGGAACAGCAGCTTGCCCGCCTGGAAGGCGCGGCGGCCCGCCTCCTCGTCCCAGGTGATGGACTCCTTGGGCATGTAGCCCTTCGTGAAGCCCTCGACGAGGAAGTCCAGGCCCTGCTTGGCCTGCGGGGTGGTCAGGGTCGGCTTGCCGTCGGCGCCGACGACCGAGCCGCCTGCCGAGTTGACGGCCTCGGAGATGTTGACGGTCAGCCCTTCGTACTTGTTGAACTGGCCGCCGTAGCAGTCCATGCCCTTGGCCTCGGGCATCTTCAGCACCTTGTCGCAGGCGGCCATGAGCTCGGCCCAGGTCTTGGGCTGCTCGAGCCCCGCCTTCTTCAGCAGGTCGGTACGCGAGTAGAGCAGGCCGGTGCCGCCGCCCCACGGGGCTGTGAACAGCTTGCCGAAGTACTTGCCGCCTTCCACCAGCGACGGGATGATCTTGTCGGTCGGGAACTCCCCGAGAGGCAGCTCGTCGACCCAGCCGTTGGCGGCGAACTCCGCGGTCCACACGACGTCGAGGGAGACGACGGTGAAGGCGTCCGACTTGGTCTGGGCGTTCTGGATGAGCTGCTGGCGCTGCTGGTCGGCCTGCGGAGGAAGCTCGACGAGCCTGGCCTTCTCGGTGGGGTGCGAGGCGTTCCACTTGTCGATCAGACCCTGCAGCACGCCGCTGGAGTCCTTGCCGTTGGCGAAGGTGATCGGGCCGCGGCCCTCGTCGGCGGCAGGCTTGGCCGCCTGTGAAGGATCAGCGGAACCACAGGCGCTTACGATGATCGTTGCGGCAGCAAGGACCGCCGCGCAACGGAGTTTCATTGCACTACCTCCAGGAGGGCGGGATCGGCCAGCCGACGGCCGCGTGGATCGTGAACGGAGAGCTGGTAGGTGCCGGGGTCGTCGAGCGCGACCAGGGCGTCGAAACGGGTCTGCCTGCCGGTGCCCACGCCGAGCGGCATGGTCATGACCACGTCACCTGAGGTGTCGATCACGCGGAGCAGGACCGGGCCCGTGACCTTGAGCCCGGCGGTCACGTCCACGTTGCGCGTGGCCTTGACCTTGGGGTGGGAAACCTGGACGGCCGGCCTGCCGGCGCTGAGCCAGGCGGTCGTGGTCTGGATCGTGCGCCCGTCGCCGGTGTAGAGGACGGCCTGTGCGAGCTGGGTCGTCCCCCGCGCGGGCGGGGTGAAGGTCAGTGGGAAAGAGGTGCCGGAGGCGACTCGGACGCCTTCGAGGTAGAGCTCGACCCGCTCGACATTCGAGGGAAGCCGGTCCACGGAAGCCGTCCCGTCGCCGAGCATCAGCCGCGGTGCGCGCTCCGTGAGTGAGGCGCCGGTGAGCTCGGCCAGCTCGAGGTAGGTGCGGGTGTGTTTGTCGGGATATTCCAGGAGTGTCCAGCCGCGCCATTCGTCCTCCGGGCGCGTCTCGGACCACACGAACCATGACAGGCCCGAAACGTAGGGACGCTGGGCCGCCAGCTCCATCACCCGGCGCAGGTAGAACGCGCGCCGATCGTCCGGCACCAGGCCCATCCACGTCCGCACCGAGGAGTAGGAGAACTCGCCCAGGTAGATCTGCTTGTCGGCGTCGCCCTGCCGTACCATCTCCGAATACAGCCGGTCGATGCCGAGGAAGTTGTCGTCGAACTCGCCCCCGGCGGCGTTCTCGCGCACCTTGCCCGGGTCGTGGTCGTCGGGGTGACGGTCGTCGGTGTACGGGTGCGCGCCCATGAGGTCGAAGAAGTGGCGGCTCTTCACCGCGTCCGGATATTTCCGGACCGCGGCGTACACCTCGCGCACGAACCCGGGATCCGTCCGCGTGGTCCCGCCGAAGACCACCTTGGCTCGCGGGTCAGCGGCCTTGACCGACAGATAACCGGAACGCAGCAGCTTGGCGTAGTCCGCCGGGTTCTCGACGGGCTTGTAGAAGTCCCGCCAGTTCTCCTCGTTCCAGATCTCGTAGCTCTCGACCTTGCCGCGATAACGACTCGCCAGCGTGGTCACGAACTTCTCGAACTCGGCTAACTCCTCCGGCGTCCTGGTCGGCGGGTACCAGATCCGCTCTCCGTAGTTCTCCGCCGTGTCCACCAGGTCCGGGTGCACCCAGTCGGGCGTGGAGTTGATGTGTACAGCGGTGGAGATGCCGCGTTTGGCCGCCTTGGCGAAGTACGCGTCCAGCTTCGACCAGTCGCATTCATCGCGCTTCTGGCAAATCCCGGTCCACGACGCGACGATCTGGGCCCGGCGCACCCCGGCCTCGGCCATCTTGTCGAGCGAGGCATCCAGGTTGTCCGCCGAGGGCTGGACGAAAGCGACGGCCAGCTCCCGCATCCGCTGCGGCGAAACTGCCTGGTCACGGGCCGGCACGGGCACGCCGACCCCGGTTCTGTTCCGGTACGGTGAATCCACTGCCTGGGCCGGTACGGCTTGTCCAAGCACGGCGGCTGCGGTGAGCGCGATCGGCAGAAGTGCTCTCTTTCGCACCTGCCAGCTCCTTCCTCTTACAAGGCCCCCGAGCGTTTTTCTGCACGCCGGCATGGCCGCAGGTCGCAGACGAGCGGATGCCGGAGATCTGGGTGGTGGTTACTCCAGGGTGGGCAGTGGCCTGGTCGGCCAGGTGATCCTTTCCGTGGCGGGGCCCGTCGAGTCACGGACCATGAGCTGGGTGTCCACCTCGACAGGGCCGCCCTCGCCCTGGTCGCCGGAGTGGAGCATGCCGATGAGCAGGTCGACCGCGATCGACCCGATCTCCTCGACCGGTATCCGTACGGTGGTCAGCGCCGGCCTGGCCACCATGGCCAGGTAGGTGTCGTCCACGCCGACCACGCTGATGTCGCCGGGCACGGAAAGCCCGCGGTTGGCGAGCTGGAGCAGCAGCCCGACCGCGGTCATGTCGTTGTTGGCGATGGCCGCGGTGACGCCGTGCGCGACGACCATGTCGGCGGCCTGCACGCCGCCCTCGATGGACTGCGCGAACGGGCCCAGCTCGACCAGCTCCATGCTGAGCGCCTTGCAGGCCCGCTGCACCGCGGCGCGACGGTGCTGGTTCGACCAGACCGTACGTGGCGCGTTGACGTAGGCGCACCTGGTGTGCCCGAGGGCGTACAGGTGCTCGACGGCCTGCCGCATGCCGTCCTCGCTCGAGGCGACGACCGTCGGCACGCCGGGCGCGCCCCGGTTGACCAGCACGGTCGGCACGCGGGTGGCCACGTCGGCCAGCGTCTCGGCCGGCAGCCGCGATGACCAGAAGATGAGCCCGTCTACCTGTTTGGACATCATCGCCACGGCCTCGGCTTCCTCGCCGGGGTGCGCGTCGCTGTCGGCCAGGTAGACGCCGTAGTTGCGAGATCTCGCCCGTCGCTGCACCGCCTTGATCATGGGCGGGAAGAACGGGTTGACGATGTCGGGCACGATCAGGCCGATCGAGCCGGTCCTGCTGGAGCGCGGCGTCGGATCCGGCGCATAGCCGAGGCGCTCGGCCACCTCGAGGACACGGGCCCGCGTCACCGCGTTGACCCGGTCCGGGGTGCCGAACACACGCGACACGGTCGCCTTGGACACGCCGGCCTCTGCCGCCACGTCCGCGAGGGTCACCGCCATGCTGCCTCCCACAACGTTTTGCGCTAGAGACTGCACCCGCCACGGTGACAAGTCAATACATCTCGGAAACTCTTGGCAAAGTTGCTGCAACACGACAGAATCACCTCAACCGGAGGAGGCCTTTTGAAGATCGTTGACGTTGCGCTGTACGCCGTCCCCGACCGCGGGCAGAACATGCTCCTCGTCGTGGTGGACACCGATGCGGGCATCTCCGGCGTGGGCGAGGTGGGAGTGCGCGTCTCTCCCGAGGTCAGCGGGGCCGTACTCGACCGCATGCGCGAGGTGCTGGTGGGCCAGGACGCCGACCGCATCGAGCACCTGTGGCAGACGATGGCGCGCGGCGACTTCTTCCCGGCTGACCGGTCGACCACGTGCGTGATCTCCGCGATCGACATCGCGCTGTGGGACCTGCTGGGCAAGGCGCACGACGCTCCGCTCTACCGGCTCATCGGCGGACGGGTGCGCGATCACGTGACGTGTTACACCCATGTGCACCCGGAGGGGTTCGACACGCAGGCGGTGATCGACAGCTGCCACCGGCTGGTCGAGGAGGGCTGGCGCTACCTGCGGCTGGTGGTGCCGACCTCGGGCGATGTCCTGGAGCCGCGCGAGGCCATGCGGGTGGCGATCGCCCAGTTCCATGCCGTACGGCAGGCGGTCGGCGACGACATCGAGCTCATCATCGACGCCCACACCCGGCTCGACCTGCCCGAGGCGGTCAACCTGTGCCGGGAGATCGAGCCGGCCCGGCCGTACTTCGTGGAAGATCCGCTGCGCTGCGAGAACCTGGACGCCTATCGCATGCTGCGGCTGCGCACCGGAGTGCCGCTCGCGGCTGGCGAGCAGCTCAGCTCCAAGTGGGAGTTCCGCGCGCTGATCGAGGACGAGCTCATCGACTACGCCCGCCTCGACCTGGGCATCGTCGGCGGCATCACGGAAGCACGCAAGATCGCCGGGCTGGCCGAGACGCACCACATCAAGATCGCCACGCACAACCCGCTGGGGCCCGTCTCCTCGGCCGCTGCCCTGCACTTCAACCTGACCTGCCCGAACTTCGGCGTGCAGGAGATGCCGCCGGGGCCGGTTCCGGCCGGTTTCGGCTTCGCCCCCGTACCCGTGGACGGCGTGCTCGTCGCCGACGAGCGGCCCGGACTGGGCCTGGACGTCGATCCGACGCTGCTGGCGGGGCAGGCGCCGGCCACCGGACGCACCCCCCGAGTGAACAGGCTCGACGGCGCCTTCACGAACTGGTGAGGTCAGCCGTATGTTCGGCGGAGAACGGAGTCCGGGCCGTGGAGGCCTGCCCGACCAGCGTGACGCGCTGGATCCAGCGGGCGCGGACGCCCTCACGGGCGCTTTCCGGCCACTCCGGCGGTTCGCTCACCGGCTGGATGCCGGCCGCCTCCTGTGCCCGCGCCAGGAGCCCCGCACCGTCGTTGGCTGACTGTCGTCCACCGGGGAGAAGGGCCGAGGAGTTCGTCGCGGCGCAAGCTCGCGACGGGGCCGCCGCCAGTGCTGCTCGACGAGCTGTCGTGCCCGCATCCATCGGGCGAGCTGGGCGAGGCCTTGATCTGCTCCTGGTTGCCCGGCCGGACAGATGGTTGCATCTCCGGCGATCGCGGCTAACCTGCCGTTTCATGATGTACGGCCCTCAACAGCCGCAGTTCAACACCCCCGACAACCAGCAGCGGCCCTCCGCCTTCGCACCGCCTCCCGTGGTGATCGACGTGGGCAGTGACGCCAAGGTGAAGGCGTTGATCGGCGGCTCCGTCGCGGGGCTCATCGGGCTCGTCTCGATCTTCGCCTCGTTCACCGGGCACACGCCGGGCTCGCGCACGTCGACGGACTGAGCGGCCCCTCACATCCATCACACAACCCACCGCGTGCTCGGTGCGCAGCGCCGACGAAGGGGGCGTTGCGCGGCGATCGCCCCAGCCTGGCAGGCGGGCACCTGTCCTGTCTCGTTCAACTTGACTGCCGATGGCCCTGGGCCAGAAGCTAGGCGGACTCTTCGCCCGGCACCCTGGCGAGCGGCACACCACGCAGGCTGATCAGTACCATCGCAACGCACCCGCAGGTGAGTGCGATGTCGGCGACGTTACCCACGAACGGGCCGTAGTCGATGAAGTCCACGACGTGCCCGCGGGCGAAGCCGGGCTCGCGGAAGAGCCGATCGCCCAGGTGAGACACCGCCCCGCCGAGCAGCATGCCCAGCACGAGCGCCCAGCCGGGGGAGGCCAGCCGACGCGCGGTGTAGAGAATGCCGACCACTGCGGCTGCCGCTGCCAGGGCGAACACCCACGTCGCGCCGGTGCCTACGGAGAACGCGGCGCCGGGGTTGTAAAGCAGCCGGAAGTGAATCAGAGGGGGGATCACTGCGACGCGCTCGCTGTCGGACAGCGTGGAGACCGCCCAGAGCTTGGTGAGCTGGTCCACGACAAGGACCACTGCGGCCAGCATGAGCATCATGCCGTACAGCCGACTCGAACCCCGCTCTAACCGCATCATTCATGGCCTCCGTGCTGTTCAACCGATATTTCCTGAGACTACTAGGGCGCCCTATGAGGCACCCATGCGAATGCTTCATGAGCGGTGAGGCATGCCTCGGGTCGAATGAGACCGAACGGCACCGAAGTGATGGCGATCGGTCGGCGTGAGCAGGCGACAACCCAGGACAGGGTCCATATAAACAGCGATCTGGAAGGTGGGCTGACCACCGGGACGCGCGCCACCAACGGCTGGGGCGCCTTCAACAGCCTGGGACTGTGCTACGGCAGGATGATCGGCGCGCAGCTGAACGTCGGCGAGTCCCACCGCACCCTGGCCCGGTGGGTGTTTTTCGACCTGGGCCGAGCGGGCGGTGGAGTCGGCACGTGCCCAGTTCACATGAGAGCGACACGAGCTGCCCGCCGGCGGCACCTTTGTTTGGGGGACGAAATATACGTGCTCGAACACGATCCGCGATGTGTGCTGAGCCGGCAGCCTTTCCCGTACGTAGTTGAGAATGTCAGGCGTCCCGTCTGATTATGAGTTGGTTCGATTGATGTGGCTCAGCGTCGCGGGGCGCTGTTTTCTATCGCGTGGGCGGCATTCTCCCCGCCGTCGTGTCGGGAAGTGATGGTGGATGCTGCGCCGTACCGCGCGCGATGAGGCTCGAGTTTCCCGTCAGATCGAACCTACGGGTTATAGTCGCGGCCGGGTGAGTCATGAGAGGGATGCGAACCATCGCCCCGCCGCGTTCCAGTGCTCGTCGGTGGGAACCCGGATCGCCCGGCAAGAGGGGCGATATCGTCGATCGAGACGGTCGCCCAGGTGAACCAGTCGCCCGTACGCCCGGACTGGCGCAGCCGTACGGTGTGGACCCCGCTCTGTACACCCGGCGGCGAGAGTTCGGCGATCACCGTTCCTCCTGACCTGACCAGTTCGCGCAGGCGCCGGAGGAGGGCTGCGGGGTCGCCGCCGATGCCGATGTTGCCGTCGGCCAGGAGTGCCTCGGCCCACCGCCCGGTTCCTGGAAGGGGTTCGAAGACACACCTGCGCAGCGCCAGCCCGCCAGCGCGGCGGGTCAGCTCCACGGCCAGGGGGGTGATGTCGATGCCCAGGGCGGGAACCCCCATCCGGGTAAGCGCCACGGTCAGTCTTCCGGGTCCCGAACCGACATCGAGAGTGGGCCCGCAGCATCGGGCCAGAATGTGTTCGTCGCCCTCGTTGTACCGGAGCCAGCGCTCGGTGGAGAGCGACCGCATTCGGCCGTCGGCATATTCAACGTATACGTTTCTGCCTTTGAGACCTTCTTCTTTGAAAGCGCCGATCACGCGACTCTTCCATTGTGGTGGAAGCTGGGAAAGAGGACTGCCGGAATATTCACGCGACTACTTGTGATCATGCAGGAACATTACCCCGGCAGGTCGGCGACGATCCTTACGAAGCTGTTAAGGACGGGGAGCCGCGACCGCCTGGCAAAACCGCGTCCATCACGCCCTCGACGGAGTGTCAAAATACGGCAGAGCAGGGCAAGTCGCATGCTCTGCCGGGGACGCGGGGGCCAGTGGCCCAAACCACGGGTTCGGCCATGAAGCCGTATTTCCGCGGACTCGAACTGGTCATTTCTCGGAACGACGTCATCCTTTCGTAAGAGAAGGGGCGCTGTTGCCGCGTTAGCGTCGGCCCATGGAGATCGACGTGGTTCTGCCCTGCCTGAATGAGGAGGCGGCCCTGCCCTGGGTGCTCGGGCGGATGCCGCCCGGCTTCCGCCCGATCGTGGTCGACAACGGGTCGACCGACGGATCCGCGAGGGTCGCGGCGGAGTTCGGCGCGATGGTGGTGGCTGAGCCCCAGCCCGGATTCGGGGCCGCGTGCCACGCGGGGCTGACGGCCGCGACGGCGGACGTGGTGTGCTTCATGGACGCTGACGCGTCCCTCGATCCCGGGCAGTTGCCGCGCGTCGCGGGGCCGGTCCGGGCGGGTGAGGCCGATCTGGTCCTCGGTCGCCGCGTCCTTGGACCGGGCGCCTCCTGGCCGGTGCACGCCCGGCTCGGCAACGCCGTGCTGGCTCGCGAGCTGCGCCGCCGTACCGGTGCCGACCTGCACGACCTGGGGCCGATGCGGGCGTGCGGACGTGCCGCCCTGCTGGCCTTGGAGCTGGCGGACCGGCGGTTCGGCTACCCCCTGGAGATGGTGCTGCGCGCCGGTGCGGCCGGCTGGCGGATCGCCGAGGTCGAGGTGGACTATCTGGCCCGTACGGGGAGGTCGAAGGTAACAGGTACGGTACGCGGCACGCTCCGGACAATCGGTGACATGCGCCGGGTCATGGCCGACAGGGCGGTATGACGTGAGTTCGCACCATATCGACGGCGCGCAACTTCTCGTGATCGCCAAGGAGCCCGTACCGGGGAAGGTGAAGACCCGCCTGACCCCGCCCTGCACTCCGCGCGAGGCCGCGGCATTGGCCGGCGCCGCGCTGGAGGACACGTTGCGGACGGTCGCCCGGGTTCCGGTGGCCCGCCGCGTGATCGCTCTCGACGGGGCTCCCGGGGCGTGGCTGCCCGCCGGGTTCACGGTCGTTCCGCAGCGCGGCGACGGCCTGGACGAACGGCTCGCCGCCGCCTTCGACGACGCCCACCGGCTGTCGCCCGCCCCGATCGTGCTCATCGGCATGGATACCCCGCAGGTGTCCGTCGGCCTGCTGGCTGAAGCCGTGTCGTTGCTCGGTGCCCACGACGCGGTGTTCGGCCCCGCGACGGACGGTGGGTTCTGGCTTCTCGGGCTGCGCGCCCCCGACCCCGATCTGCTGCTCGGCGTGCCGATGTCCGAGCCGACCACAGGAGAGATCCAGCTGAACAGACTGATTGAGGCTGGAATGAGCGTCGCCTGCCTGCCTTGCCTGACCGATGTGGACACCATGGAGGACGCGGTGGAGGTGGCGGCGCTGGCTCCCCACTCCCGATTCGCCGCCGCGCTCGCCGGAACGGCGGTGTTGTGATGACCCCTTCTCGCGAGGCGAAGGTGCTGGTCACCGGCGCGGCCGGGTTCATCGGGAGCCATGTGACGGAGGCGCTGGAAGCGGCCGGACACGAGGTGGTCCGCCTTGACCTCAGGACCGGCGACGACGTGCGCGACGCCGCCACGCTCGACCGGTTGATGGCAGGGGTCGACGTCGTCGTGCACCAGGCGGCCAAGGTCGGGCTCGGCGTGAATGTGGCCGACCTGCCGGACTACGCCTCGGTCAACGTGTACGGCACGGCCGTGCTGCTCGCCGCGATGGCCCGGCAAGGGGTCGGGCGGCTGGTGCTGGCCTCCTCGATGGTGGTCTACGGCGAGGGCGCCTACGACTGTCCGAGGCACGGCCGGGTACGGCCCGCGCCGCGTTCCGCCGCCGCCTTGGCACGCGGGCTCTTCGAACCTCGTTGCCCTCGGTGCGACTCGGAGGTGGTCTACGCCACCATCGATGAGGACGCGCCGGCGGATCCCCGCAACGCGTACGCCACCAGCAAGCTGGCGCAGGAGCACCTGGCCGCCAACTGGGCGCGCGAGACCGGCGGCACGGCCGTCGCGTTGCGGTACCACAACGTGTACGGGCCCAGGATGCCCCGGGACACGCCGTACTCCGGGGTAGCGGCGATCTTCCGGTCCGCGCTGGAGGCCGGTCGAGCACCCAGGGTGTTCGAGGACGGCGGGCAGTTGCGGGATTTCGTCCACGTCCGCGACGTCGCTCGTGCGAACGTCGCCGCGCTCTCCGGCGGCCGACCGGGCCTGCTGGCCGCGTACAACATCGCCAGCGGGGAGCCGCACAGTGTCGGTGACATGGCCGTGGCACTGGCCACGCACCATGGCGGGCCGGAGCCGGTGACGACGGGGGAGTACCGGCTGGGCGACGTCCGCCACATCGTGGCCGCTCCGCACAAGGCGGGTGCGGAGCTCGGCTTCCACTCCCGGATCGGGTTCGACGAGGGGATGAAGGAGTTCGCCACCGCACCCCTGGCTTGCCCGGCGTGACCTGCCGCGCGGCGGGAACGGCCGTCCTGCTGGCCGCCCTTGTCGGCACGCTCGCGCTGGCGATCGGCGGGGACGTCGTTCCCGCGGATCGCCACGGCCTGTTCTGGGCGTACGCGCTCGCGTGGGCGTTCTTCTGCGCGGCGACGTGGGCTGTGCGCGGGCTGCCGACGCGCCAGGCGATGTGCCTGGTGATCGTCGGAGGGATCGCCGTGACCGCCACCGGCCTCCTCGCTCCGCCCGCCACCAGCACCGACTCCTACCGCTACGCCTGGGACGGACGGGTGCAGGCCGCGGGCATCTCGCCCTACGATCACGCCCCGGCCGAGGCGGCGCTGGCGCCCCTGCGCGACCTCTGGCTCTTCCCCCGCGGCGCCGGCTGCGAAGGGCCCGATCGTTACCCGATCCACTCCGGAGACCCGGTCACGTCGTGCACGCGGATCAACCGCCCCGGCGTGCACACGATCTATCCGCCCCTCGCGGAGGCCTACTTCCTCCTGGTACACGGACTCTCGCCCGAAGGGGCACGGCACAAGCCGCTGCAGATCGGCGGCGCGCTCCTGGCCTTCGCGACCTCGGCAGTGCTGCTGATCACGCTCAGCCGCCGAGCCGGCACCCGGGACAACGCTCCGGCGTACACCGCCTGCTACGCATGGTGTCCCGCCGTCCCGCTCGAACTGGTGAACAACGCCCACGTCGACGCGCTCGGCGTCCTGCTCGCCGTCATCGCCCTGACCACGGTGAACAGGCACAGGGTCCTCGGCGGCACGCTGCTCGGGGCGGCGACCGCCGCCAAGCTGCTGCCCGCCGTCACCGTACCCGGAGCGCTCTCCGGGGTCCTCGCGACAGGCGGAAAGACGCCGGCGCGCCGGATACTCGACGCCCTGGCCGTCCTCGGCCCCGCCGCTCTCGTCGTGGCGCTCGCCTATCTGCCGTACGTGCTCACCTCGCGCGGCTCGGTACTCGGATACTTCTTCGGTTACTTGACCGAGGAGGGTTACGACGACGCCGGCAGTAGGGACCGGTACGCGTTGCTGAGACTGGTCCTCCCCGACTCGTGGGCGTTCCCCGCGGCCCTCGTCATCCTCGGGATCGCGATCTTCCACGTACTCCGCCACGGTGACGCGGACCGGCCGTGGCAGGGCGCCCTGTTGGTGACCGGGGTGGGGTTCCTCGTGTTCACGCCCGGCTATTCCTGGTACGCCGTACTGGTCGTCGCGCTGGTCGCCCTCGACGGTCGGTGGGAGTGGCTAGGCATCCCGCTGGCGAGCGGCGCGGCGTACATGGTCACTGGCTCCGGGACCATCGCCTACGCTCTCGCCGCGCTGGCGGTGGCCGCCGGGCTTGTCGCACGCGCGATCCGTCCCTCACCCGGCAGCGCGTACGACGTCCCGAGATCGCGAAGATCGGCCGGACATTGCCGAATGGGTGCCGGGGCGTGGCTTTGGAAGGACCGTTTCCGGTAAGGAGACCGAACAGCCGACATGGGGATTTCGGGGGGATCGGTGCCGGATGCGTCGCGGGGGCGCGATCGTGAGGTCAAGCCCGACAAGAAGGGCCGCCTGGCCGCGCGCCTCAGAGGGTGGAGCGGGCCGCCCGGGCCGTTCCGGCCGGAGTTCTGGCGCAGCCCGCTCCGCGGCCCCTGGCTGACCTCGGTGCTCGGACTGATCCTGCTGGCCGGGATCCTCCTCGTCGCGATCACCGGGCTGGTGTCGTACGCCGCCTACGAGCCTCGCCTGCCGGGCAACGACACCACCCCCGGCAGGGGCCTGCTGGGCTTCTATCTGTTCGACTGGCCCACGGACCCGGTCTGGTTGTACCGGGTCACCCAGGGTGCGCACGTCGTCGGCGGGCTGACGCTGGTGCCGATCCTGCTGGCCAAGCTGTGGTCGGTCATCCCCAAGCTGTTCTCCTGGCCGCCCGCCCGTTCCGTGGCGGAGGCCGTCGAGCGGGCCAGCCTGCTGCTCCTGGTCGGCGGCGCGGTGTTCCAGTTCGTGACCGGGATCCTCAACATCCAGCTCTTCTACGTCTTCCCGTTCTCCTTCTACCCGGCCCACTTCTATGGCGCATGGATCTTCCTGGCCGCCTTCGTCGTCCACGTCGTCATCAAGCTGCCCCGCGTCATCCACACCCTGCGAACGTACGGCCTGCGCGACTACCTGCGCCTCTCTGTGGCGGACACCCGTCCGGAGCCGCCGGACCCCGATGGCCTGGTCGCCGTCGACCCGGCGCCCCCCACGATGTCCAGGCGCGGCCTGCTGGCCTTCGCCGGCGGCGGCTCGCTGGTCATGTTCGGCCTGTCCGTCGGTCAGTGCGTCGACGGGCCGTTGCGCCGTACCGCGCTGCTCGCTCCCCATGGACGCCTCTACGGGACGGGCCCCAACGACTTCCAGGTCAACAAGACAGCGGCGAGCCTCGGCGTCACACCAGCCCGGACCGGCGAGTCCTGGCGGCTGGCACTCGTCGGGCCACACCGGACGGAACTCTCCCGCGCGGACCTGCTGGCGATGCCTCTGCACACCTACGCCTTGCCGATCGCCTGTGTGGAAGGCTGGTCGACCGTCCAGACCTGGACCGGCGTACGGCTGGCCGATCTCGCCCGCCTCGCCGGCATCCGGGCGGGCTCGACAGGCGTCACCGCCAGGTCTCTGCAACGTGGGGGCTATTTCGGTCAGGCCTCGCTCAGCGCCGCGCAGGTCGCCGACCCGCGCTCGCTGCTGGCGCTGCGGGTCAACGGCGCCGACCTGTCCCTCGACCACGGATACCCGGCGCGGGTCATCGTCCCCAACGCTCCCGGCGTGCACAACACGAAGTGGGTGCGCGAGCTCGACTTCACCCAAGAGCGATCTTGAACGGCCGCAGCCGGTGGGCAAGGACCTACGGCGCCCCTTCGTGGCACCTGCTCGTACTCGCCCTCTGTTTTCTGGTCGCCGGTTACGCCGTCACCCGGGTGGTCGACGTGGGGATCTGGCCGGGCTTTCTGGTGTGGTTCGTGGGGGCCGTCATCCTCCACGACTTGGTGCTGTTCCCTCTCTACTCCGCCGCCGACCTCGCCGCCCGGTCCGCCACCGCCCGTACCCGTCGCCGTCGTCGTACGGCCGCTCGGCGTCGGCCTCGGCCGACGGGGCGGCGGCCGGCTCCGATCAACCACCTGCGCGTGCCGACCGCGTTCTCGGGTCTGTTGCTGCTGGTGTGGTCCCCACTCATCCTGCGCGGTGCCGAGCCCAACTACAGGGCGGCGGTCGGTTTGAGCACCATCCCTTATCTCAACCGGTGGATTCTGGTCACCCTGGTGCTCTTCGCCGCCTCAGCACTGCTCTACCTGCTGCGATGCCTGGCCGCGGGGCGGGCCGGCCGTTGAGCGCCCGGCCGATCGGCGACTACGCGATGTTGTCGGACTGCCGGTCCGCCGCGCTGGTCACGTCCGACGGCTCTGTCGACTGGCTGTGCCTGCCGCGTTTCGACAGCCCGGCGCTCTTCGCCCGGCTGCTGGACGAAGAGGCCGGCTTCTGGGCGATCCGGCCGGCATGTCCGGCCGAGGTGACCCGTCGGTACGTCGAGGACACCCTTGTGCTGGAGACCACGTTCCGGACGCGCGACGGCACCTTGGTGCTCCTGGACGCTCTCGCGCTGGGTCGTGGCGAACGTGGGCACGCGCTGGGCACGTCATCCCCCGGCCTGCTCCTTCGCCGGCTCGCCTGTACCGAAGGGCGGGTGTCCGTGGAGATCGTGTATGCGCCCCGGCCCGAGTTCGGGCTCGTCCGCCCGCTGATGCAACCGGTCCGCGGCGGCCTGATCGCCCGTGGAGGCGCCGACGTGCTCACCCTGTCCAGCCCGGTGGAGTTCCGGACCGGCGGCTCGGTCGCGGACGCCGCTCTCACCCTGCGCGCGGGACAGAACGTCGGCCTGGCCCTGCAGGCCGGCCGGGTCTGGGCGCCCGACCCGCCGTGCCGTACCTCCTGGGCCGTCGCGCGCCGGATCCGCGACACCGTCGCGGGATGGCGCTCCTGGTCACGCGGGCACGCCGACTACGAGGGACCCTGGCGCCGGCAGGTCAACCACAGCGGCCGGGTTCTGCGCGCGATGACCTATGCCCCGACGGGGGCCATGGTGGCCGCGGCCACCACCTCCCTGCCGGAAAGCATCGGCGGGGAGCGCAACTGGGACTACCGCTACACATGGGTCCGCGATGCCAGCTTCACCCTGCACGCCCTGAACACGGCCACCTGCGAGGAGGAGGAAACCGCCTACTTCACCTTCCTGTCCCGCGCATGCGCGACCCAGGTCGACACGGACCCGGACCTGCAGATCATGTACGGCATCGGCGGCGAGCGCGACCTGAGCGAACGGCGGCTACCGCACCTGCGGGGGTGGCGGGACAGCGCCCCCGTGCGGGTCGGCAACGACGCCTGGCGCCAGCGTCAGCTCGACGTGTACGGCGAACTGCTCGACGCCGCCCACCAGACCTATCGGGACATCGGCCCGTTCGACCCCCTCACCCGCTCGCTGCTGATCGGAGTGGCCGAGACCGCCGCGCGCCGCTGGCAGGAGCCGGATCAGAGCCTCTGGGAGGTCCGTGGCCCCAGCCGGCACTTCACGCACTCCAAGCTGATGTGCTGGGTGGGACTGGACAGGGCCATCACCCTGGCCCCGGTGCTGGGGGCCGCCTCCCGGGTCGCCGACTGGACGCGCGTCCGAGACGAGATCCATGCCGCGATCCTGACCCATGGATGGAACGAGCAGGCGGGTGCTTTCACCCAGACGTTCGGCGGCACCCAGGTCGACGCGGCCACCCTGATGATGCCGCTGGTCGGATTCCTGCCGCCGGACGACCCGAGAATCCGCTCCACGGTGCAGGCCGTCGCCACCCGGCTGACCGACGCGAGCGGGCTGGTGTACCGCTACCGTTCCGCCGACGGGCTGGCCGGCCAGGAGGGCCCGTTCCTGCTGTGCACCTTCTGGCTCGCTCACGCGCTGGCCCTCACCGGTCAGGACGCCGAGGCCAGGCGGGCGTTCGAGACCGCCGCCTCCTGCGCCAACGATGTCGGCCTGCTCAGCGAAGAGGTGGACCCCACCACAGGAGAGGCGATCGGCAACTACCCTCAGGCCCTCAGCCACATCGGCCTGATCAACGCCGCCCGCGCCATCGGGGACGCCCGGCGTCGAAACGGTCACGCTCAACGGGCATGACCGTCACGGTTGGGAGACCAAGCGTGATGCCCTCCACCATCCGGGAGCGAACAAGGCCGTGGTGGTGATAATTCGCTGAGCAAAGATCGCTAAGCGGCGCGAAAATTTCTGGAAGTGAATGCCAGCAACCCGACCGATACAAGCAGGACCCCGTTCGCGGTGCTCGCAATTACCGGTCCCGCGATCTCTCCCAACACCCCAAAACCACTTATCGAAGATATTACGCCCAGACTTTGCACCAGGGTCATCATCGCAGAAATTCTGGACGTATGTGATTCTGGTGCCGACTGAACGACCAGGGGAGTCAAATGCATGGCAGCGATGCCATACCCCAGTCCCACCAAAGCCGCAGAGGCAAGCGCAAGAGGCATGACAGGCGACAGGGAAAGCACCGCAGCCCCGACACCGGTGATAAGAATACCAGTAGCCGAGGCGACACCGGGCCTTTTGAAGGTGCCATAGCGTGATGTCATTAACGCTACCGCGAAAAATACCACGTCCTGGACCCCCAGCAGCCATCCGACGTCGTAAGGGCTCCAACCGCGCATTCGAGCCAGAAGTGGCACGAAGAGTGTGGCGATCGGTGCGATAAAGGCCGCACCGCCAGCCATCACTGACAACCCGACCTGTAGGACAGGAACCTTTGCCGCAAGCTTCAAGCCGTCGCTCGCCTCATGGATCAGCCCTGCTCTCTTCCCTTTTTCGGCCGGTTCGAAGGGTGGGCGCACGAACGCCAGGACGATAAGTGTCAGGACGAAGCTGAAAGCATTCACAATCGCCGCGCCAGAAATTCCGAAGCCGACGGTGAGCACCCCGCCGAGCGGCGCACCGACAAATCCTGCCACCTGACGACCGGCCTGCTGGACGGCCAGAGCTCTGGACAGTTGCTCCGGAGCCACCAGACGACGCATTATTGAGGTGACCGAGGGAAGATGAAATGCATTGATCAGCCCGGTGATCAGACTGAATCCGGCCAGCAGCCACACCTGCGTACCGAAAACAGTGGCAGCGGCGGCCAAGAGTAGAGAGTTCAGCGTCATGGCGCCGAGGGTGAACCCCATGACTCGCCGAGGACCTGCTCGATCGGCGAGAGCTCCACCGACCAATAGCAGGGTTGCCTGCGGCAAAATGCCGACGGTCAGGGTGATGCCGGCAGCCGCTCCACCGTGGGCAGTCGCAGCCCATGTGAGAGCCACGGTGAAAGCCATGCTTCCTGTCGTGGAAACCGCTGCGGCACAAAGCCATGCCTTGGCACGGAAAGGGATCGCAGGTTTCAACGCCGTACTTGAACTACCCGGCATGACGAGCTGGCTTGATTGTTGATACGAGTTCGCGTCCCGCATCCGTCAACGGCAGCTCGTTCTGCACGGTTGTGTACGCAGCCACCAGGTCATGCATCGCACGCTCGGCTCTCTCGGGTACCGCACGCGCACCCAGTCGTGCATGCCAGTCGCACAGGCGTGCCAGGACAAAGAGCTGATGCAGTAGCCCTGCGGCGGGCCGGGGGTCTTCGCGCAATGGTGTTTGATATAGTCTGCCATTGTCGTCCTCTAGACATGGCGTGCTTGCCAGAATCCCATTGAGCCGAACGTGTGACGACTCATGGATGATCTCCTCGGCGAGGACGGTCACATTCGCTAAGCTATCGGCTCGTAAGCAGATCAGGCCGTGTGTACAAATATCTGCGAAGCCGATGGCATTTCCGGCGGTGAAGAACGACAGACAGGTCACCGTCGTCCGAATTTCTTGGACCATGGCCGGCCAGCAGTCGACGATGAGCCCATGGGCTTGCCGCAGGAAGCCGTAACAATTCAGCTGATCGGGTGAATGGAAAACCAGCGTCTCCACATCTCCCGCCTGCCGGGCTATACGTATGTGTCGCTCAACGGTAGGTGCGATCACCGGTTCTTCCAGCGGAGTCAGATCAACCGCAAATCCGGCTCTACTCGCCACATCGCTGGCGCGTCGGCGACTTTCTTGAACCGTCCTGAGCAAGCCGTTCTTCGAAAGCGCTGGAGGAGTACCGCTCGCTTTCGCCCATGCCAGAGCGAAAGCGGCGGGGTGGGAGAGATCCCCGCCGAGTTCCCGTTCGAGTTCGACGGCGTCGCACCTCAATATGTCCGCTAGCTGTGACCCGAGGAACTGGGAGAGTGCAGCTCTCTCGAGCTGTGCTCTCCCAGCGTCGGGCTGCCAATGCAGCTCCATTGGTCGACTCAGCCGCCGAAAACGTTACCCATGAGTCTCTGCTCGGCGAGTGGGACTTCGGGAAGCTTCGGCACGGTCAGCTTCGGCTCGTCTTTCATTTCTCGTTCCTCCAGCTTCTTGACTTCGCCGGTCGGAGCGATTCGCGCGTACCTTGGCTGCAGAAGGACCAGGCTCCTTAAAACTGGAGCTGACATCTTGATCGATTTCTGTCAACCAGTGGGTGGCCTCATCGACAAGATGCCTGCGCCTTCACGCAGCAATCGACAGGTCCATCGCGGCCAAACGTGAGCAAATCGCCCATCTTATTGAACCTCTGGCGCCAAATCAATTCTGATCTGCTGGCCTTCCAGTGACAATCCCAAATCCGCAACATCTGGTTCGTTTTCTGGATATGATTTCAGCCTGTCGGTGCCCCCAAATCCGGTGGCCGGCGTTCGTGGTGACCCCGGCCACGCTCTTGCGCCGGCACCCGGAGGTGGTCGGACGACAGTGGACCTATCCGCGGAGTCGGCTCGTTCTACAACGAACATGGGCCACATCGAGCGCTTCCTCATCCAACCGATCGCGCCGCTCGACATTCGCCGACGCGATCGACTGGGCGGTGTCCTGAAGGAGTATCGCCATGCGGTTTGACCTGGCCGGACGAATGATCGGCACCCGCACCGTCGATCGCAGGATGGGCAATCCGCGGCCGTCAGCTGCGGCCGGCTCGTTCCAGCGCCGCTCGACGCATGGGTGGTACGCGATATTTCGGCGGTAGAGCCGTCCGGACCAGAAGCCGGGTTCCCCGGGCCGACAGTCCGGCGATGACGTCGGTCGCCGGACCGCCCCTACCGCCGTAGAGCCGGCGGGCCCACGGCGGTAGGAGGCCGACAGCGGTCGCGGCCAGGACCCGGTAGGCCCCGCGCGACGGACCGCTCGCGAGCGCGCGCCGAAGAGCCCGGTTGTTCCATTCCGCGGGCACGGGCGGGCAGGTGGCCAGGAAGGTCGCGATGTCGGCTGCTTCCGTAGTCAGGCTCAGTTGCGAACGAACGGCCTCGTAGTAGGCCGCCACATCCGCTGCGGTGCCGGGGACCGAGGTGGGGTCGAGGCCGATCAGCTCGGCACTCCGGCGCTGTTCGGTGTAGTAACGGTCGACCTCGGCGCCGGTCAGCCGGAGACCGGCGCGGCGAACCGTGGTCACGAACGACTCGGCCTCGGCCACGTGCACCCAGCGCAGCAGGTCGGGCTCGTCGATACGGAACACCTCGCCGGTCCGCGGGTCAGTTGCCCGCATCCCGGCGTGCAGGCGCCGGACCCGGCTCGCGGCGGCCTCCGCCTCGGCGCTCGTGCCGTACAGGATGGTCCGCAGGTAGACCCAGATGCGAATGAGCCGGCGCCACGGGTCGGTCCGGTACGAGGAGTTCTGCGCGACCCCCGCGACCGCACGCGGATGCAGCGCCTGCAGGTACAGGCTGCGTAAGCCGCCCAGCGCGACGATCGGCTCGCCGAAGACCTTCCAGCTCACCGAGTCGGGCCCGAACACGCCGATGTCACGGTTCATGAGAGATAGGCAATCCTTGCCGAGGCGCCACGGTGGGCAACGGGATCATCCTCGGTGGCGATGGTACATCGAGCGATCGTCCGGATCAGCGCCTACGCGCGGTTGGTCCGGCTGGACAGGCCCATCGGTATCTGGCTGTTGATGTGGCCGGCGCTGTGGGCGTTGTGGCTGTCGTCCAACGGCGACCCGGACGAGCGCGTGTTCCTCGTGTTCATTGCCGGGACGGTGCTGACGCGTTCGGCGGGCTGCGCGATCAACGACTTCGCGGATCGTCAGTACGACGGGCATGTGGCGCGCACCAAGGGCCGCCCTCTGGTCACCGGCGAGGTGAGGCCGGCCGAGGCGGTCGGGCTGTGCTGCGTCCTGGGCGTCGCTGCGCTCGGACTCGTATTCACGCTGAATCGGCAGACGCAGGTGCTGGCGCTGGCCGGCGGTGTGCTGCTGCTGACCTATCCGCTCATGAAGCGCTTCTTCCCGGCGCCGCAGGTGTACCTCGGCGCTGCCTTCACCTGGTCGGTTCCCATGGCCTTCGCGGCTCACGGCGGCGGAATGCCACGGGCGGCTTGGCTCCTGTTCGCCGCCGGGCTGCTGTGGACGGTGGCGTACGACACCATGTACGCGATGGCCGACCGCGACGACGACCGAGCCCTCGGCATCCGTTCGACCGCGATCCTGTTCGGCGACGCTGATCGCCTCGTCGTCGGCATCATGCAGGCGGGGATGCTGATCGCCATCTTGCTGGCCGGCCGGGAACTGCACCTTGGAGCATGGCATGTGGGGGGTGTGACAGCCGCCGCCCTGCTCGCGTTGTACCAGCAGTTCCTCATTCGCCGGCGCGGTCGTACGGAATGTTTGAAAGCGTTTGCGAACAACAACTACGTCGGCATGGTGATCTTCGTCGGTATCGCGCTCGAGTACCTCTTCCGGAGCTGACGGCGGGAGCGTCGTCCCGGCCGGCCTCCAATTTCCGAAGAGATCCGCGAGTGATCCCCAGCCCGCGCGCGAGCCTGTATGCGTGCGGCTCGCCAGGCGTTCAGTGTCGGTTCGATCAACGCCCAGCGGGTATCGGACAGGTCCGATCAATCCACACATATCGGGCCACGACGAAAGCGGGACGAACGATGATAAATCATCATAAGATGCCCACTTACAGCCAGTCGTGTTCGCGTGCGTACCGCGCCGCCTCATGGCGGGTCCGGGTCTGGGTTTTCTGCATCGCGTTCGAGAGATAGTTGCGCACCGTGCCCTCCGCCAGATGGAGTTGGGCGGCGATGTCGGCGACCGAGTAGCCGTCGCCCGTCGCCCGCAGCACGTCGATCTCGCGGTCGGTGAGCGGGCAGTCGTCGACGAGGGCGAGGGCGGAGACATCCGGGTCGATCCATCGCCTGCCCTCGTGCAGGGTCTTGATGACCGAGACGATGTGCGCCGGTTCCGCGGACTTGCTGACGAAGCCCTGGACGCCGAGCTTGAGCGCCTTGCGGAGCACGCCGGGCCTGGCATGGCGGGTCAGCATGAGGATTATTTGGTCTGGCCGCGCCTGACGGATCTCCGTGACGGCGCCGAGCCCGTCCACACCGGGCATCTCCAGATCGACGACGAGCACGTCGGGCCGGTGCAGCAGTGTGGCCTGTACCGCCGCCTCGCCGTCTCCCGCTTCGGCGAGCACGGTGATCTCGCCCTCGAGCGGGAGCAGTGACGCCAGCGCCTTGCGGAGGAGGGCTTCGTCGTCGGCGAGTACCACGGTGGTCATCGGTTCTCCTGTGCTTCGGAACGTCGGTGCGGGAATGCCGCGATCGTCAGGAAGCGCCCGTCTTTCTGCTCCACCGTCAGCTCGTCCCCGTTGGCCATCACTCGTTCCCTGAGGGTAGCGAGGCCCCGGAGAGCGGGAAGCGGAGCCTCCTGCGGGCCGTCGTCGATGACGGCGATGCCCGGCTGGGGGAGCGTGATCCGTACCTGCTCGGTCTGCACGTGCCGCAGGATGTCGGTGGTCGTCTCCCGGAGGACCGGGCCGGGCAGTTCGCCTGCGTGTGGGGCGACCTCGGCCTTTCGGTCGACGCGTACGCGGATCTCCCGGAGCTCCTCCTCGGCCCGTTCGGCGTCGGCGCGCACCGGCTTCCGGGCCGGCGCGGTCGGCTTCACCACGTGCAGCGTGTGGCCCCGGATGTCGTGAAGATTGCCGGCGAACCGCATGCGCTCAGCGCGCTCATGCATCACGGGTGGCTCTCCACCGGGCGGGCTCACCGATCCTCAGCTGGGTGCTGTGTGTCGGGGCTGAGCGGTCATGTCGGCCGTCGGCAGAATGCGCACGGGTCTGGCGTCCATGTGTGGGCTCTCCGGGATCGAACGGCAGAGTCCGCCAGTATTCTTCCCGTCCCGTGGCGGCACCAGTGACACCACGTCATGCGTTCACGCCAAGGATGTCATGGCGAGGTCATGACGTGGTCGCACTGGGAGATACGTGCGGCGACGGCTGAGATCTACGGTATGTCCTCGACACCAGTCATCGACGTCGACCGTCTGAACCTCACCTACGGCGACTTCCGCGCCGTGCGGGACCTGTCCTTCCAGGTGCGGCACGGGGAGTTCTACGCTCTGCTCGGCACGAACGGGGCGGGGAAGACCTCGACCCTGGAGACCATCGAAGGCCACCGCACGCCCACCTCGGGCACCGTACGGGTCTTCGGGCAGAGCCCGCGCGACCGGCGGGCGGTGCGGCCCCGGATGGGCATCATGCTGCAGGAGAGCGGATTCTCGCCGGATCTGACGGTGCGGGAATCGCTCCGGCTGATCGGAAACCTCACCCAGCGCATCGACACGGTCGAACGCTTGCTCGGCATCGTCGACCTCACCCGCAAGGCCGGCACCAAGGTGTCCCAGCTCTCCGGCGGAGAGAAGCGACGACTGGACTTCGCCACCGCCGTGTACGGAGCGCCTGAGCTGATCTTCCTGGACGAGCCCACCACCGGCCTGGACATCCAATCCCGGGACGACCTGTGGGACGCGGTGGACCGGCTGCGCGAAGACGGATCCACCATCGTTCTCACCACGCACTACCTGGAAGAGGCTCAGCAGCGTGCCGACCGCATCGGGCTCATGCACAAAGGCACCTTCCACCGGGAAGGGACCGTCTCCGAACTGACGCGCACCCTGCCCGCCGCCATCCGCTTCTCCCTGCCGGCCCCCGCACCCGCGCTGCCGCTGCAGGCCACGCGCGAGGGTGACGGGAAGTACCTCATCGAGACCTTCGGCCTGCAGAAGGACCTGCACACCCTGCTCCGCTGGGCCCAGGACCACGCGGTGGAGCTGCGGGACCTCGAGGCCGGGCCGACCCGGCTCGACGACGTCTTCCGCGCGCTCGGCAGCGACCGGCCCACTCCCTGAATTTCCAAGAAAAGGACCTTCGCCATGCTCTCGATCGCTCTCAGCGAGCTGGTTCAGATCTTCCGGAACCGGCTGGTTCTGGTCACCTGCCTCGTCATGCCCGTGGCGGTCAGCGCGTTCTTCATCTCCCGGCACGAGGTGTTCGCAACTCTGGGCAGTCTCGGATACATCGCGGCGGTGGTGCTGTTCACGGTGGCGGCGTTCACGCTCTACACCACCACGGTGACCACGCTCGCCTCGCGCCGGCAGAACCTCTTCCTCAAGCGGCTGCGCTCCACCGCGGCGGGCGACACCGGCATCCTCTTGGGGCTGCTGCTCCCGGTCACCGCCATCTCGCTGGTACAGGCCGCCGTGATCACGACCGTGCTGGGCGCGGTCACGGGCGCGCCGGACAACGTACTTCTCCTGGCAGCAGCCGTCGTCGCGACGATGATCATGATGCTGGGGCTGGCACTGGCCACCGCTGGAGTGACGAACTCCCCGGAGCACGCCCAGGTGACCACGCTGCCCATCGCCATCGGCACCATCGTCGTGGCCAGTTGGGTGGGGATCGCCGGCACCGAGGATCTCACGCTGCTCAAGCGGCTGCTTCCCGGCGGCTCGGCCGCCGAACTGGTCGTCAACGCCTGGAACGGCGGCGTACCGATCGCTGACTCGCTGATTCTGCTGGCACCCACGCTGAGCTGGGTCGTCGTCGCCGTCGCGCTGGCTTCCCGGAGCTTCCGCTGGGAGCCGCGCCGATGACGTACGGGACCGTCCCCGACCAGCGCCGTTCGTCATGTCCTGAGGAGGAACAGGATGCGGGAGTCATCGTGACCGTCCTCGCCGCCACGGTGTCGGCGGTGTCGGCATCGGACACCTTGAACGTCGCAGCGTAGGCCGAGCCGGAGGGCTTCAACGGCGTGCTGTTTCGCGAGATCACGTTCGCCGAGCTCTACTACGACAGGAGAATGCCGTGGCCGGCCGAGTCCGGGCCTACCAGCGCAACGTCGCGATCGACCGGGTCCGCTACCCGATGTTCGGCGCGGCCGGGGCCGACAGCACGCCGTGCGCGTTCCGGCCGTCCGAGCCGTCCGAGCCGCCGGTGCGGATCACCGATCGGGGGCCGTCGAACGTACTCGTCCTGCAGGACCTCCGCGACCCGGCGACGCCGCCGGCCGGTGCCCGGGCAGTTGCGGAAGGCCTTCGGCGACCGGGCCCGGATGGTGACCGCCGACCAGGGCGGGCACCTGGCGTACCTGTTCATGGAGAACCGGTGCGCCAACGACATCGCGACAGAGTTCCTGGTCACGGGAGAGCGCCCACGGCTGGACGTGGCGTGTCCGGCCTGACCACCGAGAGAAGGTAGGGAGATACATGCTGATCGTCGAAGATCTGATGCTGCTGATGCTCGACGACGAGACAGGGGCCATAGCCGGAGCCGGCACACTGCACTACGCCCTCGGCGGCGCCGTACTCGTCGAACTCGCCCTTAATGGCAGGATTGAGACCGATGGGGGCCGCCCTGGGCTGAACGGTCCCAAGATCATCGCGGTCGGGGACGGCCCACTTTCGGACCCCCTGTTTCAGTCCGCCTACGTGAAGGTCGCCGAGCGGCCTCAGAGGGTGCAGCCACTCCTGCTCGCCATCGGCGGTGGACTTCGGAAACCGGTGATCGACCGGCTTGTCGAGCGTGGCCTCATCCGTCGCGAGAGCAGGAGGGTGCTGGGCGTGTTCCGTACGACCAGGTTGCCGGCCGAGGACACCGGCCACGAGGCGGAGCTCCGGCGGAAAGTTCGTGCCGTACTGGCAGACGGCGAGACTCCCGACGCTCGCACCGCGGCGGTGATCGCGCTGCTCTCGTCAAGCGGCACCCTGCCGGCTCTCCGGCCGCCCCTCGCGTGGTCGGCCAAGGTCCGCGAGCGTGCGAAGGAGCTCGAGAACGGCAGCTGGGGCGCCGCGGCCGTGAACACCGCAGTGACGCGCACCGCCGCGGCGATCGCCGCGTCGAGTGCTGCCGTCAGTGTCGCCGTGATCACGGCGGTCACCTGAAGTTCCACGCGATGCCGAACGGCGGCGCCGCGCCCGATGCGGTCTCGCGGTGACGTCATGACGCGGTGTCACTGGTGCCGCCGTGGAGCAGGAAGAATACTGGGCAGACGCTGCTGTTCGACCCCGGAGAGCCCTCATGTCAGACCAGCGCGCCCGGCGTGGACGGCCACGGTCCTACGGCGTGAACGGATCGTCCGGCAACCAGGTGAGGAGCCCGTGAGCCCGGCCCACCCGGTGTCCGAGGACAACGAGCCGGCGCAGGGGCAGTTGCGCAAGCTCAACCTCACCATGTTTCTCCCGCTGCTCGTCGTCGCCGGGGCGGTGGTGGTGGCGACGGACGCCCGGTCCTGGTGGGATGCCCTCGTCCTGGGCGTGGGCGTGGTGGCGGCCCTGGTGTCCTTCGTGAGGTGGGCAGGGGGAGACGTTCTGCGCGTCGCGCTGCCCTGCATGATCGTCACCGCGGCCGTGTGGCCCTACTCCGTGCTGGTGGCCGGCGGCAGTGCGGTGTTCTTCGCCGTCGCCACCGCTGGCGCGTTCGTCATCCCCCAGCTGTCGCGGCGCCAGGTCATGTGGGCCGTCGCGCTGACCGTCTATGTCGCCGCGGTGGGCGCGTCGAGGCTGCTGGTGGCGCACGAGGACGTTCCCGGCGTGCTGTTCCGGTACGTCCTCATCCCCACGGGCATCACGGCGGCGATCATCGGGCTCAGATTCCCCAACAAGCGCTTCTACGACGTCGTCACCGAGCTGGAGGCGGCACGGGAGCGGGAAGCGGAGCTGGCCGTGATCCGCGAACGCGTCCGGTTCGCCAGCGACCTGCACGACATCCAGGGCCACACCCTGCACGTGGTGAAGCTGAAAACGGCGCTCGCCCAGAAACTGGTCGACAGCGACACCGAACGCGCCAAACAGGAGTTGCGGGAGATCCATGCCCTGGTCAGCGACACCATCACGCAGACCAAGGCGCTGGCCTACGCACAGCGGCGGCTCAACCTCTCCGCCGAACTGGAGAACGCCAGGAACCTCTTCGAGGCCGCGGGCATCGGCGTGCGCATCGACCGCGAAGCGGACGTCGACCCGGGCGCGAGCGAACTGCTCGGCCAGGTGCTGCGCGAGACCACGACCAACATCCTGCGCCACGCCCAAGCGACGCGGGTGCGGGTCACCCTGTCGGAGTCGAGCATCACCATCGTCAACGACGGCGCCCAGCAGGCACCGCTGCCCGAGCTCCGGGGCCTGGCGGCGCTCGAACAACGCGTCACCGCCGAAGGCGGCGAACTGACGGTCGAACAGAAGGACGGGCAGTTCCTGACAGCCGCGGCATTCCCGCACCGACGTTCCGAAGCACAGCGGCACCGGTGATCGCCGGTGTGCAGGTGTTGTCGTGTTCCGGGCCTTCGCGCTGCCGTGCGAGCACCTGGCCCAGGAGCGGTCCTGATTCAGAGGGGGAGGACCGCCGATATGGCGGTCAGCGCGGCTTGCAGGATAACGATGCTGACGACTGAGCGAAGGAGCATGAGTTTCCAGTAAAGGGCTTGATTCGCCCGCTGGGAAACTTCGCGTTCGTCCGTGACCGGGCCCAGCAGGAATGTGCCGGAGTCAGGCCGCCGCCAGAGCGCAGCGAACAGCAGGAATGCCGCGCCGACCGCACACGCCTGCGCCACCAGGTTCAGCACCGTCGCGATCCGGCCGGCGGCCGGCACGTGGCGAGCGGCCAGGAACAAGGCCCCGGTGCCGAAGAGTAGGAGCACGGCGACGATGTCCGCGTACAGAATCTTACGACGATTCGGCTCGGCCACATCGCGACCGTACGTAGCAAACCGGCCCAGATCAAGGGTCGTAACAGCCGGCCATATGCCGGACGCGCCAGACGCCGCCCAGCCCGCCACCGCCGCGAGCCAGGCCGCGGCCGTCTGCCCGACCGGTTACCTGTGCCTGCAGCCGAGCGCGTCGTCGGCCAGGGCCGTGCTCGTCAAGCAGGGGGACAGCCGGTCCTTCTCCGGCGGGCTGCAGGTCAGCCAGGTGTCCAATCAGACCGGCGTGGCCTACTGCGTCAGCAGCACGCCCTACGGCTACACCTTAGGCGCCAGGAAGACGGAGACCCGTACCCACACCGTGCTGTCGGTCAAGCCGGCCGGAGTCTGCGCGGCCTGAACGTGACAAAGCCCGGGTGGCGGACCACCCGGGCTTTGTCACGTGCGTTCAGTACGGACGCTGGAGGTAGCGGCCGAGCGCCGGGTCGTACACGCGGCTCGACACCAGGACCCTGCCGTCCAGCACGGTCGGGCGGTACGCCCCGCCGAGCCAGCCGTAACGGACCGGCTGGGAGGGCACGCCGAACTCGTCGTACCCGACCACCGTGGCCAGGCCGGTGCCGAGCTCCAGCTCGGTCCCGACGCTCCCCCCGACGGTGAGCAACTGCAGGCGCACCGATCCGGTCGCGCCGGTGAGCGCGGCCAGCTCCCCGCCGATGCCGGCGACGTCGCGGACGATCGTGCCGTTCGCGGCGGTCCAGGAGGGCTTGTCGCCGTCCGAGCCGTAGTGGTGAACGGTGACCGCGCCCGCCTCGTTCGTCTCCGAGCGGATCCGGCCCGCTGGGTCGCGGGTCCAGGTCAGGCTCTGCTCGCCGGAGGTCATCCTGGCCGGCAGACCGTCGGCGAAGTAGCCGATGGTACGCCCGCCGGGCAGCGACGTGGTCCGGCCCGCCGCGTCGTAGGCGTAGCCGTCGCCGGTCAGCCTGCCGTCGGAGGCGTAGCCATAGCTGGTGATCGACGCGGCCGAGTCGTCGGCCACCGGGCAGTCCTCGTCCGACGACTGCACCGCCAGCCGGGTCCGGTTGCCCGCCCCGTCGTGGTCGTAGCGGCGCAGGGTGCACACCGGGAACGCCATGTCCAGCGCCGACGCGAGCTCGCCCGCCTTGTCGTAGCCGAGCTGCCGCTCGGCCATGAGATCGGTCCGCATGCTCAGCAACTCCTGGCCGTGGACGTTCCGGGCGACCTGGTCGATCATCACCGGGGCCTCCAGGCCGTCCCGGGTGTAGATCCGGGCGTAGCTCTGGCCACGCTCGTCGTAGCCGACCTGCAGGTGCAGGCCGCCCGGCAGGTCACCCTCGGTCTGGCGTCCCTCGGCGTCGTAGCGCGCGGTGAACGTGCCCGCGACCGAGTCGGTCACCGAGGTGGCCAGGCCGCGCGGCTCGACCTTGGCGTCGTAGCCGTAGGTCCTGGTGGACGGGGACGAGTCCGTGACCTTGACCGGGCGGTCGAGGTCGTCGTACTCGGTGCGGGTCAGGCCGCCGTCGGCGTCGGTGTGGGAGATCACCCGGCCGAGCTTGTCGTAGGCCGTGACGACCTTCTCCGTGCCGCGCCAGCGCTGGGTGGGCCGGCCGGTCGCGGGGTCGTACCCGAGGCCGATCTCGGCCTCACCGCCCGCCTTGGTGGCGATGAGGCGGCCGGCGGTGTCGCGCTTGAAGGTGGTGGCCGTGTCGCCCTCGGCCACGGTGGCGGCCAGGCCGGAGGCGTCGTACGTGTACGTGCGCCCGCCGTCCTGGCACACCAGGCCCGCCCAGTCGGATCGCCCGCCGCACGGCGCGCTGCCGGTCGCGGTGTAGAGCACGGGGCCGGCGACCGTGGTGGTGACCGCCTTGCCGGCGGGGTCGCGGACCGTCTTGATCTGCCGCCCCGTGGCCCAGTCATAGGTGGTGGCGGTGGTGCGGACGTCCGCGTCCGGCTTGGACTCGCGCCCGACGATCACCGCGCCGGTCTTGACGGTGGTCGGCAGGTCGCGGGCCACCGCACCGGCCGGCCGGCCTTCGTCGTAGGTGTTGACCGTACGGGTCCTGGCGCCGATGGCGTACCCGGCGGGCAGGTCGTCCACGTCGGACTCCAGGTTGATGATGTGGACCGGGCTCAGCTCCGCCAGCTTGCGCCGCCCGGACGCGTCATAGACCGAACGGGTGGACAGCAGCTCGGCGCGCTCCTCGGGCTCGTAGCCGGTGATGGCGAGTTCGGCGAGGCGGAAGTCGGTGATGTCGCGCTGCGACAGCTCCCGGTTCGCGGCGGTGAGCTCGCGGACGACGTGGCCGAACCGGTCGTAGCCGGTGGCGGACAGGTGCCCGCCGGGCGTCAGGACGTTGACCGCCCTACCCGACTCGTCCAGGTACGTCACCGTGGCGGCCAGCCCCGGCGGCTGCACCGACGTCGCGGTCACGGGCGCCACGGCCTGGCCCCACGCCGTCACCTCCTTGGCCGTCACGTCGGCCGGGCCGCCGGCCGCCGTGGTGAGCGGCACCCCGTACACGACGGTGGTCTTGGCCTCGCCGGCGACCTGGTCCGCGGTGCCGGCCTTGAGCGTGGCCCGGGTGACCGTGCGGAGCCGCCCGTCAGTCTCGTACGCGAAGGTCCACGGCAGCTCGCCGGGCGGGGTGAGCGTGGAGACGCGGCCGGCGGAGTCGTACCCGTAGACGGTCTTCAGCGCCGGGCTGATCCGCGGGTCCCACGCCTCGGAGAGCCGTCCCGCGCTGTCGTAGCCGTACTGGGTGATCACCGTGCCCTGCAGAGAGCCCGGCAGAGAGACGGTGGACAGGCGTCCCGCGGTGTCGTAGCCGAGCTCCAGCGGGTGCCCCGACCTGGTGATCGACTTCAGCCGGCCCTGGTCGTAGACGTGGCCCTCGGGGGCGTACAGGTCGCCTTGCCTGGTGAACGTGGTGACCTCGCCGCGCGCGTCGGTCAGCGTGTACGTGCCGGTGAGGGCCAGGTTCTCGGCCCCGGGCTCCGGCTTCCAGCCGTCCGCGGTCTTGGTGAACTGCACCGGCCGGCCGTCGGCCCGCGTCACCTCGACCGAGGTGGCCGAGGTCTCCTTGAGCACGGGCACCGGGAGCGACCAGCCGGCCTCGCGGGAGGAGGCCGTACGGGTGAGCGTCAAGCCGAAGGGCCCGCCCGCGGTGGCCTGGAGACGGTAGTCGCCGGTCTGGAGGTTGAGCACGCCCGGCCCGACCTCCTTCGTGGCGGCCCGGGTGGCGCGGCGGTCCACCACGACCTCGACCGGCTGGGACTCCGCCGTGGTCGTGCCCGTGACGACCGCGCGCACCTGCACCGCGGCGTCGCCGAGCTGCGTGCCCGCGTCCCAGGTCAGGCCGGACAGCCTGCCGGGGGCGGCGACGGGCCACGCGGTCAGCGGCTTGCCGTCGGTGCCGGTGACGTTCGCGACGGGCAGGTCCGCCCAGGCACCGGTCTCGGAGCGCCGGTACTGGAACCTGGCCTGCGTGAACGCCGTGCCGGCGACGGCGAGGGGCACCTTGGCGGTGCTGCGCAGGCCGTTCACGGGCGCGGTGAGCGAGGCCACGGCCGCGCCGGTCCCGACGTTGAAGGTGTAGGCGGTCGTCGGGGAGGCGTTGCCGGCCTTGTCGATGGTGTAGACGCTGAGCGTGTGGGCGCCCGTCGTGGCCGGGGTGAGCTTGGCGGTGACGGCCGCGCCGGTGGTGAGCACCTTGGTCACGGCGTCGCTGTCGAGCTTGTAGGCGATCCAGCCGGCGTCGGTGTTCGCCGGGGTGAGGGTGAACGTGCCGGCCTTGCCGGCGTCGCCATGGTAGGTCCCGTCGTTCGGGTAGTCGGTGGAGGCGGCCTTGGGGGCGGGCGGCTTGACGGTGTCGACGGAGAAGTACGCCGTCTGCCAGAGCTTCGAGACCAGCGAGCCGTCGTGGGCCCACGACCGGAACATGTACGACTTTCCGTTGGCCAGCTTGCCCGCCGGCACGTTCGCGCCGGAGAAGCCGTTGCTGGCCACGTACGCGCCGTAGAGGTCGTCGATCAGCATCGTCGAGCCCTCGTACAGGTCGAACTTGCCGCGGACGTTGCCGCCGTCGGGGTCGCGCACGTGGTTGCGCAACTGCGGGGTGAGCGTGTTGGTCCAGAGCGTGCCGTCGTAGTCGGTGAACGGCGAGACCCAGGTCGAGACCGGGGTGCTCGGGTAGGAGTTGTACGTCACCGAGACGACCGGCACCTTCGACGAGGCGTTGCCCGAGTTGAACCGCTTCCAGGCGTACTTGTCCGACTCGTTGGCGGCCCGCAGGCCCATGCCGGACTCCTTCCAGCCCTGGTCGGCATAGTGCTGCACCAGCGAGGTGACGTTGGCGCTGACCCAGCCGTCGGCGCAGCCGCTGCCGTAGCCCTTCGTCTCGCTGGAGGAGGCGTACTTGGCGGCCATGTGCGGGCCCGGGTAGCGCGACGACGTCGAGGCGCGGTCGGCCGACCAGACCTCCCACGAACGGGCCTCGCACGACCACGAGTGGAAGTTCCAGAGCTTCAGCGTGGCCGAGATGATCTTCTTGCCCGCGATGCCGGGGGTCTTCCACGTGATGAACGACTTGGCGACCTGGCCGCTGCCGTTGTTGCCGATCTTGAGCTCGGTGGCGCCCGACTGGTCGGTGCCGTAGCCCTCCTGCACGAACGTGTCGAAGACCTGGCCCAGGTTGAGCGTGGGGTCCACGGTGACGGGATACGTCGTGGCGGGGTCGTTCAGGAAGGCCGCGTCAAGGGTGAAGACGAGGTCGCGGCCGGAGACCTTCATCCCCACCGGAGCCCGGCGCAGGTGCTCGCCGGAGATCGGGTGCGTGGAGGCGTCCCACATCTCCGGGGCGGGGATGGTGACGGCGACCTTGCCCTTGGCGTCGACCAGCTCCGCCCCGCCGTCCTTGGCCTCGCGCGCCGTCAGGCCCGGCGCCTTCAGCGTCAGCGTGTACGACAGTGGCGCGGCCGGGCGCGACTTGAGCAGCAGGAACTGCTCGGCGCCGGTTCGGGTGGCGGTGACGACCAGGTCGGCGCCCGGCATGGCCTCCGCGTACGTGGCCGTCTCACCGGACAGGCCCGGCACCGGCAGCGCGCCCTTCCACTGCAAGGTGACCTTTGCGGAGCCCTCACCGATCGTGATCAGGTCGGTCGCCGCGGTGTTCGCGGTGGCCTGCCGGGCGCTCAGCCCGGCGCGCCCGCCCCCGAAACGCAGCTTGCGGCCGTGGCCGCGTGGCACGATCTCGCCCGACGCGGTCCTGGTGAGCGCGATGTCCACCGGGGCCCACCCGCCGTCGCCGCGGTAGCGCACCGGACCGGCGAAGGAGTCGACCGTCAGCGTGCCGTCCGGGTTGGCGTAGGTGGTGGTGGTCTCGGTACGGGCGTCCGCGACCTCGACCCGGCGGCCCGTCAGGCGGGCGGACAGGCGGGCGGAGGCCTCGTCGGGCGCGCTCGGCTCGGCGGCGATCCGGGCCGGGTCACTGGGGTCGTCAACGGCCTGGGTGGCGGCGGGCGGTTCGGCGGCGGCCGGTTCAGCGGCGGCCGGCGAGGGGGGCACGGCCAGCGGAAGAAGTAAGAAGGCGAGACCACCGGCGAGGGCCCGCGGCAGGAGGGCAGACATGGGGAGCTCCGAGGTAGAGCGACGCCCCCGCCGGCTTGACGGGGGCGTCAGGTCGTCACAGGGGGATTTACTTGCTCTGGCAGCTCTTCTTGCGGACCTCGCCCCAGACGATCGGGCCCGGCCACTGCATCCGCAGCGCGAAGCACTGCTTCTTGTTGGCGGCTTCCCGAATCTTGTAGATGTACTGGGCGATGCCCGCCGCGAACATCACCTTGCACGCCAGCTTGATCTTGCTGTTCTTGGACTTGTCGCAGGCCGCGTCGGCCACCTTGACCGCGCCGGCCGCCCCGGCGTACAGCCAGGAGCTGTGGATCTGGCTCGTGAGCTTCTTCGAGAAGATCACCCGGCACATCGCCTTCCACCACTCGCACTGCAGCTTGAGCGCGGGGTCGGCGACCACAGGGTAGGCGGCGCCCGCGTGGTCGACGGTCTGGATGAGCGTCATGCCCTCCACCCGGTACGAGGTCGGCACCGGGTTGCCGTTGGCGTCCTTGGCCCAGGGCAGGTCGATCTCGGCGAGGTAGAAGTCGTTGTTGTAGATCAGGACGGTGCCGTCGTCCTCCTCGACCTCCAGCATGCTGCCCTCAGGAGCGGAGATCGGGAAGCGGTACTCGGTCGGCGCGGAAGCGCCGTGGATGACGGTCATCGCGCGGGCGATCTGACCGGTGCGCTGGTGGGCGAAGGTGACGCTGGGCTGCTTGGCGGCGTAGGTGACCAGGCCGGGCAGCGGCTGGCTGCCTGCGCCGTCGGCCTCCGGCATGCCGATGCCGATCTCGTTCTCGCTGACCGACGCCGACAGCGTGTGGTCGGCGTCGGTGGCGGCGGCGAAGGGCCGCTGGACGTCGCCTTCGGGGATCACGGTCGGCGGGACGGTCCTGGCCTCCTCGACGATCTCGGGGACGACCTTGGTGAGGGCCGCCAGCGTGGGGTCGTCGTTCGCGAAGGCCGGGCTGCCGGCCACGTTCGCGCCGCTGATTGCCAGGGCGGTGGCTAACGCGGCGATCATCGCCCGAGCGGAAATGCGCATGAATGTCCTTCCACATGCGGAGGGGGATGCACAACGCCGCAAACGTAAAGATCGTCGGCGTCCACTCGGGTGATCTTTGATTGATGATCTGTAAACGTTTCCTGTCCTGCAGATTTCGGCTCTCGACCTGGTACGGAAGAGAGGGCCGATGCTCGGGTCGCGCTGGCGGCCGGGCTCGACGGCTCCGGCCGCAGCCCCTGGCGTCACCGAAGTGAGCACCGGAGCGGGACACGGTCCGCGTGAAGCCGCCTGTCCCGATCACTCCACGTTCGCGAGCTCGCTCTCGAAGCGCCTGCGCAGCGCGTCCTTCTCGGGCTCCGGCAGCCAGCACGCCTCCACCCCGGCCAGCGCCATCGCCCGCAACCGCTCATCCGGTACGGCGAGCTGCTCGGAGAGGATCCGATACTCGTTCGCCAGCGACGTCGGGAACATCCCCGGGTCGTCGGAAGCGGGGATGACGTTGAGCCCGGCCTCCAGCATCGCCGCGATCGACGCCCGCCGCCACGGCCGCCACGAGCGCCGCGACGTGGTCGAGATGACGGTGAACGGGATCTGCTCGTCCCGCACCCTGGCGACGACCTCGTCGTCCTCGAGCACGAAGTAGCCGTGGTCGATCCGGTCGCAGCCGAGCACGTCGAGGCAGGTGACCGTGTTGACGGCGACGGGCGCGTGCTCGGAGGAGTGCGCGGTACGGCGCAGCCCGGCCGCACCGGCGAGCCGGAAGGCGGCCTCGAACCGCTCCGGCGGCCCGGCGGTCTCCAGGTTGTCCAGCCCGATCCCCGCCACGTAGTCGTGCGGGTTGTCCACGACCGTGCGCACCCAGGAGAGCGCCTCGTCTCCCGACCTGCTCCGGTCGACGGCCGCGATGAGCCGGCCCGACATGCCGAAGTCGCGTTCGGCCATCCTGATGCCCTCGGCGTACGCCTCGACCACCGTGGCGTAGCCGAGCTTCTCCTGATGCTCGGTCAGCGCGTCGAAGGAGACCTCGAGATGCCTGGTCGCGCTGGTCCGGTGGGCGTCCTCGAACGCCTCGTAGGTGATCCTGGTGAGATAGTCGGCGTCGCGCAGGACCTGCAGAACCCACGAGGACACCTGGAACAGCGAGTAGGAGACCTCGGGCTCGTCCGCGCTCCTGCCCTGCGGGACCGGGATCCGGGTGTCCAGGTAGAGCGCCGGGTCCGGCGGCAGCGAGTTCACGTCCGCGTAGATCCGCTCGGGCGTGTCGGGCAGGTCGAGCCCCTCCCGCCGGGCCAGCTCGGCGAAGGTCGAGGCGCGTACGGTGCCGATGAGGTGGCAGTGCAGATCGACCTTGGGCATCAGGTCAAGGTTCACTTGCCGGCCACCTCGCGGGTGAAGCGGTCGACCCAGGTGGTGCGGGTGTCGACGAGCTGGGCGGGGTCGAGGGTCTTGAACCCGGCGGCCACCGGGTCCTTCGCCGCCTCGCCCGTCACCTTGGCGATGTCGGCCGGGATCTCGGCCTTCGGGTTCGTGGGCAGGTCACCGGCGGCCTTCGCCATGGCGCTCTGCGCCTCGGCCGACAGCATGTAGTCGATGAACTTCGCCGCTCCCTGCGCGTTGCGCGCGCCCTTGGGGATCATCGCCCGGTTGGTGGCCATGTAGCGGCCCTTGGCGGGCGCCGTCCAGGCGATCGGCTCGCCCGAGGTGACGAGCTTGGTGGCGAAGCCGCTCAGCGCGTCGGCGGCGACGATCTCGCCCTGGGTCAGCAGGTTCGTGACCTCGGTCGAGGAGGTGTAGAACTGCAGGACGTTCGGCGCCCAGCCGGACAGGGTCTTCAGCGAGGTGTCGATGTCGTAGGGGCCCTTGCCGTACGACTCACCAACCCCCGAAATCATGAGTTGTCCGGCAGTCACCGAAATATCGGGAAGCGCGACCTTTCCCTTGTTCGCCGCGTTCGCGAACAGCTCCCAGTCGGCGGCCTGCTTCTGGCTGAGCTTGCCGGTGTTGTAGATGATCCCGTTGAGCTGGTGCGTGTAGGCCGGCCCCTCGTAGGAGCCCTCGGTCGCGAACGGCGCGAGCTGCTTCATGTTGGGCACGTCGACCTTCTGGAAGAGGCCGTCCTTCTGCCCGAGCGCGGCGAAGTAGTCGGAGATCAGCACCACGTCCGCCTCCGGCTCGCCCTTGGCGAGCTTCAGCTTCGACAGCCGGTCGGAGTTGGACCCGGTGTCCAGCTCGACCTTGATCCCCGTCTGCTTGCTGAACGGAGCGACGACCGCCTGCTCGAACTCCTTCACACCGAAGGGGAAGGTGCTGACGACGATGGTGTTCTGATCGGCCTGCTTCTCGGCGGAGCCGGAGCCGGAACATCCGGCTGCGGCGAGCACCGTCAGAGCAGCGGCCAGTACGGCGCGGCGCGTGGGCATGGGGTCGTTCCTTCTTTCAGCGGGGGAGTGGAACCAGATGGTCTTCGGGCGCGATCACCGTGACGCCCGATCCGGGCGTCAGGGCAGCGCCGCTGCGTACGTCGGCGAGCAGCCTGACGGTCGCGCCCGACGGGTCGACCACGTCGAGCGAGACCAGCAGGTCGACGCCCCGGAAGGCCACGTCGACCACCGTGCCGTCGAGGCCGTGACCAAGGCCGTCGCCCTTCTCCACGATGCGCAGATGCTCGGGCCGGATGGTCAGCGGCGTGCCGTCGGCCGCGGTGAGGAAGTTCTCGTAGCCGAGGAACTCGGCCACGAAACGATCGGCGGGACGGGGGAAGACCTGCTGGGGAGTGCCCTGCTGCACGATCCGGCCCTCGTTCATGATGACCATCTCGTCGGACATCTCCAGCGCCTCGTCCTGGTCGTGGGTGACGAGGATGACGGTCAGCTTCGTCTCCGCCTGGATGCGCCTGATCTCGGCCCGCATCTGGACGCGCAGGCGGGCGTCGAGGTTGGACAGCGGCTCGTCGAGCAGCAGGAGCTTGGGCCTGATCGCGATCGCCCTGGCCAGCGCCACCCGCTGCTGCTGCCCGCCGGAGAGCTTCTTCGGCTTGCGGTCGGCCAGGTGCGCGAGCCCGACGAGGTCGAGCGTCTCCATGACCCGCGTGCGTCTCTCCGCGGCCGGCACCTTGCGCAGCTTGAGCCCGTACCCGACGTTGTCGGCCACCGTCATGTGCGGGAACAGCGCGTACGACTGGAAGACCATCCCGAGATCGCGCTTCTCCGGCGGCGTGCGCGTGCTGTCGACCCCGTCGATGCGGATCGTCCCCGACGTCGGGGCGGAGTAGCCCGCGATCATCCTGAGCGTGGTGGTCTTGCCGCAGCCGCTCGGGCCCAGCAGCGTCGTCAGCCTCCCCGCCGGCACGGCGAGGTCGATCTCGTCGACGGCGGTGAAGGAGCCGAACCTCTGGGTGACTTTGATCAGCTCGGCGGCGGCGGTCATTGGTTGATCCCTCCGAAGATCTTGGCGAATCCGACCGTGCGCTCGGCGATCACCGCGATGACCACGGTGGCGGCCAGGATGAGGGTGGAGGCGGCGGCCACCATCGGGTCGTACGACTGCTGCACGTAGTCGAGCATCGTCACCGGCAGCGTCCGGAAGTCGCGTCCCTGCAGCAGCAGCGACAGCGGCACGTTGTTGAACGACGTCACCATGCTGAGCAGCCCGGCGGAGAAGATGCCCGGACGCAGGACGGGCAACGTCACGTTGAAGAACGCGCGCAGCGGCGAGGCGCCCAGGCCCCGGGCGGCCTCCTCCAGCGCGGGGTCGGCCAGCGCGAGCGAGGCGCCGGTGACGCGCACCGCATACGGCAGCATCAGCGCCGTGTGCCCGACCAGCAGGGTGCTGAAGTTGTCCAGGTCCAGGCCGACCATCAGCTGCTGGAACAGCGCGAGGCCGACGACCAGCTCCGGGACGATGAGCGGTGACAGGAACAACCCCTCGACCAGGCCCTTGCCGGGCAGCTTGCCACGGTGGACGGCCAGCGTGACGGGCACGCCGAGCACCAGCGCGAGCGCGGTGGCGAGCACGGCGAGCTCCAGGCTGGAGACCGCGGCCTCGATGAACGGCTCGTAGCCGAGCGCCTCGTCGAACCAGCGCAGCGAGATCCCGTCGGGCGGGAACCTCAGGGTGCTTCCGGCGGTGAAGGCCGTGGCGACCACGAAGATGATCGGCACGATCATGATGACGTAGCCGATGACCGCGAGCGCCGCCGTGATCGGCCGCCTCATGAGGTGGCCCCCTTCCGCCCGATCAGCGAGGACAGCCCGGAGACCAGGAAGACCAGGACCGTCATGATGAGCGCCGTCGCCGAGGCGGAGGCCCAGTCGACCGTGGTGCTCGCGTAGTTGAACAGCTGCGTGGACAGCATCCGCTGGCTGGACCCGCCGAGCAGGTAGGGCGTGGTGTACGCGGTGACGGACCCGGCGAAGACCAGGGTGGCGGCCACCACGATGCCCGGCATGGTCAGCGGGATGACGACGTTCCACATCGTCCGGATCCGGCTCGCGCCGAGCCCGCGCGAGGCGTCGTCCAGGCCGGGATCGACCTGCGCGACGGCCGAGTAGCAGGAGATGACCGCCAGCGGCAGGAACAGCTGGGTGAGGCCGAGGACGATCGCCAGCTTGGTGTAGAGCAGCTGCGGCGCCACGTCGACGATGCCGAGCTGGACGAGCAGCCGGCCGAGCGCCCCCTTGGAACCGAGGATCACCAGCCAGCCGAACGTCCTTACCACGTTGCTCAGCATCAATGGGAAGATCGCCACTGCCAGGAAGACGCCGCTCCAGCGTGACGGCGAGCGGGCGAGCCAGTAGGCGATGGGGAAGCCGAGGACGACGCAGATGATCGTGACAGCCAGGGCCAGCCCGACCGTGCGCCCGATCACCTCCAGATCGTACGGATCCGTCAGCATCCTGCCCAGACGCGTGAAGATCTCGCCGGTCGGCACGTCCGGGGGCGCGAAGAGCATCGCCGCGGAGGGGATGAGGAACCCCGCGACGAGAAGGACGAGACCAGGCACCAGCAGAAGGGCCGATTTGGGGGAGATGTCGGCGTCCTTTCTCCGTGGCGTACGCTTTGGGTGGAACCGGTTACGGAACCGGTTGCATGAGCCTGACCATAGATTATGAGCGGCCTGTCGCACAAACCCCTGTGTGAAATCCGTGTAACGACTCAAGGAGGATCAGTGCCGACACTCGCGGACGTCGCCGCGCTGGCGGGGGTTTCCAAGGCGACGGCCTCTCGGGCCCTGGGCCGGCCGGACCTGGCCGCCCCGGAGACGGTGGCCCGTGTCCGCGCAGCCGCCGAGCAGCTCGGATTCGTCCCCAACCGGGCGGCCACGCAGCTCGCCCGCGGGCGGACCGGTGTGGTCGCCGTCGTGGTGCCCACGCTCGACAACACCTTCTTCACCCCGATCATCGGCGGCGCCCAGGCGCGCGCGGCCGACTCGGGCATGCAGCTGACCATCGCGGTGCACTCCCTGGAGCACGCCGCCCAGGTCGCCGCGGTCGAGCAGCTCGCGCACCAGGTCGACGGCTTCCTGCTCACCGCGCCCCGGGGTTCGGACGAGATCGTCCGCGCGGCCGCGTCGTTCAAGCCGACCGTGCTCATCGACCGCGAGATCGAGGGCATGACCTCGGTGGTCGCCGACACGGCCACCGCCTTCGGCACGCTCGTCACCCGGTTCGTCGAGATGGGCCACGAGCGCATCGTCTACATCGGCGGCCCGGCGGGCTCCTGGCAGGACCGCCAGCGCCAGGCGGCCATCCGCGCCGCGGCCGGGCCGAGCGGCGCGACGCTGACCATGCTCGGCCCCCACCCCTCGACGTTCGCCGCCGGGGTGGAGACGGCGGAGGCCGTGGTGGCCGCCCGCGCCACCGCCGTGGTCCCGTACGCGACCTCGATCGGCCTGGGCCTTATGTTCGCCCTGCTCCACCGCGGGATCCGCGATGTCGTGGTCAGCTCGGAGCGCATGATCGTCGAGAGTCTCGGCCTGGGCGACGTCCCCGCGATCGACGTGGACGGCGAGAAGCTCGGCGAGGTGGCCATGGACCAGCTCATGGCCCTCCTCGGGGAGCGCAGGGAGCCGACACCCACCACCCGCCGCCTCACCGTCCCGATCAGCTGACTGAAAGGTGTAACAACGGGCGGGTTGCGGCCACTTCGTGGTGTCAGAAGAACGCATCCCGAACGAAGGGGCTGGGCGGTGTCAGATGATGAGCACCGGTTCACCGGCATGTACGACGAATGCCGACAACGGGTGTGGGCCTACGTCGTGAGCCGCGCGGGCCGCCAGGTGGCGGACGAGGTGGTGAGCGAGACGTTCGCGATCGCCTGGCGGCGGTTGGAGGACGTGCCCGAGCCGGCGCTGCCGTGGTTGCTCGGCGTCGCCAGGAACGTCCTGCGCGACAACGTCCGAGCCGAGGTACGCCGCGAGGCGGTCGCCGCGGAGCTGCGGGCCTGGGCCGAGGGCGACGTCGCCGAACACGTGACCGAGCGGATGGGCGTGCTGCGCGCGCTGGCCGCCGTGCCCGAGGACGATCGGGAGATCCTCGTCCTGGTCGCCTGGCACGGGCTGTCGCCGAAGGAGGGCGCGCGGGTCGTCGGCTGCTCGTCGGCGGCGTTCCGCGTACGGCTGCACCGGGCGCGCAAACGGCTCAAGCAGGCCATGGAGGCCACGGACGCCGGCCCTCGGCGCGAACCCCTGCCCCACGTGCGGAGCCTCAACGAGGAGTGGTCATGAACCCCATCGACGAACTCCGGGCCGCCCGGCCCGCCGACCTCGGAGACCGCCCGATCGACCCGCGCACCCGGGCCGCCGAGCTCTCCCGCGCCATGTCCCAGCCCCGGCCGGCCCGGCGCCGGCGCAGGCCCGCGCGGCACGTATGGAGCCTGGGGCTCGCCGGAGCCGCGGCGGCCGTCACCGCCGTGGCCGTGGTCGTCGCGACGAACGGCACGGCGTCCACGGCACGAGGCCCCGACACCCCGGCGAGCACCCGGCAGGCGGTGACGCTGTCGGCCCGGGAGGTGCTGCTGGCCGCGGCCGCGAGGGCGGAGCGGCAACCGGAGGGCAAGGGCGGGTACTGGCACGCCGTGTCGGTGCGCCGGACCCTGTTCACCGCGGCCAAGGGCGGCTACCGGGTGCTCGACCAGCGGCGGGACGAGGGCTGGACGCCCAGCGCCACCGGCCCGGACCAGAAGCGGTGGGGCCGCATGCAGTCCCTCGGAGCCCGCCCGGCCACCGAGGAGGACCGGCAGGCGTGGGAGCGGGCCGGGTCGCCCACCTCCATCGAGGTCACGGTCCCCAGGAAGCCCAAGCCCATGATCCTGAAGACGTCGCCGGGCCGGGCCATGACCGGCCGCAGCCCGCTGACCGACGGGGACAAGGTGTTCTGGCTGGGCCGCAACGTCTCGGTGAAGGACCTGCGCGAGCTGCCCCGTGACCCGGACAAGCTCAAGAAGCGACTCCTGAGCTGGAAGGGTCGTGACAACGACGTGCCGATGCAGGGTGATGGGTGGCTGTTCGTGATCAGCGCTGGGTTGATCATGGACATGCCGGTGACACCCGAGGTGCGCGGTGCCGCGTTCCGGATGCTGGCCGAGCTCGACGACGTACGGGTCATCGAGAACGTCACGGACGCCGAGGGGCGCACGGGCACGGCCGTGGCGATCAACGAGCCGACCATCGACGGCGGCGTCACGGAGCACCGGCTGATCATCGACGAGGAGATCGGGTCGGCCCTGGCGAGCGAGGACGTCGCGGTGAAGCCGCGCGGCCTCCAGGCCGGCTTCGAGCCCGGCACCATGTGGAACTCCATCGCGGTGATCAAGGCGGGCTGGACGGACGACAAGCCCGAGTGACCGTCACGGGTTGGAGCGGCCGGCCCAGGCCGGCCGCTCCTCCCGTCCGGCATCGGTGCTCTCCTCGGGAAAGTGGCAGGCGACGCGATGCCCCGAGCCGGTCAGCGCCGGCTCCTCGACGGCGCATCGCTCCCGGGCCTTCCAGCAGCGGGTACGGAAGCGGCAGCCCGACGGCGGGTCAGCCGGGCTGGGCACGTCACCGGTGAGCACGATCCGCCTCCGCTCGCCCCGCTGCGACGGACACGAGATCGGCACGGCCGAGATGAGCGCCTTGGTGTAGGGATGGGCGGGTCGGGCGAAGATCTCCGCCCGCTCGCCCTCCTCCACGATCCGGCCCAGATACATGATCGCCACTCTGTCGCACAGATGGCGCACAACTGACAGGTCGTGCGAGATGAACAGGTAGGCCAGGCCCAGCTCGCGCTGCAACTGGGCGAGCTGGTTGACGACCTGCGCCTGGATCGAGACGTCCAGCGCGGAGACGGGCTCGTCCAGCACCAGCACGCGCGGGTTCAGGGCCAGCGCCCTGGCGATGCCGACACGCTGGCGCTGGCCGCCGGAGAACTCGTGCGGGTAACGGTTGGCATGCTCGGGCGACAGGCCCACCAGCTCCAGCAGCTCGCCGACCCGTTCCCGGCCGCCGCGGCGGTAGCGGCCCTGGGTGCGCAGCGGCTCGGCGACGATCTCGTGCACGGTCAGCCGCGGCGACAGCGACGAGTACGGGTCCTGGAAGACGATCTGGATCTCGCCGCGCAGCGGCCGGAGCTCGGCATGCGACATGGCGGCCAGGTCGCGCCCGCCGTACAGGATGCGGCCGGAGGTGGGCTCGGCCAGGCGTACGACGAGCCGGCCCGTCGTGGTCTTGCCGCAGCCGGACTCGCCGACCAGCCCGAGGGTACGGCCGGAGCGCAGCGCCAGATCCACGCCGTCCACGGCCCGGACCGCCCCGGTACGGATCGGGAAGTGCTTGACCAGGCCCTCGGCGGCCAGCACGGGTTCGCTCACACCGGCTCCTCGTGGAAGTGGCAGGCCGACAGGTGACCGGCGGCCACCGCGACCGGCTCGGGACGTTCGGCCCGGCAGGCGGCGCGGCCGGCGGCCAACGCGCAGCGTGGCTCGAAGGCGCAGCCGGGCGGCGGCGCCAGCAGGTCGGGCGGGCTGCCCGGGACCGGCACCAGGTCCACCGTCGCCGGCTCCAGACGGGGGCGGCCGGCCAGCAGGCCGCGCGTGTAGGGGTGGCGGGGCGTGGCGAAGACCTGGTGCACGTCGCCGTGCTCGACGACGCGGCCCGCGTACATGACCGCGACCCGGTCGGCCAGCTCGGCGATCACGCCCAGGTCGTGGGTGATGAGCACCGCCGCCGCGCCGGCCTCCCGCCTGGCCGTGTCGATCAGGCCGAGCACCTGGGACTGGACGGTGACGTCCAGCGCGGTCGTCGGCTCGTCGGCGATGAGCAGGTCGGGCTCGTTGGCCAGGGCCATCGCGATCATCGCGCGCTGGCGCATGCCGCCGGAGTACTCGTGTGGGTGCCGGCCGTACCGGGCGGCAGGGTCGGCGACGCCGACGGAGGCCAGCAGCTCCAGTACGCGGGCCCGCACGGCGGCGCGGCCGAGGCGCGGTTGGTGCAGCCTGATGGCCTCGGCGATCTGGGCGCCGACCGGGACGACCGGGTTGAGCGCCGTCATCGGGTCCTGGAAGATCATCGCGATGCGGCTGCCCCGGATCCGGCGCAGCCGGCGCGCGGGCAGGGCCAGCAGGTCCTCGCCGTCGAAGCGGACGCTGCCGCGCACCACCCGCCCCGGCGGGCGGACCAGACCGAGCACGGACATCGCGGTGACGCTCTTGCCCGAGCCGGACTCGCCGACCACGCCGAGGATCTCGCCCGGCCCCACCTCGAGGCTGACTCCGTCGACGGCGCGCACCACGCCGTCCCGCGTGCGGAACTCGACCGCGAGGTCGTCGACCGTGAGCAGCGGCGTCATCCGCGGGCTCCCTTCGGGTCCACGGCGTCGCGCAGGCCGTCGCCGACGAAGTTCACGGCCAGCACGGTCAGCGCGATGGCCAGGCCGGGCGGCAGCCACAACCACGGCATGGTCTGGATGAGGGTCAGGTTCTGGGCGTCGGTCAGCATGTTGCCCCAGCTGGCCCGCGGCGGCCGTACGCCGAGGCCGAGGAAGGACAGCACCGCCTCCAGCAGGATCATCTGCGCCACCAGCAGCGTGCCGGCCACCGCGACCTGCGGCAGGACGGCGGGCAGCACGTGCCGGCCGATCACCGTCAGCCGCCCGGCGCCGAAGGCGCGCGCCGCCTGGACGTACTCCCGCTCGCGCAGCGACAACGTCAGCCCGCGCACCACGCGGCAGGCGGTCGGCCAGTTGCACGCGGCGAAGACGAGCACGAGCATCGCGGCGCCCGGCCCGAGCACGCCCGCCAGCACGACGATGACGACCAGCGACGGGAAGGAGAGCACCACGTCGGCGGCGCGCATGACGACGGCGTCGACCGGCCCGCCGAACATGCCGGCCAGCGCGCCGAGCAGCGTGCCGAAGGCGACCGCCGCCAGCGACGACAGCAGGCCGACCAGCAGCGAGACCCGGCCGGCGTGCACGAGCCTGGCGAACACGTCGCGCCCCGAGGAGTCGGTGCCGAGCAGGTGCGCGGCTGACGGCGGCTCGCGGAAGGCGGCCAGGTCCACCGCGTTCGGGTCGTGCCCGGCCACCAGCGGCGCGGCCAGCGCCAGCACGCCGACGGCGGTCAGGAACACGGCTCCGGCCAGCGCCATGCGGTTGCGCCGGAAGCGCCGGGCGGCGAGCGAGCGGGGCGAGGCGGGGGCGACGGTCGTGGTCATGACAGGCTGATCCTCGGGTCGGCCACCGCGTAGAGCAGGTCGGCGGCGAGGTTGCAGACCAGGACGAGCACCGCGACGAACATCGCGAACCCGATCACCACCGGGTGGTCGAGCTGGCCGATCGAGCTGACGGCGAGCTGCCCCATGCCCGGCCAGGCGAAGACCTGCTCCACGGCGACCGCCCCGGCCAGCAGCTGCGGGATGGAGATCATGACGACGGTGATGAGCGGGACCAGGGCGTTGCGCAGCGCGTGCCGCATCAGCACCCGGCCCGGACCGGCGCCCTTGGCCTCGGCCGTGCGCACGTAGTCGGCGTCGAGCTCCGCCAGCAGCCCGGCGCGCACGTACCGGGTGAACGGCCCGGCGATGGACAGCCCGAGGACGGCCGCGGGCAGCACCAGGTGGGCCAGGATGTCGGCGGCGCCGCCGTCGCCCGGTGTGGACATGCCGGAGGACGGCACCCAGCCGAGCCGCAGCGAGAAGAGGTAGATCGCGGCGATGCCCAGGAAGAAGCCGGGCACCGAGATCGCGCCGAGGCCCGCGACGGTGGTGGCGTGGTCGAGCGCGGTGTCGCGCCGGATCGCGGCCAGCGTGCCCGCCGCCACCGCCAGCACCAGGCCGATCGCCAGGGCGGTGCCCATGAGCAGCACGGTGGGACCCATCCGCTCGCCGAGCACCTCGGCGACCGGGCGGCGGCTGACGAAGGAGTGGCCGAGGTCGCCGCCCAGCACGTCACGCAGCCAGATGCCGTACGTGACCAGAACCGGCTTGTCCAGGCCGAGTTCGGCGCGTTTGGCGGCGACGAACGCCGGGCCGCCCGAGGCCAGCCGCTCGGGGTCGACCATCATCCGGACCGGGTCGCCGGGCGCGGCGCGGATCAGGAGGAACACGCCGACGCTGATGAGCAGGAAGACGGCGGCGTTGGTCAGGAGCCGGCGCACGAGGTAGGCGAGCATCAGCCGGCCAGGGTCCACTCGTCGGCGTTCCAGAAGCCGGTGGTGAAGTCGCCGCTGGGCTTGAAGCCGCGCAGCCGCGAGCCGGTGGCCCACAGGGTGTCGGGGTTGTACAGCCACAGGTACGGGACCTGGGCGTTGTCCTTGCCGGCGGCCTCCTGGTAGAGCTTGGCGCGCTGGTCGCGGTCGGTGCGGGCGTCGGCTCGGGCGGCGAGGGTGTCCAGCGACTCATCACAGAAGTTACTGACATTTCCCCCGCTGGGGTAGAAAGCTGCGCAATTGATGATCGTGACGCTGCTGGAGGGGTCCACGGCGTAGCTGCCGCCACCGAAGAGCGCCAGGTCGAACGTGCGCTTCTCGTAGGACTCCAGCAGTTCGGCCGCCTGCACCTGCTTGAGCTCGACGGTCATGCCCACCGCGCTCAGCGCGCCCTGCACCACCGTGGCCGTCACGTCGCGGTCGCGCTGGCCGGGGATCCACGACAGCGTCACCTTCTGGCCGGCCTTCCAGCCCGCCTCGGCCAGCAGCGACCTGGCCCTGGCCGGGTCGTAGGCGTACTCCTCCAGCGTGCCGGGCAGCGCCCAGGGGGTGACGAACGAGGAGTTCTGCACCCGGCCGCGGCCGGCCAGGAGCTTGGCGACCAGCGCCTCGCGGTCGATCGCGTGGAGCATCGCCCGCCGTACCCGGGGATCGGCGAAGCGCTTGTCGCTCTGGTCGACCGCGATCCTGATGAAGCCCGGGCTCGGCTTCGCCGAGACGGTGACGCCCTTGAGCCCCTCCACCGCCCGCAGGTCGGTGGGGGAGATCTGAACCAGGTCCATCTCGCCGGTGCCGAGCTGCGCGGTCGCCACGTCCGAGCTGATGGGTTTGAGGAAGATCCTGGGGATCGCGACAGGCTTGCGGTAGTGCGGGTTGGCGGCCAGCTCCACGTACTGGTCGGTCTTGTAGGTCACGAAGGTGTACGGGCCCATGCCGACCGTCGGGTGGTTGAAGAAGGTGCTGCCGGCGATCTTGTCCACCGGCTCCATGCCGAGCACGTGCTCGGGCAGGATGAAGGCGAACGGCCCGGCGATCAGGCTGAGGAAGCCGACGTTCGGCCTGGCCGGCCTGATCACGAACGTGGTGTCGTCCGGGGCCTCGAAGGCGGCCCCGGCCAGCTTGCCCGCCATCGCGCTGCCGCTCTTGGCGTCGGCCAGCAGCTTGTAGGTGAACAGCACGTCTTCGCTGGTGAACGGCATGCCGTCGCTCCACTTCAGGCCCGCGCGCAGGTGAAAGGTGATCCGGTCCTCGTCCACCTCCCAGCGCTCGGCCAGGCGCGGCGCGTAGGCGTAGGAGTCGTCGACGGTCAGCAGGTTGTCGAAGATCAACGTCATGACCTGCTGGTCGGGGCCGGTGGGCGGGTCCAGCGGGGAGAAGCGCTTGGGCTTCTGGTACAGGTGGATGTTGATCGCGTTGTGCGCGGAATCCTGGGCGGGGGAGTCGGCCGGGCCGGAGCAGCCGGCGGTGAACACGAAGACGACGATGGCCAGCGCGCCTGACAGGCGGTTCATGGGAGCCTCCTGAAAGGATCGTGCACATTGGGTGACGATAAAAATACTTACAGTAATATAGGCTCGACGCAAGCGGGCGGGGTGTGTGTAACGTTCCACTGAGTCCTCGGACTTGACTCCGACGACCGCGCGTTGTCCGGGTCGTTCCGCTTCGACGGACGGACCCTGGCGATCGCGTCGGCGGGCAGGGTCAGCCCAGCGGCCTTGGTGTTCTCCTCCAGGTGGGCGACCTTCGCTTGAGCGTCAGGCGCCTTCGCGGTAGAGATCGGCGAGCAGGGCGACGGCGGCGTGGGTGGCGGGGTGGGGGTCGTGCCGCCGCCAGATGAGGTGCACGGGCACGGGGTCGGCGTCGCGCAGGGGGCGGTAGGTGATGCCGTCGCGGCGGTACTGGTTGGCGGTGGCCTGCGGGGTGACGCCGACGCGGCGGCCGGTGGCGATGGCGGCGAGCCAGTCGTCGATGTCGTGGGTGTACTCCGTCGCGGGGCGGGCGCCTTCCGGCCACAGGTCCAGCGTGGTGGTGCCGGTGCGGCGGTCGACCACCAGGGTGCGCTCGCGGATCTCGTCCAGGCGGATGTTGCGGCGTCCGGCCCAGGGGTCGTCGGAGGCCAGGGCGAGGTAGCGGCGCTCGTGGCCGACGAGCGCGTGGGCGTAGCGGCGGGTGTCGATGGGGGTGCGGACGACGGCCAGGTCGCACAGGCCCTCGGCGAGGCCGCCGGTGGGGGTGTTGTGACGGATCAGGTGAAGCTCGATGCCGGGGTAGCGGTCGTGCCACCGGCGCTGGAACTCGGCGGTGTGCCGGCCCATGGCGGACCAGGCGTGGCCGATGCGCAGCCGGGTGTGGCCGGTGGTGGCCTGGTGGACCAGTTCGTCTGCCTCGGCGAGCAGATGGCGGGCGCGGGCGAGGACCTGGACACCGGCGGTGGTGGGGGTGAGGGTGCGGCTGGTGCGGTGCAGCAGCCGCACCCCGAGGATCCGTTCCAGCGCCAGCAGGGTGCGGGAGACCGCCGCCTGGGACAGTCCCAGCTCGATCCCGGCGTCCGTGAAGCTGCCGGTGTCGACGATCGCGACCAGGCAGCGCAGGTGCCGCAGCTCCAGCTCCTTACGACCATCCATGCGTCCAGAGTATAGATACGTCCTTGAATGCATTTTGCGTATGCTTCGGCGTACCGGATGGTTGTGCCATGGCACTCGAAGCAGGCACGGAGACGGCCGCTCCCGCGTCGCGGCCGAGCCCGACGCGGTGGTCCGGGATGGCGCTGATGGTGGGCAGCGGGCTGTCCAACCAGGTCGGGGCGTCGGTCGCCGCGCTCGCCCTCCCGGTCCTCGGGCCGGTGGGGGTGGTGGCGGTGCGCCAATGGGTGGCCGCCGCGGTGCTGCTGAGCGCCGGCCGGCCGAGGCTGCGCTCGTTCAGTGCCGCGCAGTGGCGGCCGGTGCTGGGGCTGGCCGCGGTGTTCGCGACCATGAACCTGACGCTCTACGCGGCGATCGGCCGGATCGGGCTCGGACTCGCGGTCACCCTGGAGTTCCTCGGCCCGCTCGCCGTGGCGCTGGCGAGTTCGCGCCGCCGTACCGATCTGGTGTGCGCTCTCGCCGCCGCGGCGGCCGTGGCGATCCTCGCCCGCCCCCAGCCCAGCACCGACTACCTCGGCATCGGCCTGGCCCTGGTCGCCGCCGTCTGCTGGGGCTGCTACGTCCTGCTCAACCGCACCGTGGGCGAGCGTTTGCCCGGGCTGCAGGGGTCGGCCGCCGCCGCGGCCGTCTCCGGCGTGCTCTACCTGCCCGTCGGCGTCGCCGTCCTGTGGCTCCACCGGCCCACCGCCGGTGCCCTGCTGTGCGCGTTCGCCGCGGGGGTGCTGTCCTCCGCGGTGCCGTTCCTCGCCGACCTGCTCGCGCTGCGCCGGGTCCCCGCCCACTTCTTCGGGATCTTCATGAGCGTCAACCCGGTGTTCGCCGCCCTGATCGGCATGGTCGTTCTCGACCAGCGCCTTGACGCGGCCTCGTGGCTGGCCATCGCCATGATCGTCACCGCCAACGCCGCCGCCGTGGCTCCCAGGCGCTGATCGTCCTACGCCGAGTCGGCCGATCAGGTCGTTGGCCCTGTTCAAGGGGGACTTGTGGCCCTGGGGCGGCGCGGTGGCGCACGCTGGGATGAGGGGAGAGGGGAGAGACATGCGGCAGCTCAGCGCGCTGGACGCGCAGTTCCTCAACTTCGAGACCGCCACCAACGTCGCGAACGTCGGCGGTCTGGCCGTGCTGTACAAGGACCTGTCCAGGAAGAAGATCCAGCGCAGGCTGGCGGAGCGGATGGCCGGGGTGCCGCAGCTGCGGCAGCGCCTGGTCCGCGTGCCCCTCGGCCTGGATCACCCGTACTGGGCCGACGACGGCGAGGTGGACCTGGACCATCACGTCCGGGAGCTCACCCTGCCCCCTCCCGGCGACGACGCGCAACTGGGCGAGCAGGTGGCCCGCCTGCACGAGCGCCGCCTGGACCGAACCCGTCCCCTGTGGGAGATGTACCTGATCCACGGCCTGGCCGGCGGCCGCTGCGGTATCTACGCCAAGGTCCACCACGCCGCCGTCGACGGGCTGACGGGGGCGGAGGTGCTCGCCGCGCTCATGGATCCCGTGCCCGAAGCGGCCTCGTACCAGCTGGAAGCCCCTCCGGGGCTGTGGCGCATGCTGGCCAGGAGCGCCTGGCACCTTGCGGGGAATCCCGCGCACCTGCTGCGGTTCGCGGGCGAGGCCCTGCCGGTTCTGGACCAGCTCCCCGTCATCTCCCGGCTGCCCGGTGCGAGCGGTGTCGCGCGGCTGATCCGGCGCGCACCCCGGCCTGAGCTGCCGGACATGGAGGCCCCGCACACCCCGCTCAGCGGCCCGGTCTCCTCCCGCCGCCGTTACGCCTTCGCCGAGCTGCCGCTGAAGGAGATCAAACGGGTCAAGAACGCCTTCGGCGTCACCGTGAACGACGTCGTGATGGCGCTCGTGGCCTCCGCGTTGCGGCGCTGGCTGCTGGCCCACGCGGCGCTGCCGGAGATCCCCCTGGTCGCAGGGGTGCCGTTCTCCGTACGCGGCCAGGAGGGTGTGAACGAGGGCAACCAGGTCAGCATGATGATCACACAGTTGCCCACGCACGTGGACGATCCCCGCCGGCGGCTCGAACTCGTGAGCGAGGGGATGCGGCAGATCAAGGAACGGTTCGCCTTGACCCCCGCGCGCCTGCTGCGTGACCTGAGCGAGAGCATGCCCGCCGCCCTCAACGGCCTGGCCGACCGCGCCGCGCTTGATCTTCTGGGACGTACGGGGCCGCCTGTCAACGTGGTCGTCTCCAACGTTCCCGGCCCGCAGTTCCCCCTGCGGATCGCCGGGGTCAGGCTGCTGGCGCACTACCCGGTGTCCGTGGTCACCGACGTGAGCGGCGCCGTGAACGTCACGGCCTTCTCCTACAACGGGCGCTTGGACGTCGGATTCACCGCCTGCGGGGAGCTGGTTCCCGACGTGTGGGCCTTTCCCGGCTACCTGCGCGAGGCCCTGGACGAGCTCAGCCCGAGTCCGAGGAGGGCGGGAGCCCGCAGGAAAACCTGAGGGCTCAGAGGCCGTGGATGCGGCGGCCGGTGATCTGGTGCGGGACGATGCGGATGTAGAGGCGACGCTCGCCACCCGCCCATGGGGTGATGTCGGCCCGGATGACCTCGTCCTCGGGCACGTGGTGGGCGGGGCCCTGGACGAGGACGCTCCAGCCCTCCCTCTGGGCCTCGTCGATCCGGTCGACCTGGAAGCCGATCTTGATCTCCACCCCTTCCACGCCGCTGCGCAGGTCCTGGTCCATGGGGCCGCCGTGGGCGGTGCGGAAGACGATGGCGCCGTCGTGGACCTTGTAGTTCACGGGCAGCACCGTGGGCCCCTCCGGACCGTTGAACGCCACCCTGCCGATGCCGCCCGGGGCGACCAGCCGCAGGCACTCCTCGGGTTCGAGGATTTCCAGGACCGCGTCGGCCGAGCCGGATCCGGGGCCGGGCGGGCGATCGCGCCCACCGCCCAGCAGATCTTCGGCCGTCGTTTCGAGGGCGGTGGCCAGGCGGGCCACCGTACCTGTGTCAGGAGTGCCCAGATGGCTTTCGAGGTGCTGGACGTATCCGGCGGACATGTCCGCCCGGTCGGCCACCTGTTCGGCGGTGAGGCCGAGCCGATGACGGTGGTAGCTGATGCGACGCGCGAAGTCGCCGGTGCCGGTCATGAGCGTGTCCTCCCTGGTCATGTCCACGAAGCTAGCCAGTCACCCGCTCGGCGGCCAGGGTCCTTCGGCCCTTGCCGGACCGACCTCCGGCCCTGCTGCGGACGGGCGTGAGCGGGTCGGATGGAGGTGACGAAGGAGGCGTATCGTGATCATCGTAGGAGCCGACGGCTCGGAGAACTCGCGCGCCGCGCTGGAATGGGCGGCCGACGACGCGTACCGCATGCGGGTGCCGCTGCGGATCGTCCACGCCATGGACCGCTCGCCGTACCAGATCCGCAAGTACCCCATCGACGCTCTCCCGGATGCGCTGCGGCGCGAGGGGCAGAGGATCCTGCGTGAGGCGGAAGTGCTCGTGTGCGCGCGCCAGCTCACCATCGAGGTCACGACCGAGGACCTCGAGGGTGCGCCCGCCGAGGTCCTGCGCGAGCAGGCCAAGGACGCCACCGAGGTCGTGGTCGGCAGCCGGGGGCTCGGCGGGTTCACCGGCGCGCTGCTGGGCTCCGTCAGCATGCACGTGGCCGGCCACATGCCCTGTCCCGTCGTGGTCGTACGCGGCGAGCGGCGGCCGGTGTGCCAGGAGGTCGTGGTCGGGGTGGACGACTCGCCGGCGTGCGAGCCCGCGCTGGCCTACGCCTTCGAGCAGGCGAATCTGCGCGGGAGCGCGCTGCGGGTGGTGCACGCCTGGCAACTGCCGGTGCACGCCTTCGCGCCGGAGATCAGCTACGACATAGACGAGATCCGTACGGCGCAGCATCAGGTCGTGCGCGACCGGGTGAAGATCCTCAGCGCTGACCACCCGGAGGTGAAGGTGGTCGAGGACGTCCAATCCGCCCATCCCGTCGAAGCGCTCACCGACGCGTCCGAGCGGGCGGACCTGCTGGTGGTGGGCTCGCACGGGCGCGGGGCCCTGGGCTCGATGCTGCTCGGCTCGGTCAGCCGGGGTGTCCTGCACCACGCGCACTGCCCGGTGGCGGTGGTCCGCGCCTGATAATCGCCGGTCAGGACCTTGGTCACCCGGCATCGGGGACGTTGGCCACTGCCGGAGGAGGCCGGGCCGGCGGATCGTGAAAGCGGAGGTGGAGTTATGTCGCTCGAAGTCAAGGACGTCATGGGCCGGGTGGCCATCGCCGTGCTGAAGGAGGCCTCCTTCGCCGAGATCGTGGAGGCCATGGAACGGTTCGCGGTGGGCGCGGTCACGGTGATCGACGCCTACAGGCGGCCCGTGGGAGTCGTCTCCGAAGACGATCTCCTTCTCAAGGAGGCCGGCACCGTCGGCCACGGCGTGCCGATCTTCGAGTCTCGCCGGCGGCAGCAGGAGCACCAGAAGGCCGCGGGCGTGACCGCCGTTCAGCTCATGACGTCCCCGGCGATCACCGTCACACCGGACACCTCCGTGCGGGACGCGGCCCGGCTGATGCACGCCGAGCGCGTCAAGCAGCTCCCCGTGATCGACATGAACACCGGACGCATCGTCGGCACCCTCCACCAGCGCGATGTGCTGCGCGTTTTCACCCGCCCTGCCGAGGAACTGGCAGCGGACGTCAGAGACGTCCTGCCGGATCCCGAGGCGTTCACCGTCGGCATCCACCAGGGCGTGGTGACGATCAGCGGCGTGGTCGAGTGGAAGTCCCAGGCCCTGGCGTTGACGGAGCAGATCCGGCTGATCGAGGGGGTCGTGGACGTGAGATCCGAGGTGACCTTCGACAAGGACGACCTCCTCATCGTCCAGGGGACCTTCCGGGACGGCGGCTGAGGGACGAAGGTCCCGGCGCCGCAGGCCGTACGGCACTGCCTCGAAGAGAGCGAAAACGGTGTGCTTGGGATGTGACAAGGACGACCGAACCCCACCGAAAGGGGGCCGTCATGAACACCACCGTCAACAGGCCCGGCACGGACACCGGCACCGCCACCACCCGCAGTCCCGTCGACTACGTCTGGGCGATCGCCCGGATCTCGATCGGCTGGATCTTCCTGTGGGCGTTCCTGGACAAGACCTTCGGCTGGGGATTAGCCACCCCGGCCGCCCGCGCCTGGATCTCCGGCGGCAGCCCGACGACCGGGTTCCTCAAGGGCACCGGTGAGAACGCGCTGGGCGGCTTCTTCGGCTCGCTGGCCGGGCAGGCGTGGGTGGACTGGCTGTTCATGGCCGGTCTGCTGGGGATCGGCCTGGCGCTGGTCCTGGGCGTCGGCACCAGGATCGCCGCGGTCACCGGCGGCCTGATGCTGGCTCTCATGTGGGCGGCCGAGCTGCCCCTGGCCAACAATCCGTTCATGGACGAGCACATCGTCTACGCGATCGTCCTGGCCGGCCTCGCCCTCGCCGACGCGGGAACCACCCTCGGACTCGGCAACCTCCCCATCGTCCGGCACAACCCCTACCTCAAGTAGCCGGCGACCTCCACGCCCCCCCTCGGAAGGGGTGGGCGTCGCGCTGCTCGTGCAGCGGTCGCGGAGCCCGATGGTCTCTCGCCTTCCCTGGAGGCGTGGTCCCGCCGGACGTGAGCTGTAGATGTGGGTACGAGGACCAGGGAAAGGGCGGCGACGAACAGAGCGGTCGTCGTGGGAGTCGATGATTCTCGGACCGCGCGGTCGGCGCTCGCCTGGGCCGCCGACACCATCGTGGTGGGCTGCGACGCCTCGCTGTGCGCGGACCTGGCGCTGGAGTACGCACCGGCGCAGGCGGTCGTCCGCCGGGCGCGCCTTCGCGTCCTGCACGGCAGGCGATCTCCGCTCACGGCTCCGAACCCCGCCGGGTTACGGGCCGTTGCCCGTTGACGAGATCGCTGAGATCGGGCAGCACTTGGCGCTCTGGCGGGAGAAATACCCGGACATCGAGCTGATCGAGTCGATCGTCGATGAGCACCCCGTTCCGGCCCTGGCGGCGGCGCAGCCCGGCGGCCGGCGCCCGCTGGAGCTGGGCCGGTCGCAGGTCGCGGCCTCCGGGCTGCGCCGCCGCTCGCCTTCAGTGAGAGGTGCCAATCGCGCTGAAGGCGAGTGCTGCCGGTGCCTGCCCGGCCTCAGCGGACAGGAGAGCTTTCCCCGTCACGTTTTTCCGGCGGTTGTTCGGCTCAGCTGCAGCCCGCCGGCCTTGTCGCTAGTGGTCCGATGGCTTATGGCGGTGGTCTGGTTGCTTACCGTGCCGTTTTTGGTGATGGGAGAGCCGGTCCTGAGGTCGGTCAGGATGACCGGCTCGATCTCTTCCAGATAACCGTTCTGCAGCAGCCAGCTGATCGGGACTTCGTCGCTTGTCTGAGGAGCTTCGGGAATGTATTTGCTGAGCACGTGATATTGCGTGCCGCCGCCTGGTTGCTCGAAGGCGGGCGCCGCCGGGCCCACGTCGACGCGGAACGACTTGAGCACCCGGAACGCATGATAATTGCACAGGTGCTCGGGATCCTGCGGGTTGGTGTTGAGATTCCGCGGTGGCAACGCGCGCCTGGTGTACAGGTCGCCCAGTGGCGCCAAGAATGACCCGGTGTAGCCGCCGAAACGGTCGAGTCTCATGCCAGGCTGGAGAAACGTCGTCTTGAGCAGCAGTCTGCCGTTGGGATAATCGCCGGAACGGGCGAATCCGGAGTCGGGCGGGAAACGATAGTTGTTCACGACGTAGTCCCAGTAGCGCCCGAGGAAATGCTGGGGACTCAGACCGCCCAACGGCACGTAGCCACGCAGGAGATTGCTGATATAGCCGGTCTGGGGCAGGAGTTTCGGTCCCAGATCCGGGTCGCCGGTTATGTACGGTGATCCGCATACCTGGCCGCTGCTCTGCGTGATCCCGTTTTCGGTCTCGCTTTTGTCCGGAGGCGCCGTGGGGCGGAAGGCTATGGGTTGGACGAACTGGGTTGCTGACGGGTCGGCATTGTCAGCATGCGCGGCCACGCCGCTTTGGGTGCCGGCCAGCGCGCATATCGCGGCAGCGAGTACAGCGCTTCGTCGATGAAATCGCATAATTTATCCGTTGGTTGCACTTGGGAAGTGAAAAAATAGATCACCGGCGGTGATCGGGTTCTACATTCCCAGTGCCGCCTGTGGCGCATCTTCGGCGTTATAAGGAAAAGGTAAAGATGTTGCGACAAAAGTGGTAAGGATTGTCATTCATTGAATTTATTGCGCATGTTGGTCTTTGTCGGATATGTGCCGATCTCGCGCCGCCGCCGTGGGGGAGTTGGCGGTCGAGATGGCGAAGGCGATCATGCCTAGGCGGTCGCGGGCGCGGCCAGGTAGGCGAAGTAGGGCCATCAAGCGGCCTCAGGTGTGCTGGTGGCCTCGTGGTCATAGGCGGCGGCCATGCGTTTGATCTCGTTCGGGGCGGAGTTGTTCGGAGAGTTCTTCGCGGTCGTGGAGCACCGCGTCGGTGGCGAACGCGTCGTCAAGAGGGCGCGGCTCGCCCGCTTGGCCGCAAGTAGTTGATCTACATTGTAAAGGGGCGCGCGATGTGGTCCCCCGTGGTGCGGCCACGCGGGGCTCACGCACCGACGTGGCTGTACCATGGCCCGACCATGCCGACGGTGGGCTTCAGGATGCGAGAAGCCGAAGGAGGCGCGGACGACGATGACCTGGTGGACGATGGTCCGGTTCCTGCACGTGTTGTCCGCGGCGTTGTGGGTCGGCGGGCAGCTCACGGTGTCGCTGGTGGTGCTGCCCCTGGCCCGTCGCCTGCTGGAGGATCAACCACGGGCCGAGGTGCTGACCGCGGTCGGCCGCCGCTCTCCACGGCTGGGCCTCGAGCGCCGCCCGTCCCCGGCTGGCGCGGACCATGGCAGTGGCCTCACTGGTGGGGTCGCTCGGTGTCGTCCTGCTGGCCACCGCTTTGCCCGCGAGCTGAGCCGCACCTCGTGGACGGGTCACGCACTCGGTCCTGACTCGCCAGTCGGCCCTGCGGACCGTTCTACCGGCCGCCGCAGTGGCTCTGTCCTCGCTGTCAGTGCTCAGCAGCGCCCGCCGGCTGCGCCGCCCGCTCTGCCGATGTCCCTTCCGGATGAGGTTGGCGGGAGGGACACGTGCTGGCCTGCGGCCCGTCATGTTGATCCGAACGGGTTCGGCTGAAGTTGTTCAGGTCTTGTTGTCGGTGAACCGCGTGCGCACGGTTGGCGGGTCCGCTCAGGTGAGGAGTTCCGCGAGCTGGGCCATCTCTGTTGGTGGGTCGATCACCGGCTGGATGAGCAGTTCGTCGATGCCGGCCTGTTCCAGGGTGGTGATGCGGGCGCGGAGGTCGTTGTGGGTGCCGACCAGGGCCAGGGTGTCCATCAGTGAGGGCAGGATCAGGTCCCGGTCCTCCGGTGCGATGCGTTCGAGGTAGTTGGGGTAGAGCTTGGTGTGCCGGTCGGGTGCGGTGGCGGTGGTGCCGCGCCGGTCGAGGAGTCGCCGCACCGCCTCGCGTTCCTCGGGGCCGAGTTGGTCGGCGAAAGCGTGTGCGTCGGCGGCGGTGTCGGCGGCGAAGGCCAGCAGCGACAGGACGATGTGGCCCGTTGCGTCCCGGGCCGCGTCGCCGCGGGGGTCCTCGTCCTCGTCGAGTATGTGCAGCGCGGTGACCACGTAGGAGTCCATGCGGGAGTCGGGGTCGCGTGGCGTGTCGTGAGCGGCGTGGCGGCGGGCGTCATGAAGTGCTTGCCAGGCGGTGGGGTCCAGCAGGCCGAAGGAGATCAGGCCGGTGCCGCGGCGGCCGGCGACGGCGGCGGCCTTCGGTCCTAGCGCGGCCACGACGAACTCGATCGGGTCGGCCGTGTTCGCGTGCGCCCCGGTGTGCAGGAATCGGACGTTGCGGACTCGGTCGCCTTCGCGGTACTCGATGGTGCGTCCGGCGCACAGGTTCTGCAGTGCGGTGGTGAAGTTCTCCATCGTGGCTGCTGTGGTCGGCCGCATGCCCAGGGTGCGCCGGGCGGTGTTTCCGGTGCCGATCCCGCAGATGATCCGGCCTGGTGCCAGGGCGTTGAGGCTGGCGAACGCGCTCGCGGCGGCCGGGGCCGAGCGCAGCGCCGGTGAGGTCACGCCGATGCCGAGCCTGATGCGGCTGGTGGCCTTCGCGCACAGTGCCAGGGCGATGAAGGGGTCGCCGTGGACCATCGGGGTGTCGTTGAGCCAGAAACTGTGCAGGCCCAACTCCTCGGCCTGTACAGCGAGGTCCTCCACACCGGGGTGTGCGGTGACCACGACGCCTGCACGCATCAAACCTCCAAGGCGCAAAGAATCGAACGTACTCAGCCTGACACCAGATGGTGGATCGAGCACGTCGAGGTCGATTGGCCAGTCGGCACCCAGCGGTTGCGGGTGTCGTTCAGCGACATCGAAGGTGGAACGCCCGCAGCCGTTACGTGTGAGCAGGCCAAGGGCGTGCCACTCGGCAGTCATGGGTCGACTGTTCGGCCCGGCCATTGGCGGCTCGTAGAACAGCATCCGCTGCGGCCAGGGGGCGTGACTGACGTCTGCTCAGGCACGCTGAAGTGATCATTCTGGCTTGTAGGCCCGCAGGCGGGCGGACAGGGCGGCGGCCTGGGTGCGGCGTTGCATGTTGAGCTTGGCCAGCAGGTTGGAGACGTAGTTCTTGACCGTCTTCTCGGCCAGGAACAGTCGTTCGCCGATCTGCCGGTTGGTCAGGCCTTCGCCGATCAGGTCGAGGATGTGGCGTTCCTGTTCCGTCAGGGCGGCGAGGGGGTCCTTGCGGGCGGCCTGGTCGCGCAGGCGTTGCAGCATGGCGGCGGTGGTCTGCGGGTCGAGCAGGGACTGTCCCGAGGCGACCGTGCGTACGGCGCCGACCAGGTCGGAGCCGTGGATCTGCTTGAGCACGTAGCCGGACGCCCCGGCCATCACCGCGTCGAACAGCGCGTCGTCGTCGGCGAACGACGTCAGCATCAGGCACGCCAGCCCGGGCACCCGGGAACGGACCTCTCGGCACACGTCTACGCCGTTGCCATCCGGTAACCGCACGTCCAGCACCGCGACGTCGGGCTTGAGCGCGGGGATGCGGGCGATGGCCGACTCGGCCGAGCCGGCCTCGCCGATGACCTCGATGTCATCCTCGGAGTCCAGCAAGGCGGCGACCCCACGCCGTACGACCTCATGGTCGTCAAGGAGAAACACACGAATCATGTGCCCGACGCTAGTCACACGATCCACGATCACAAAGAGGCCAAAGTCCCTAGCCGGGCGCACCCGAGGCGATCGATCGTCGAGGGTGGCGCACGCCATGCCGCGGTGGGCGTACGCGATCGGCCGCTACACCGAAGGGGCGGGCGGATGCGTGCCGGCACCCGCTTCCGGGCTGGGCCGGTCACGCGGGCAACCTCCCCACGGGCTCATCGCACTGCGGCGGCGGAAGTCCGGAGAAGAAGCGTCAAGAAGGGACGTTGGACCCTATTCCTGGCCTAGCCCGTACAGCAGGCTGTCGCGGTGACCTACAGGACGACAGGCGGTCTGGTGGGATGAACGGCCGCAACCTCAAGGAACTGTCCGCGGCGGACTCACTGCGACGGCTGGCCGGCGTGCCGCTCGGACGTGTCATCTTCACGCGGCACGCGCTTCCGGCCGTACGGCCGGTGAATCACGTCGTCGCCGACGGGCAGATCGTCATCCGCTCCAGCGCGGGGACCATCCTGAGCGCGGAGGTGGCGGCGTTCCAAGCCGTGGTGGCCTTCGAAGCGGACGAACTGGACGTCGAGGAACGCCTCGGCTGGAACGTGGTCGTCACCGGTTTCGCCCAGCTCGTGCAGGATCCCGGTGAGGCGGCCCGGCTCAAGTCCATGATCAAGCCCTGGGTGATGGGGCAGCTGGACCAGGTGATCCGCATCCGTCCGCAGATCATCACCGGCTACGAACTGGTCCCTGCCACCGTCCCCGGATGAGGGCGTGCGGCGCCTGGTCTCGTCATCGTCGTGCAGGTCCCGGCGGCCGGCGACGACGGTGACCGGCCGTTCGACACCGCTCTCGTCCATGATCCGGGTGGCCCTGACGTCGGAGGCCGGAAGGTGGCCTGGGGACACCGGGAACGGAGGGTAGGAAGCGTTTTTGTGGGATGCCAGACTGATCGATATGGAAAGCGAGCACCGTCCGTTGATGCCGCACATGCGGCTCGATGAGCTGCTGGCCGAGCTGCAGGTAAGGCTCAACGCCGTGCTGGCCACCCGGGATCGGGTGCACGCGCTGCTCGAGGCCGTCGTGTCCGTGGGCAGCGACCTCGACCTGGAAACGGTGCTGCGGCGCATCGTGGAGACCGCGACCAAGCTGGTCGACGCCGGCTACGGCGCGCTCGGCGTGGTGGGCCAGGAGAACACCCTCATCCAGTTCATCCCGGTCGGGCTGAGCGAGGAGGAGATCGCTCGTATCGAGCACTGGCCGCATGGGCTCGGCCTGCTCGGGTTACTGATCAAGGACGCCCGGCCGCTGCGGCTGCGCCGCATCTCGGATCACCCGGAGTCGTACGGCTTCCCGGCCGGCCACCCGCCGATGGGCACCTTCCTCGGCGTCCCCGTACGGGTGCGTGACGAGGTGTTCGGCAACCTCTACCTGACCGAGAAGCGCGGCGGTGGCGAGTTCGACGAGGAGGACGAGGCGATCGTGATCGCGCTGGCCACCGCGGCCGGCGTCGCCGTCGAGAACGCCCGCCTGTACGAGGAGTCGCGGCGGCGCGAGACCTGGCTGCAGGCCTCTTCGGAGGTGACCACGAGCCTGCTGTCCGGCGCCGAGCCGGGTCAGGTGCTCGCCGTGGTGGCCGCCCGCGCCCGCCAGATGAGTGACGCCGACCTCGTCCAGGTGCTGCTGCCGGACCCGGCCGGCGACTCGCTGCGTGCGCAGGTCGTGGAAGGAGAGGGCGCCGAGGAAATGCTGGGAACCGCCTTCGAGATGTCGGCCACGCTCGCCGGCGACGCGTTCGCCCAGGGGGAGCCGCTGACCGACGCGGACCTGCAGAGCGCTCCGTACCTGGACTCGCCGCTGCGGCGGCTGGGCTACGGCCCCGGGCTCATGATCCCGCTCGGCGCCCCGCCGAAAGTGCGCGGGGTGCTCGCGCTGGCCAAGCGGGACGGGCGGCTGCCGTTCAGCGCCGCGGACCGGCAGATGCTGCATGCCTTCGCGGGCCAGGCGGCGATCGCCCTGGAACTGGCCGAGGCGCGCCGGGACGCGGAGCGGCTCGGCCTGCTGGAGGACCGCGACCGGATCGCCAAGGACCTGCACGATGTGGTGATCCAGCGGTTGTTCGCGACCGCGATGACGTTCATGAGCACGGTGCGGCTGGTGGACCATCCGGAGGCGGCCAAACGGCTGCAGCGCGGCATCGACGAGCTGGACGAGACGATCAGGCAGATCCGCTCGTCCATCTTCGCCCTCCAGGTCTCCCACGACCAGGCCGCGCCCAGCCTGCGGGGACAGATCGTGGACCTGGTGGAGGGCGCCGGAAGCCATCTGGGGTTCATGCCGGGCCTGCGGATGGAAGGTCAGATCGACACGCTGGTGCCCGAAGGCGTCGCCGAGCAGTTGCTGGCCGTCCTGCGCGAGGCCCTGTCCAATGTCGTACGCCACTCCCACGCCACCCGCGCCGACGTCTCGGCCGAGGTGTCGAGAGACGGCGTCACCCTCGTGGTCTCCGACAACGGCGTCGGCCTGGGGGAGGGCGGACGACGAAGCGGCCTGCGCAACATCGAGGAACGGGCAGGCCGCCTGGGCGGCGCCGCCGAGCTGGAGAGTCCGGGCCCGGACGGGAAAGGCACGCGGCTACGCTGGCATGTCCCTCTGTGAGATCACTGGTGAGGTCGGTCGGGTCGGATCGCCTTGGTGATGCGGGTGCGCACGGAGCGCAGGGCCTGCCTGAGTTCGGCCGGTTCGATGTCGGTGATGTCGGCGTCGAAGGTGAGGAGCAGTCCTGCCAGTCCTGGCCATGACCATGCGCCGAGGGTGAGCCGGCACGTGGTTTCGGTGACGTACCCGACTGTTGATCCGCCGGGGGCGAACCGGGCGACGGTGGAGGCGGGCAGGGCGAGGATGGCTGAGCCGCGGCATGGCCATTCGGCGGCGGCGTCTCCGCGGTCGTGTGCGGTCATGACGAAGGCGACGGGATCGCCGTGCGGGATATCACGTCGGTCGAAGGGGGTGTGCGTGGGCATGTGTGGTTCGATGCGATCCATGCGCATCGCGCGCCATCGGTCCGCATCCGGGCCGAAGGCGACCAGGTACCAGCGTGCGGCCCAGACCACGAGGTCGTGTGGCTCCAGCGTGAGCGTGACGGGTTCGCCGTCACCGGTGTAGTCCACGCGAACGAGGTGTTGCCGGTTGATCGCGCTGCCGACGGCGCGGACGATCTCGGCATCGATCGGTGGCGCGGGAAACTCCCAGTAGTTGCGGGCCGTAAGGACGGTGAACGCTTCGGCGTGCACGCGGCTGCGCGCGGGCATCGCCTGGTGCAGCGTGGCGAGAGCACGGGCCGCGTTCTCGCGGATGCCGGAGAGGACCGTCGGCACGGTCTGGAGCGCGACGGCCGTGGCGACGGCCTGGTCCTCATCGAAGACGACCGGCGGCAGGCGGGTAGCACGACCGAGCCGATATCCGCCACCCGATCCGCGGACGGCCTCGATCTCGTACCCGAGATCCCGGAGCGTATCGATATCGCGACGCACGGTTCTCACAGACGTTCCGAGCCGGGTGGCGAGCTCCTCGGCGGTCAGGGTCGCACCGATCCCGAAGATGGACAGCAGCTTGAGCGTCCGCGCGGAGGTGGCAGCCATGATTGTCCGATTCTCCCACCGATAGCGGTCACTCGATGGCAACTATGCCCGCCATGGTGACCGGCATGACCGATTCACCGAGCCCCCGAGAGGGCACCCTCACCACTGAGGCATCTCCGACAGGCGCGACCATGGCGCTGTTGGTGGTGCTCTTCGGTTCCTTCATGGACCTTCTCGACGCGACGATCGTCACCGTCGCGGCCCCGGCGATAGCCCAAGATCTGGGCGCCGGCGACGCTCAGATCCAGTGGACGATCGCCGCCTACACCCTCGCCCTGGGCGCAGGCCTGATCACCGGGGGACGGCTCGGTGATCAGTATGGCCGCAAGCGGCTGTTCATGATCGGGCTGGCCGGGTTCATGGTCACCTCGGCGCTGTGCGCGCTGGCCGTCGATCCGGGGATGCTCATCGGCATGCGGGCCGGGCAGGGACTGACCGCCGGGATCATGGTCCCGCAGGTGTTCGGGATCATCCGGGCATCATTCGCTCCGAGCGAGCGTGCCAAGGCGTTCGGCGCCTACGGAGCGGTCCAGGGCCTCGCCTCGGTCGCCGGCCCGCTGCTGGGCGGGCTGCTCGTCGACATCGACCTGTTCGACCTGGGCTGGCGCACGATCTTCTGGATCAACGTGCCCGTCTCGGTCATGGCGCTCATCATCGGTGCGAAGGTCCTGCCGGAGTCCCGTTCCGCCTCGACCGCGCGACCGGACCTCCCCGGCGCGCTCCTCGCGGCCACGGGCATCCTTCTCCTGCTGCTGCCGATCATCCAGACCGGGACATGGGGATGGACCTGGGCCGGCTCCGCCCTCCTCGCAGCCGGAATCATCGTGCTCGCGATCTTCCTCGCCCACGAGCGCCGCCTCACCGAACGCGGAGACGAACCTGTCTTCGACCCGGCCCTGCTGAGAATCCGCGCCTTCGCAGTCGGCCTGAGCGCTTCGGTGCTCTTCTTCGGCGGCATCGGGTCGTACTTCCTCACCCTCTCGGTCTACCTCCAGAACGGAACCGGCCGAACCGCATGGGAGACCGGCCTGGTGATCCTCCCGTACGCGCTCGGCTCGATCATCACCTCCGGCCTCGGCGTCGCTCTCGCCGCCAAGGCGGGCAGAACGCTCCTGATCGCCGGCTCGCTCACCATCGCGGCCTCTCAGCTCGTCCTGTGGTACATCGTCAAGGACGGCAACGATCCCGGATACTGGCCCCTCGCCCTCGCGCTCTTCATCGGTGGCCTCGGGCTCGGCCTCGCCGCACCCATTCTCGTCAACGTCGTCCTCGCCGGCGTCCCCGGACGCAACGCGGGCGCCGCGGGCGGGGTGCTCTCCACCGTCAACCAGATCGGCGGCGCCGTCGGCATCGCCGTGCTCGGCACGATCTTCTTCACTTCCGTCACCGGTTCAGCCACCGGAGCACCGGTGCTGCCCGACTACGGTCACGCGCTCAGCATCGTCCTGATCGCCTCCGCCGCGCTTTACCTGATCACGGCGCTCGTGATGCTGGCACTCCCGAAAGCCGCGCACGGCTCTGCCGGACCGAGGTGACCCAAACGCCCGGTCATGGACGTGGACGGCGGCAACCCAGGCCGCATGACAACCGGTTACACCCGGGCGAGCCGGGCGGCCGTGATGGGACGCAGGCTGTCGAGGAGCGCGAACAGCTCCTGAGGGGTCATGGCCATGCCGGAAGCCTGGACCAGGGCGCTCCCGTGCCAGGCGAACGCCGCGACCTCCCCGCTCGAGTCCTCACGATTCCACCGGTCACCCTCTGACCGGGTGCAGGAGACGCCGTCTGTGCCCCATATGAGGACAGGGAAAGGCGAGCCGCACGCGGTCTTCGGCGTGGCGGCCGTGGCAGGACGGAGGAAAACCTGGACCTCCGTCCGGTCCGGGCGCGTGTACTCGAGCAGGATCGCCGTCCCGTCCTCCTCGCCGGTCCACAGCTCGGCTCGCATGATGGAGTAGCCCGGCATCTCCGGTGCGAGCAGCGGGATGCCGGACCGCCGGAAGGCCAGGGCCTCCTGCCACTCGTTCAGCGGATCCCGCACCTGGCCCGAGATCACGTGCACTGACAAAAGCACGCCGGTGACCGTGATCGCCACCCACCGGTCGCGGGCCCACCAGGCTGCCGCCACGTACCCGAGCACTCCGGCGACGACCCATACCCCAGTGGTCCACATCTCGTCGAAGCCGAAGAGGTAGAAGTCGGGGATGACCCGCATCAGCGCCGATCCCAGTACGGGCGTCGCGATCGCCCCGGCGACCGCCACGGCACCCCAGCGCGGCATCCGCAGCAGCGCCGCGCCCGCCGCACCGATCGGGAAAGGAACCAAGAGCATCAGCGCACTGTTGAGCATCGTGCCGAGCTCGTGCTCCTGTGCGATCGTATCGGCGTAGATCAAGGCCACGGCCGCCCCGACCATGAGCCCTATCACTGCGCCTTTCAGTGATCTCATAACGGAGCATCCCACCACGAAACGCGGACAACCCGCAGCCGCGCCTGGTGGGGCATTGTGGGACTCACGACGCTGCGGTCTCGATCGCGTCACCTGGCGCGCACTCGCACGGTGGGCGAGCCGCTTGTCACACAGGTGATCAGGTCAGGATGGAGAATCGTTGATCAAGATCGAAGATCCTGAGGAGGCGGAAGACGCGATCGGGAACATGGGACAGATGCAGCTGTCCGCCGACGTCTCGGGCCTTGGTATCGGCCCGGATGAGCGCTGTGAGGCCTGACGCGTCCATGAACGACACGTCGCCCAGGTCGACCTCGGTGGTCGAGCTCGGGCCGTTCATCGTGCCGACGAGCAGTTCCTGCAGAGGCAGCGCCGCAGCCAGGTCGACCTCTCCACTGACCATGATCTTCGCGGCGCCGTTCACCGCCTGCTCGGAAAGTTGGAAATGTTCCTTATATAGGCCTGGATTGGCATGTTTCCCGTTCATATCCGCCTCCAGCCGGATCCCCCTCGCTCCATGCTGTCGGGGCTCCGGCGGCCGCAGTAGGGCCGAAAGTCCCGGTCCTTGTCCTCCGATGGTCCTCTGGGATGGCGGTTGACCAGGGCGGATGTGGACGACGAAGAGATCGTGGGCGATGCGGCCCGGCCGGGGCAGCGCGCGGACGCTCCCGTACGGCCTATGACCAAGCCGGTTGAGGGACGGCCAGGGCCCGGACCGCCTCCTCGTCGACCTCCACGCCCAGGCCGGGACCGGAGGGCACGTGAGCGGTGCCGTCGCTGATCACGACGTCTGGACCGCGTACGTAAGGTGATCGGACGAACTGGGGGCCGTTGAGGTCGGCCGGGTGGGTGATGCCGAACGCCGCGAACAGATGGAGGGAGGCCGCCAGGCCCAGGGCGGAGTCCGTGAGACCGGAGCCGACGAGGCCGATGCCGCTGTCCTCGGCCAGAGAGCAGAGGCGGCGCGACAGCAGGAGGCCGCCCGTTCGCTGGACCTTGGCCACGGCCAGGTCGAGGGCGCCGAGACGGATGAAGGTGGCCAGGTCGGACGGGTGGACCAGGCTTTCGTCGAGGGCGATCGGGATCGGGCTCCGGTCGCGCAGCCGGCTCAGGCCGATCGGGTCGTTGGCCCGGAGCGGCTGTTCGAGCAGACTGACCCCCAGCGGCTCGATACCGCGTGCCAGGCGGAGAGCCTGGTCGAGGGTGTAGGCCTGGTTGGCGTCGATCCAGAGTGGCGCGTCGGGGGCGCGGGCGCGGACCGCTGCCACGCGTTCGGCGTCGTGTTCGGGCGAAGAGATGCCCACCTTCGTCTTGAACGCCCGATATCCGGCCGCCAGGCCCTCTTCCGTCTCCTTGGCCGCCGATTCGGGGTCGGCGCCCGACACGATCCAGGCCAGAGGGATCTCGTCAACCCGGCGCTGGCCCCAGAGCTCGCCGATGGAGACGCCCAGGGCCCGGCCGACGAGATCGTGCAGGGCCATGTCGACCGCCGCCTTGGCCAACGGGGCACCGAGGGTGTATCCGGGACTGATGGCCCGCTCGAAGAGGCGGATCGCGCCGTCGAGGTCCCAGACCGGATGGCCGACCAGGGCGAGGGTCAGGTATCCGCGGATGGTCGAGACGATGCTCTCTGTCGTCTCGTAGGTCCAGGTCGGGGCCGGAGTGGCTTCGCCCCACCCGGCCAGGCCGTCCGCGCCGACGCGGACCAGGACACGGGCATGCGCGCCGCCCGCACGGGTGACGGTGCCACCGGAGATCTTGAAGTCGCGGAGCGCGGGCAGGTGCAGGACGAAGCATTCGACCGAATCCACGGTCATTCTCGGGCCGGGCACTTTCCTCCTTCGAAAAGGAATGAATTCATTCCATGAAGTCGCACCTCAGAAGGGGTGATAGGCAGGAGGAAATCACGAAATAAACGGCTGGACAACTCTTGACCGTCTCTTTCTGCTCAGGCATGATTCCGGCCATGACACCGCCGATCGGATCAAATTCATTCTCTCAGGGAATGAAATCGGAAAAGGTGGCGGCCGCACTGCGGGAGCGGATCGCCGACGAGGGCTGGTCCGTCGGCAGCCGGCTGCCGACGGAGCGGGAGCTGGCCGCGACCTTCGGCGTCGGGGTCAACACCGTCCGCCGGGCGGTGGGGATCCTCGTGGACGAAGGCGTCGTGGTGCGGCGGCAGGGTTCGGGCACCTACGTGGCGAGCCGGCCCGCGCCGACGGGCCGCAGGCTCATCGGCGTGCTCGTCCCCTCGACCTCGTACTACTACCCGCGGGTCATCGAAGGCATCGAGCGGGCGCTGACCGCGGCCGGCGCCGGAGTCATTCTCGCCAGCTCCGAGAATCAACCCGGCCTGGAGCACGCCCAGACCCGCAGGCTTCTCGACAGCGGAGTCGAGGGGCTCATCCTCGTGCCGAACCTGAACGTCATGGACGACCCTCAGGCGCACATCGAGGCCCTGCGCAAACTGCCCGTCCCGTACGTGCTGGTCGAACGCCGTCCGACGGTGCTGGAGCCGGACGACCCGACCTCCTACGTCGTCACCAACCATGTGGGCGGCGTCCACGCCGCGGTCCGGCACCTGGTCGGGCTCGGCCACTCCAGGATCGGCTTCGTCGGGCGGGTCAGAACGGGGACGGCCGACGTCGTCACCGATGGATTCGAGCGCGCGATCCGGACCTTGGGCGTCGAACGGGTCGCCGAGGCGGTCGTCAGGCGCACGGAGTGGCCGGCCGAGGAACTGCTCGCCTTCGCCCGGGACTGCCGCGACCACCGCGTGAGCGCCGTGTTCTGCCATGGCGACCGCGACGCCGCGTCGCTCGTCGTCCAGGCGCGCAGGCTCGGCCTGCGGGTACCGGAGGACCTGGCGCTCGTCGCCTACGACGATGACGTCGTCGACCTGACCGACCCTCCGCTCACCGCGGTGGCCCCGCCGAAGCCGGAGGTCGGAGCGCTGGCCGCGGAGCTGCTCCTGCGCCGCATCGACGACCCCGCCGCGCCGGCCCACCGGATCGAACTGCAGCCCCGGCTGGTCGTGCGAGGGTCCTGCGGCGGGACGCCCACGACTCCTTAGCCACCCAGAACGACCTTTTCGTCGCCTCAGACGACGCGTCACCCCACGGAGAGCAGGTACCCCCATGCCTGAAAGAGAACGTTCCAAAATAGCCGCGCTCGGGACGGCCCTGATCCTGACCCTGACCACAACCGCGGCCTGCGGCGGAGGCGGCGACGAGACGGCCGGCGGCAAGGTCGCCCTGACGCTCGGCTACTACGCCGAAGTCGGCGGCCCCGCGGACGGCCTGATGCGCAAGCTGGTCGACCAGTTCACCAAGGCCAACCCCGGCATCGAGGTGAAGATCGAGTCCGCCGACTACGACCAGTTCTACAAGCGCCTGCGCACCCAGCTCGCCGGCGGCCAGGCACCCGACGTATGGCTGTCCGACGGCGTCCTCGTCCAGGAGTTCAGCGGCCGCAACAGCCTGCGCGACCTCACCGCGTACGCCTCCGACATCAACCCCGCCGACTACTACGGCATCGACATCATCAAGAAGGGCGACCCGCGGGGACGCCTGTTCGGCTTCCCGCAGGGCGCCCAGTCCACCGCGCTGTTCTACAACAAGGCGATCTTCGCCAAGGCCGGGGTGGAGCCGCCGACCGCGGACTGGACCTATGACGACCTCCTCGCCGCGGCCAAGAAGCTCACCCAGGACACCAACGGCGACGGCAAGACCGACATCTACGGCTTCCGCGCCTACTCGCCCAGTTTCGTGGAGAGCTGGTGGCCGATGGTCAAGGCCTTCGGCGGTGACGTCCTCGCCGACGACGGGAGGATCGCGATCGACAGCCCGCAGAGCCGCGACGCCCTCACCTGGATGAACAGGGCGATGCATGAGGAGAAGGTCGCCCCCGACCCGGTGACCACCGAAGCCCTGGGCAAGTCCCAGATCCTGTTCCCGAGCGGCATCGTGGCGATGCAGTTCGGCATCTACGCCCGGATCCAGACCGCGGCCCAGGGCAAGATCGACATGGGGGTCGTACCGCTGCCGAAGGGGCCGAACGGGCAGCGTGGCGACCTCGCCAACATCAACTCCTGGGTGGTCAACCGCGCCTCGTCCGAGCCCAAGGCCGCGGCCGCCTGGAAGTGGATCAAGTTCTTCGCCGGCGAGGGGCCGCAGGCCGCGTGGATGTCCACCGGCGAGGCCATCCCGATCAACAAGAAGGTCGCGCAGACCCCGGCGTTCCTCAACCCCGGCACGCCTCCCACCGACCGCAAGCCCTTCACCGACGCCCTCGCGGACGCCGATGACATCGGCCTGAGCCCGGTGTGGAGCGAGTACACCGCCGCGATCACCAAACAGGTCACCAGCGCGCTGTCGAAGCAGACCGGGGTCGAGGACGCGCTGAAGACCGCGCAGACCGACGCCCAGGCTGTCGTCGACCGGTTCAAGCCGGCCGGATGACCCGGCACATCAAGGAACGGGAAGGGGGGCGAGAAGTGACGATCACGACCGGATCCGGAAAGGTCGCCGAGAGGTTGTGGGCGAGCCTGTTCGCCTCCCCCTACCTGGCCCACCTCGTCCTGCTCACGGCCTGGCCCGTGCTGGCCCTGAGCTATCTCAGCTTCACCGACTACGACACCGTCTCCTCGCCGAACTGGATCGGCCTGGACAACTACGCCAGGCTGCTGAAGGACGAGCACTTCTGGAACAGCCTGCTCAACACGGGCCTGTTCGCCCTCCTGTACGTGCCGGCGCAGACGGTCCTGGCGCTGGTTCTGGCCGTCGGCCTCAACCAGCGGTTGACGTTCATGCCGTTGCTGCGCGGCGCCTATTTCGTCCCGGTCGTCTCGTCCTGGGTGGTCATCGCCTACGTCGCCGACGCGGTGTTCAACCCGCGCACCGGTTCGGCCAACACCGTCCTCGGCTGGTTCGGCGTCGACCCGCAGAACTGGCTCGACAGCCCCGCGCTGGTCATCCCGACCCTCGCCCTGGTGGCGGTCTGGAAGGGCGTCGGCTACATGATGGTGCTCTTCCTGGCCGGGCTGCAGTCCATTCCGAAGTCGCTGTACGAGGCCGCCGAGATGGACGGCGCCGGGCCCGTCCGCCGCTTCCGGCACATCACCGTGCCGGCCGTGTCCGGGACGACGTTCCTGGTCCTGGTGCTGTCGACGATCTCGGTCCTTCAGGCCTTCGAGCAGGTCTACGTCATGACGGGCGGCGGGCCGGGCGATGCCAGCGAGGTGACCGTCCTGTACATGTACCGGCAGGGCTTCGAGTACTTCCAGATGGGCTATGCGGCCGCCGTCGCCTGGGTGCTGTTCGGCATCACCCTCGTCCTCACCCTCGTCCAGCTCTGGCTGCAGCGGAAGTGGGTGCATTATGCCTAGCCGCGCTCTCCAGCGCCGGGTGCGGCCCGGCCGCCTGCTGGCCTACGTGTTCGTCGTCTCCGGCGCCGCGATCATGCTGCTGCCGTTCGTGACGTCCCTGTTCAACTCGCTCAAGTCCTACGCCGACTTCATCGCCATCCCGCCGACGCTGCTGCCCGACCCGCCGGTCTGGTCGAACTACACCGATGTGTGGGCCCGGGCCCCATTCGCGTCGTACGCGATCAACAGCTTCGTCATCGCGGGACTGGCGACGGCCGGGGCCGTGATCAGCAGTGCGATGGTCGGGCACGCGATGGCCCGCATGCGCCTGCCGCTGCGCGACGCTCTGCTGACCGCCGCACTCGCCACGCTCATGCTGCCGACGGTGGTGACGATCATCCCGACGTTCATCATGTTCCGCGAATTCGGGTGGCTGGACACCTTCCTGCCGCTGATCGTCCCGTTCTGGCTCGCCACCCCCTTCGGGATCTTCCTGATGCGCCAGGCGTTCCTGGCCATCCCCACCGACTTCATGGAGGCCGCCGCCCTCGACGGCGCCGGCCTCTGGAAGATCTTCACCCGGATCCACCTGCCGCTGGTCAAGCCGTCCCTGGCGACGCTCGCCGTCTTCACCTTCATGACGTCCTGGGGCGCGGTCCTCGAACCGACGGTCTACCTGATCTCCCCGGAGAAGCTGACCCTCCCCATCGGGGTGATGGGCCTGCGCGGTCAGTTCGTCGGCAACGACCAGCTGGTGACCGCCGGAGCCCTGATGTCGCTCGTCCCGATCCTCGTGGTCTTCATCGTCGCCCAGCGCTACTTCGTGCGCGGCGCGGCGGCCTCCGGCCTCAAGGGCTGACCTCTCCCAAGCCAAGGAGTTGTTTGTGCTTACCAACGAGCCCTCGTTCCGGCTCGGCCTCATCGGCACCGGCATCGTCGGCGACCTGCACCTGCGGGCCGCGCGGAACCTGCCCCAGGTCACGGTCGGCGCGGTCTGCGACATCCGCGCCGACGCCGCGCGGCGCGCGGCCGAGGAGGCGGGCGCCACCGCCTACACCTCGCACCGGGAGATGCTCGCCCGCGAGCGGCTGGACGGCGTGATCATCACCTCGCCGCACAACCTGCACGCCGAGATGACCGTGGACGCGGCCGGCGCGGGTGTGCACGTCCTGGTGGAGAAGCCGATGGCCACCACGGTCGCCGACTGCACCGCGATGATCGAAGCCTGCGAGGCCGCGGGGGTGACGCTCGCCGTCGGGCACGTGCTGCGCTTCAGCGCCCACGCCCGTCAGGCCGCGGCGCTCCTGGCCTCCGGTGAGCTCGGCCCGGTGCACGCGATCAGCCACCGCAGAACGGCCCATTACGAGCGTGGCTCGCGTCCCGACTGGTTCTTCGACCCGGTCGCGGCCGGCGGCGGCATCGTCATGAACGTCGGCACCCATGGTCTCGACCGCATCCAGTGGCTCGGCGCCGGCGAGATCGAGTCGGTCCACGCCCACCTGTGGAGGCGGCGCGGCCTGGACATCGAGACCGACGCGGTCGGCGTCATCGGCCTGTCGAGCGGCGTCAAGGCGAGCTTCCTGTTCACCAGCGCCGGCCTGCCCTACACCGACGAGACGCTCGTGATCTGCGAACGGGGCTCGCTGCGCTGGTCGGCCACCGAGGGCACCTTCGTCAGCGACGGCGGTGCCGAACGGCAGATCACGCCGGGCGGGGACCACCCGGAGGCGGCCTTCACCGAGCAGCTCGCCGACTTCGCCGACGCCTGCACGACGGGCCGCCCGCCGCTGGTCGGGGGTGACTACGGCCGGTCCGTCGTGGCCGCGGTCCTGACGATCTACGAGTCGGCCGTCCGCGGCCGCCCGGAAACGGTCGGCTCCGCCTTGCTGAGGAACCCGGCATGAGCGGCCGCCTGGCCTTCAGCACCCTCGGCTGCCCCGGCGCGGCGGTCGAGCAGGTGATCGAGCTGGCACGCGAGCACGGCTGCGAAGGCATCGAGCTCCGGTGTGCCCCCGGCGAGATCCTGCCGCCCACGGCCACCGACGCCGAGGCCCGGACGGTCGGGGCCCGGTTCGCGGAAGCGGGCATCGAGATCATCTGCCTCGCCTCCTACGTGCGGGTCGGGATGCCGGGCGAGGGGGCCGCGCTCGCCCGGCATCTGGAGCTCGCGCGGCTGGCCGGCGCGTCGTTCGTACGGGTCTTCGGAGGAGACCCGGACGACCCCGGGGTGGCGGGCCGCGCCGTCACGACCCTGCGGGCCGAGGCCGGGAGTGCCGCACGGTCCGGGGTGCGGATCCTGCTCGAAACCCATGACGCCTTCCTCACCGGACGCGCCGTCGCCGACGTGCTCTCCCAGGTCGGCTCCCCGCACGTCGGAGCCCTCTGGGACGTCGTCAACCCGTGGCGTGCGGGTGAGCCCCCGGCCGTCACGGCCGAGGCGCTGCGCCCCTGGCTGGCCCACGTACAGGTGAAGGACGTCACCTCCACCACCGACCTCGCGCCCGTGCTGCCGGGCGCCGGAGCCGTGCCCCTCGACGCCTTCGCCGGGGAACTGGCCCGTCTCGGCTACGGCGGCTGGACCTGCCTGGAGTGGGAGGCCGCCTGGTACCCGCAGGCCGCGCCCCTGCATGAGGCGCTGTCCGCCTTCCGCTCGCTGATGTCGGAGGACATCCGATGATCGAGAACCTGAACGATCCGCTCGAAGCGCTCTCCACACCGTCCGAGGCCGTGGCCGACGGCCTCGCCCGCACCGCGGGCGACCTGATGCTGCTGGGCGCCGGAGGCAAGATCGGCCCCGGCCTCGCGGTGATGGCCCGCCGGGCCCTCGACGCCCGCCGTTCCACCGCCCGGGTGATCGCCGTCGCGCGCACCCTCTCCGGCGAGGACGAGGCGTTCATGAAGCAAGCCGGAGTGGAGATCGTCCGGGCCGACCTGCTCGACGACGCCGACCTGGCCAGCCTGCCCGAGGCCGAGCGCGTCGTCTACCTGGCCGGACGCAAGTTCGGCACGCACGGCTCCGAACCCGGCACGTGGGCGCTCAACACCTACCTGCCGGGACGCGTCATGCAGCGCTTCCCGGAATCCCGCGTCGTCGCCTTCTCCACCGGGAACGTCTACCCCCTCGTCCCGGTGGCCGGCGGCGGAGCCGACGAGGCCACCCCTTCGAGTCCGGCCGGTGAATACGCGCAGTCCTGCCTCGGCCGCGAACGCATCATCGAGCACTTCTCGCGCGTCCAGGGCACCCCGGCCGCCATCGTCCGCCTCAACTACGCCGTCGAGATGCGCTACGGCGTCCTGCTCGAACTGGCGCAGGCCGTCCACCGGGGCGAGCCGATCGACCTGGCGACGGGCAGCGTCAACGTCATCTGGCAGGGCGACGTCAACGCCATGACGCTGCGCCTCTTCGAGCACTGCGCCACCCCACCGCTGATCCTCAACATGGCCGGACCCGAGACCGCGTCGGTCCGCTGGCTGGCCGGACAGCTGGCCGCCCGCCTCGGGGTCACGCCGCGCTTCACCGGTGGCGAGGAGCCGACGGCTCTGCTCTCCAACGCCGCACGCTCGCACGCCCTGTTCGGCTACCCGACCGTCCCGCTGATGCGCCTGCTCGACGCCACCGCCCGCTGGGTGGCCTCCGGGGGAGCGGTGCACGGCAAGGCCACCCATTTCCAAGAACGAGAAGGACGCTTCTGATGCCAGCCATCCTGGCGCCCCCCGCAGCAAGCACCCTGCTGGAAGGCGTCATCATCCCCGCGCACCCCCTCGTCATCGCCGCCGACGGCGCGCTCGACGAGCGCCGCCAGCGAGCGCTGACCCGGTACTACCTCGACGCCGGAGCGGGTGGCCTCGCCGTAGGCGTCCACACCACCCAGTTCGGCATCCGTGCGGTGGGTCTGCTGGAGCCGGTGTTGCGGCTGGCCGCGGACGAAGCCGCCACGGCCGGCACCCGGGCGAGCGGCCCGGCCCCGGTGCTGGTCGCGGGCGTGGCAGGCGGTACGGCCGAGGCTGTCCGCGAGGCCGAGCTGGCCGCCTCCCTGGGCTACGACCTGGCCATGGTCATCCTGCGCGGCCTGGACCACCTGCCCGATCACGAGCTCGTCGCCCACCTGGCCGAGATCGGTGAGGTGCTGCCGCTCTGCGGGTTCTACCTGCAGCCGGCCGTGGGCGGTCGCGTCCTCGGCGTGGACTTCTGGCGCCGGGCGGCCCAGCTCCCGGCGTTACGTGCGGTGAAGATCGCGCCGTTCGACCGCTACCGCACGATTGACGTGGTCCGGGCGGTCTGTGAGTCCGGCCGGGCCGAGGAGATCGCCCTGTACACCGGCAACGACGACAACATCCTGGTCGACCTGCTCACCGAGTTCTCGGTGGAGGTGGAAGGCAAGCCGGTGGTCAAGCGCATCGTCGGTGGCTTGCTCGGCCAGACGGCGGTGTGGACCCACCGGGCCGTGGAGCTGCTGCACCGCGCCCACGCGGCGGTCAGGAGCGGACAGGTGGACGCCGGGCTGCTCACGCTCGCCGCGCGGCTCACCGACGCCAACGGCGCGGTCTTCGACGTGGCGCACGGGTTCGCGGGCTGCATCGCCGGAGTGCACGAGGTGCTGCGCCGCCAGGGCCTGCTGGCCGAGGTACGGCTGCTCGACCCGGCCGAGGGCCTGTCGCCCGGCCAGGCCGAGGAGCTCGACCGCGTCATCGCCGCCTACCCCGAGCTGGTGGACGACGAGTTCGTCGCCCGGCACCGCGACGCGTGGCTGGAGGCGGCATGAAGAAGATCACCGCCTTACTGGCGGCGCTGATCGTGGCCTCGACACCGCTTCAGGCGACGCCCGCCACCGCCGCCACCGTCGCCGCCGACGGGCCCAACCTGGTGCCGAACCCCGGGTTCGAGACGACCACGCCCTCCACAGAAGCCTGCCCGGCGCCCGCCTGGTGCACGCCGTGGCAGAGCTCCACCTACGCGATCGACACCACGGTGGCCGCGGAGGGCGGCCGGTCGATGCGGATCGACGGCTCGCCGACCAGGAAGATCGGCGGGTACGTCACCGTCCCGCTCAACCAGACGACCACCCCCATCGTGCACATCTCCGCCAAGGTGAAGCTCGACGCGATCACCCTGGCCGACTACACCGACTTCCCCGGCGCGGCCCGCGTCTCGCTCAACTTCAGCTACGTCGACAGCGCGGGGACCACCGTCTACACCGGCTCCGGCCTGCTCGGCGGCATCCTCACCGGCACCAGGGACTGGAGCACCGTGGAGGGCACCTTCAAGGTGCCGCCGCTGACCACGCGGGTCCAGATCATCAACACCGTGCAGACCTCCACGGGCACCATGTGGGTGGACGACGTGCGGGTGACGCCGGGGTCGGCCTGGCTCTACCCTGAACGCGCCACCAAGAAGGCCGCGCCGGGCAGCGACGCCACGTTCCTGGTCACGGTCACCAACCGGCGCGCCGTGGCCGACACCCTGCGGCTCGCGGTGGACCGCGGCACGGTGAGCCCGGCGGTGACCGCGCCACTGAAGCCGGGGGAGTCCACCCTGGTCACGGTGACCGTTCCGGGCTCCGCCGTACTGACCGCCACGCCCAGTGGTGACGCGGCATCGGCACAGCGGGCCACTCTCACGGTGGAGGAGGCCACCGCCAAGGGCGGCGAACCTCGGGTCTACGCGACGCCCGCGGAGCTGGACACCCTGCGCGAGCGCATCTCGGGGCGGCCGTGGGCGGCCAAGGCCTTCGACACCACCGTCAAGGCGGAGGCCGACGCCTGGCTGGGCAGGCCGCTGGACAAGACGGTCTTCCACGGCGGCTGGAGCGGCAACTTCAAATGTCCCGGCACCAACACCATGCTGACCTTCGACTACGACAGCCCCACGAGCCATAAGTGCCCGCTCGACGGCAAGACCTACAGCGGCGAGCCGTACGACAGCGCATGGGTGGAGATCTGGCACAACAACGCCGCGCAGGGCGCTTCCGACCTGGCGCTCGCCTACCGGGTGACCGGCGGTGAGCAGTACGCGGCCAAAGCGCGTGACATCCTGCTCTACTACGCCGACCGGTTCCTGTCCGTGCCGCTCAACCCGCTCTACGGGCGCATCCACTACCAGTCGCTGGACGAGGCGGTCGCGGCCATCGGGCTGATCGACGCCTACGACCTGATCCGCGACGGCCTCACCGAGGCCGAGCGGGTGAACATCGAGGGCAATCTGCTGCGCCCGCTGGCCGAGCTGCTGATCTCCAGCCCGATGGCGACCTCCAACTTCCAGGCCTGGACGGCCGCGGCGGTGCACGGGGTCGGCGCGGCGATCGACGACGCCGGACTGCGCGATGCCGCGCTGAAGGACACCGAGTTCCTGCTGGACAAGGCGATCGTGAGCGACGGCTGGTGGTGGGAGGGCTCGGCCAGCTACCACCTGTACGCGCTCCAGGCGCTCACCCAGGTCGCCATCTCGGCGCGGGAGAAGGACTACCCGCACGATCCGCGCTTCAAGTCGATGTACACCACGCTCCTGCCGTACCTGTATCCGGACCTGACCGTCCCCGCGGCCGGTGACGGCGGTACCTGGGGACGGAGGTTCGGCCCCAACTTCACGATGTTCGCCGAATGGGCCTATGCCACCTACGACGACCCCGACTTCGCCGCCGGGCTCGGGCTGGCCTACCACAATCTCGGCCAGCCGCGAGGCGACCGGTGGGCGCTGCGGTACGGCGCCGACGAGATCCCGAAGAGCCCGGGTGTACGGCAGCGCAGCACCACCTTCCGCGGCCTGGGCGAGACCGTGCTGCGCGGCGGCGAGCCGGCCAACCTCGTCCCCAACGGGGACTTCACGGAGGCGGCACTGGAGGACGCGGGCAAGCCGGCCTTCTGGGCGCTGACCGGGACCTGGAAGAAGGGCGCAGTGACGGGCCAGGCGACCCAGACCTTCCCGGTGGACGGCACCCGCCTGTCACACCTGCGGCTGTCGGCCCTGGGCCGCGGATCGGTCAAGCTGACCTTCCTCGACCGGAAGGGCAGGAAGGTCAGCGCAACCGAGGGAGAGAAGGAGCTCCAGGTGCCGGTCAAGGCGCGTGCCGTACGGCTGGCGATCGACGGCAGCTTCGAGCGGCTCGACCTGTGGCCGGCCGACCTGGCCCGGGACGGCGGCTTCGAGGACGGCGGCACGTCCTGGGCCCGCGAGGGCCGCACGGCGATCTCGCCGCTCGCCTATCGCGGCGGCTCGGCGGCGACGGCCACGCAAGGGCGCTGGAGCAGCGACATCCCGGTCACCGGCGGCCTCGTCGGCACCGTCGAGCTGAAGGCACGGGTCCAGGGGATCGGCCGGATCGAGTTGTCGTTCGTGAAGAAGGACGGCACGACCACCGAGCCCGTCTCCACGGCCTTCTCGGGCACCTGGAAGGCCGCCGGGGTGCACGGCGCGGTTCCGCGTGAGGCGGTCGCGGCGCGGGTGTCACTCGTCTCGGACAGGGGCGTGGGCTTCTTCGACGACGTCGCCCTGCTGTACGGCTCGGCGGTGGACCCCTTCCAGACCGACGCGATCCGGATGGACCACGGCATCCCGGGCGGCAGCCACGGCCACGCCGACAAGCTGCACGTGGACGTGACCGGCGGCGGGCTGCAGTCGACCGACCTCGGCATGGTCTACGGCTCAGACAACGCCGACCTGACCAACAACTGGTACCGCGAGAGCGTCTCGCACAACACGGTCGTCGTGGACGGCCGAAGCCAGGACCGCACCATGCGCGGCTCGCTGAACTTCTTCGGCACCACCCCCGGGCTGCGGGTGGCCGACGCCGGAGCCAAGGACGGGGACGTGGCCATCCGCCGTGCGGACCTGATGACCGACCGCTACACACTCGACGTGTTCGACGCCTCGGGGAGCACCGCGCACCGCTACGACCAGTCGTGGCACGGGCAGGGGACGCTGGAGGTGAGCGGGCCCGCCATGACGCCGCCGCCGTGCGGCGACTGCGTGCTCGACCCGGCCGACACCGACTTCGGCTACCACCGGCTCAAGCGGGTCGCCGAGGGCACGGCGGCGGACGGGCGGTGGCAGGCGCAGTGGACCTCCGACACGGCGGTGCTCTCGCTGCGGTCGCTGGAGCCGACCTCGACCGGGGTCCTGCACACCAGCGGGCCGGGCGAGGCCACCACCGGCAAGCCCATCCCGTTCCTGCTGGCCAGACGGGAAGGGACGGCGCGGACGCGGTTCACCACGCTGATCGAGACCCGCTCGCGGGCGGATCGGCCGGCCGTGAGCGAGGCCCGGCGAATCGCCGACGGGCACGTGCGGGTCGACCTGACCGCCGGCCTCCGCGACGACGTGCTCTTCGACTCCGGCTACGCGCTGCTCAGACGGGCCGCGAACGGCACACCGGTCAGCGTGGACCTGATGCGCCGCGCCGCGGTCTCCGTGGACGGTGTCGACTGGGTCAAGGTCTCGCAGCCGATCGAGCGGGCGTCGGTGGCCTACGCCGGGTCCGAGCTGCGGCTGACCGTGCCGCGCGGAGCGACCGGGCGGTATGAGATCTCGGTCCACGCGCCAGGTGTACGAAATGTCACCTTGAATGGACGGTCCGTGAAATACGTCCGATCCGGCGACAGGGTCACCGTCGCCGTCACGGTCTCCTAGGAGCTCGCGATGGCGGCGCTCCTGCGGCCCTACCATCCTGCCGACCTGGCCGGAATCTACCGGGTGTGCCTGCTCGTCGACGGGCAGGGCCGGGCGGAGGCGCCCCGCTTCCACGCCCCCGACCTGCCCGGTCACCTCTATGCGGGGCCGTACGCGGTCGCCGATCCTGGCCTGGCCTTCGTCGTCGCCGACGAGCAGGGGATCGGCGGCTACGTCGTCGCCACCGCGTCCACCGAGAAGTTCCTCGGGTGGGCCCGCGAGCACTGGTGGCCGGTGCTGCGCGAGCAGTACCCCCGCCGTTCCGATCCCGGCGACGGCACCCTCGACCACCGCTACGTCGATGTGATCCACGACTACCCGGACGCGCCTCGGCCCTGGTTCACCAGCCACCCGGCCCAGGCGCACATCAAGCTCACCGCGCGACTGCGGAGCAAGGGCTGGGGCCACCGCCTCATGTCGGCCCTGATCACGTCGTTGCGGGAACGGCAGGTGCCCGGCCTGCACCTCGGCGTCGCCGAGACCAACGTCCGGGCCCTGGCCTTCTATGCCGCGCTCGGCTTCACCGAAGCCGGGCGTCACCCCTGGGGACGCACGCTCGTCCTCGATCTCTGAACAGGAGCCAGCCCATGAGAGGAAAGGTCCTCACCGCACTCGTCTCCCTCTTCGCCCTCATCCCCGGCACCGCCCTGGCCGCACCCCGCGTCAACACCTTCGAACGGCCCGAACGGGGCACCGCCTACACCCTGAGCCAGTGGGCGGCCGACGGCTGGAGCGCGCCCTGGCAGGAGGGCATGGACACCCGTACCTGGATCGACGGCTACAACTTCAACCACTCGGGCGGCAAGTCGCTGCGCGTCTTCTACCCCAAGGGCAAGATCGGACCGGCCGACTCCGGCGCCCAGGCGCCGCTCGCGCTGACCCCGGCCCGTGAGTACTACCTGTCCTACTGGGCGCGCTACAGCAGCGACTTCAGCTGGGGCACCACGGAGTTCGCCGGGAAGCTGGGACTCGGTCTGGCGGGCGGCGCCGCGTGCTCGGGAGGTCAGGTCTGCGACGGCTACAACGGCTTCAGCTCGCGCATGATCTGGCGGCGTAACAACGGCCAAGCGGCGATCTACTACTACCACATGGGTCACGCCGGGCAGTACGGCGACTACGCCGTGCTCAAGCGCAACGGCGCCGACATCCTCTATCCGCGGGGGGAGTGGTTCAACGTCGTCCAGAGGCTCAAGGTCAACACCGTCACCAACGGCAACGCCAACCCCGACGGCGAAATCGAGATCTTCTACAACGGCGTCTCGGCCGCCACCGTCACCGGGCTGCGCTTCGTGCGCAACGGCGACCTGATCGACAGGGCCTACTTCTCCTCCTTCTTCGGCGGGGCGGACACCACCTTCGCGCCCGCCAACGACTCCTGGATCTGGTACGACGACCTCAAGGTGTCGACCAACCGGGCCGACATCTGCGAGCTGGCGCCCGGTGGCTGCCACACCCGCACCTTCGAGGCCGAGAACTACAGCGCGATGAAGGGCGTCATCACCGAGCCCACGCCCGACACGGGCGGCGGGCAGCACGTCGGCTCCTTCGACAGCACCGACTGGATCGCCTTCGGCGGAGTCACCATCCCGTCGGCCGGGCGTTACCTGGTGGAGTACCGCGTCGCGTCGCCGAACAACGGCGGGGTGATCTCGCTGGACGTCAACGAGGGCGCCACCCCGCTCGGAAACATCGACGTGCCGAACACCGGGAGCTGGTCGAGCTACCGGACGATCTCCCGTGAAGTAGACCTGCCCGCCGGGACACACCAGTTCGGCGTCTACGCGGTGACGGGCGGCTTCAACCTCAACAGGTGGAAGATCACCCGGCTCTACTGAACCGCTACGTGGGAGCACCCGGACAGGCCGTGATGGTGCGCGGCCTGTCCGGGCCGCAACCCGTCCACGCCATACGACCGTCGACGTCGTCCGCGCGCCGCCGTCAAGCCCTCCCGCGACCTGTGAGGAAAGCCGCATGAGCCTCGTCCCCTTGCCCGCCGCCGTGGTCCCGGCCCGCGGCGCCTTCGCCCTCACCACGGAAACCGGCCTGACGGCGCCGGACGCCCTGCACGGAGTCCTGGCGTGGCTACAGGGCGCCCTGCGCGCGGGGACCGGGCTGCCCCTGTGCGAGTCGGCGTCCGGCTCGATCCGGCTGGAACTCGAGCCCGATCTCGCCCCCGAGTCCTACCGGCTGCGGGTCACCCCCGACCACGTGCGCATCGAGGGCGGCGACCCCGCAGGCGTGTTCTACGGCTGCCAGACGCTGCTGCAACTGCTGCCGCCCGCCGTACACCGCCGCTCACCCATCACCCCCGGCACGGACTGGGTCATCGGCGCGACCACCGTCACCGACGCGCCGCGCTTTCCGTGGCGCGGCGTCCTGCTCGACGTCGCACGGCACTTCATGCCGGTGCACGGCGTGCTCAGGCTCATCGACCAGATGGCGGCGCACCGGCTCAACCGGCTCCACCTGCACCTCACCGACGACCAGGGCTGGCGTCTGGAGATCGGCCGCTACCCCCGTCTGACCTCGGTGGGAGGGTGGCGTACGGAGACACAGCTAGGTTCCGGGCCGGACGCGGGCACCGACGGCCGGCCGCACGGCGGCTATTACACCCATGACGACATCCGCGAGATCGTCGCCTACGCCGCCGGACGTTTCATCACCGTCGTGCCGGAGATCGAGATGCCCGGCCATGTCCGCGCCGCCCTGGCCGCCTACCCCGAACTGGGCGCCGGGGCGGAGCTACTGCCGGTGTGGACCCGCTGGGGCATCGACGATCATGTGCTCAACGCCGAGGAGCACACCGTCAGGTTCTTCTGCGACGTGCTGGACGAGGTCATCGAGCTGTTCCCGTCGCCGTACGTCTGCGTGGGCGGCGACGAGGCCCCGAAGACCCGCCTGCGTGACGATCCCGCCTTGTGGGCCAGAGCCGCCGAACTCGGGCTCGACAGCGTGGACCGGCTGCCGGGATGGTTCCTGGGACGCATCGGCCGCCACCTGGCCGGGCACGGCCGCCGCATGCTCGGCTGGGACGACCTGCTCGAAGGCGACCTGCCGGCCGGGACGACGCTTCTGTCCTGGCGCGGCATGTCCGGCGCCGTCGTCGCGGCCCGCCGGGGACACGATGTGATCAGCTGCCCCGACAACCACGCCTATCTCGACTACCGGCAGTCCGACCTGGACACCGAGCCGATACCGCAGTCCGTCGTCCTGGACCTCGACCGCGTCTACGCCTTCGAGCCCGTGCCCGCGGAGCTTTCTCCCGAGGAGGCCGGCCATGTGATCGGGGGCCAGGCCAACATCTGGACGGAGTACATGGACTCCGGACGTGTGGTCGACTATTTCGCCTTCCCCCGCCTGGCGGCGATCGCGGAAGTCCTGTGGACTCCGGCCCGCCTGCGTGACCTGCCCGGTTTCCGCGAGCGCATGGAAACCCACCTGCTGCGCCTGGAAGCCATGGGGATCGAGTTCCGCCGGTCGCAGGGCCCGAAACCGTGGCAGCAACGGCCGGGGATCGCCGGACGCCCCAGGACCGAGGAGGAACGCGACGCCCACATCGCGCGCATCACCGGCCGGTCGTACCCCCCGGCGAACGCGTTGACGGGACACACCCCGTAGGGCCGCGGCGGAGGTCAGGCGGACTGGCGGACGACGAGAGCCGGATCGAAGATCACCGAGGTCGGCGGAAGGCCCGGCTCCTCGATGCGGGCCAGGAGCAGGCGGGCCATCTCGGCGGCCATGTCCTCCACCGGGTGGCGGACCGTGGTGAGCGGCGGACGGCAGGCGGTGGCCACGCTGCTGTCGTCGAAGCCCACGACCGCGACGTCCTCGGGAACCCGGCGGCCGTGCTGCCGCAGCGCGGGAAGGGCCCCCTGGGCCATGAGGTCGTTGCCCACGAACAGGCCGTCGAGGTCGGGATGTTCGGCCAGGAGCCGTTCCATGGCGGCCTCCCCGCTGCCGTAGGTGAACCCGCCCTCGGCGCAGGGGATGTAGGAGTGGCCGTGCGCCGCCATGGCGTCGCGGAAGCCGGCCAGCCGCTCCTGGCTCGCGGGCACGTCGAGCGGGCCGGAGATCGTGGCGATCCGCCGCCGCCCCAGTGCCCACAGATGGTCGGCGGCGAGCTTCGCCCCGGCCCGGTGGTCGACGTCGACGTAGCTGATGGGGATGGGCCGGGCCGGTTTGGCGAACAGCACCGTCGGCACCCGCGCCTCGACGAGGAGCGCGGGAAGGGGGTCCTCGGCGTGGGTGGACACCAGCGCGGCCCCGTCGGCGTTGCCCTGCCGGAGGTAGGTGACGATCTGGTCGCGACTCTGGTCGGTCTCGGCGAACATCAGGGTGGGATGCACGCCGCGCGTGCTCAGGAAGCTCACGACGCCGGCCACCACGCGTCCGAAGAACGGGTCGGTGAAGACGGTGAAGCGCTGGTCGTCGTCGCCGTCCCCGGCACCGGAGACGACCAGCCCGATCGCGCCGGTCCTCCTCGTCACCAGAGACCGCGCCGCCGAGTTGGGCACGTATCCGATCGCGCTGATGGCGTGGCGCACCTTCTCCTGGATCGCGGGATCGACGTTGCGGATGCCGTTGATCACCCTGGAGACGGTGGCGCGCGAGACCCCCGCCACGCGCGCCACGTCTTCCAGGGTGGGGAGGGATTGCGATGCCGGGAGACGAGGGGTCATGTGGGCTTTATAGCAGAGAGGGGGAGAGCGCTCTCCAAGGCGGTTCACCCGAATACGGCGGCGGACAACGGAAGGTCGGCCGACGAGCGGCCGGCCAGGACGGTGAAGCCGCCGGGTTCGGTGCGCCAGGCGCCCTGCCCGGCGTCCCAGTGCTGGAAGGCCCGGGCCGGGAGCCGCACGTCCACCTCGACGCTCTCGCCGCGCCGCGCCTCGGCCATGGCGTGGCCCGCCAGCCAGCGCGGCGGGCGGGCGAGGGACGTCTCCGGTCGCGCCAGGTAGACCTGGACGACCTCGCGCCCCGGCCGCTCGCCGATGTTGCGCACCCGTACGCGGACCGTCACCGGCAGCCCCGGGGCGGCCTCGGCGGGCACCGACAGCTCCTCGTACGCCCAGGAGGTGTAGCCCAGCCCGTGCCCGAACCAGTACGCCGGAGGCTCCGCCCGACGCAGCCAGGCACGGTAGCCGATGTCCAGGCCCTCGGCGTAGGTGAGCGTGCCGTCCACGGGAACGGTGGAGACCAGGGACCGGCCGGCGAAGGTGACGGGCAGGCGGCCGCCGGGCTCGGCCCGCCCGAACAGGACGTCCGCCAGCCCGTGCCCCGCCTCCTGCCCGGGGAACCAGCTCAGCAGCACGGCCGGCACCTCCTCGCGCCACGGGAGGGCGACGGGGCCACCGGCGTTGACGATCACGATGGTGGCCGGGTTGGCCGCCGCCACCGTCCGGACGAGCTCGTCCTGGGGGCCGGGGAGGTTCAGGTCCGTCCGGTCGGCGCCCTCGCTCTCGGCGTCCTGACCGGTCCCCACCACCACGACGGCAAGGTCGGCGGAGCGCGCGAGGTCGGCCGCGGCCCGCAGCCCGGCCGTCTCCTCCGGCCGGGGCGGGCCGGCGGCCAGCGCCGAGGCCACTCCGCTTCCGGGGTCGAGACGCCGCCGGGACACCAGTTCGACGTCCTGGCCCGCCTCGAGCGGGAGCCGGGCCGTCCGGTACGGCGGGGAGAGGTGCACGGTCGCCGGGTCGTCGGTGTCGCGTTCCACCTCCTCGTCGATCAGCACGCGGCCGTCGGCTTCCAGGGTGACGCGACCCCAGCCCGCGACGCCCAGCTCCCACGGCCCGGTGACATCGGGGCGCAGGAGCGCGCGGATCTCGACGACCGCCGCGCGGGCGGGCACCGTGCGCGCCGGCTCCGGAATGTGGCCGGTCAGGCGGTGCTCGGCGTGGATCTCCCGGCCGGCGGCGTCCAGCAGCCGGACCAGCAGGCCGGGCTCGCCGGTGCGCGGATCTCGGGCGTTGGCCGTGCCGAGGGGGGTGGGACGGGCGCCGTGCGAGACGCCGGGGCAGTGGACCACCTCCACCGTGGCGGGCAGGGCTTCCCGGATGCCGTCGAGGAGCGACACCGTGCGCCGGGGGTACACACCCGCGCTGCCGCCGCCCTGGATCCGGGGGGTGACGGCGTTCGGCCCGAGCACCGCGACGCGGCGCGGCCGGTCGGGGTCCAGGGGGAGCAGCCCTCCTTCGTTGCGCAGGAGCACCGCGCTGGCCGCGACGGCGCGCCGCAGCAGCGTCCGCGCCGCGCGCTCGCCTTCCGGAGCCCCGGACGCCGGGCCGGTCGGGAGGTCCGGCGGCCAGGGGTCGTCCGCCGGAAGGCCGAGCGCGCCGACCCGGGCGGCCAGCAGAAGCAGCCGCCTGACCTTGTCGTCGATCGCGGCCTCGGGCACCTGCCCGTCGCGCACGGCGGCGGCCAGCGCCGGCCCCCATGGGCCCTCCGGGCCCGGCATGGCGAGGTCCTGCGCCGCCCGGCCCGCCGGAGCCGTGGACCGGACGGCCCCCCAGTCCGACACCACCACCCCGTCGAACCCCCACTCGTCCTTCAACGGGTTCGCCAGCAGCGGGTTCTCCGACATCGTGATCGAGTTCACCGCGTTGTAGGCGGACATGACGACCCACACGCCCGCCGCCACCGCGGTCTCGAACGGCGCCAGATACAGCTCGCGCAGCGTCCGCTCGTCGATTCGCGCGTCAAGGGTGAGCCGTTCGGTCTCGGAGTCGTTGGCGACGTAGTGCTTGGCGGTGGCCGCGACCCCGCCCGCCTGGATTCCGCCGATGAGGGCGGCGCCGATACGGCCGGCCAGCACCGGGTCCTCCGAGTAGCACTCGAAGTGGCGGCCGGCGAGCGGCGAGCGGTGCAGGTTCAGCGTCGGGGCGAGCAGGACGTGCACCCCCTTGCGCCGCGCCTCGCCGGCGAGCAGCCCGCCGAGCAGGCCGACCAGGTGCTCGTCCCAGGTGGCCGCTAGCGCGGTCGGGCAGGGCAGGGTCAGGGAGGTGTCCCTCTCGTCCCAGCCCTCCCCGCGGACGCCGGCCGGGCCGTCGGAGAACACCATGGCCCGCAGCCCGATGTCCGGCTCGGCGCCGGTGCGCCACACGCTCGCACCGGTGACCAGCCGCGCCTTCTGTTCCAGGTCGAGTTTGCTCACGAGGCGATCGATGTCGTCGTCGGTCACACACGTCCCCTTCGTATCTCGATCTCGTTCAGCAGGCCGCGCTCGGCCGTCCGGCTTCGCACGATCGCGGCGGCGAGGTCCCTGGTGGCGCGGTCCGCCCCGGAGACCTGCTCCGATCGGGACACCAGGGCCGTCTGCTCGACGTGCTCGCTCAGCCGGGTCAGGAAGAGCCGGTCGAAGGCGCCGCCCGTGGCGGCCCCGAGCGCCGCCAGCTCGTCCGGGGTGGCCATGCCCGGCATGTCGTGCCCTTCGTGCGGGTTCCGCGCAGGCAGTCCGGTACGGCCGAGCTCGGCCCGCAGGCGTCGCAACTCCGCTGCGTGAGCCTGCCGGAGACGGCCCGCCAGCCCTCGCACGGCGGGCGAACCCTCGCCTCCCGCACCGAGGTCGAGCAGAAGCAGCGCCCGCTCCTCCATCGCGATCATCAGTTGCAGCCAGGCGGTGTCGGTGCCGTTGAACCCGGTGGCCGTGGCGGGCAGGACGGCGCCGGCAGCGGGCGGATGCGAGGCATGCCGGTCGTGTGATCCAGGTTCGGCGGAACGGGCGAGGCAGCCTCCCACCAGGGCGACCGCCGCCCCGAGCACCAGGAGCAGGACCGCGGGGCCGTGTCTCATGCGAAGTCCCTCGATCAGGTCGGGCCGTGCCGGGCACCGGGTCACGGCGCCCGACACGGTGATCATGTTCCCGGGTGGGCCGGGCAGGGGTCAGGGCAGCTCGAAGTTCTCGGTGAGGGCGGCGCCGCGGTGCGGCTTGTACTGGTCGTATCCCCGCGGGTCGCACTGCAGGCCGCCGTTGATGCAGTGCGTCACCAGCGCGTCCAGGATGGCGGGGTCGTCCCAGGCGTTGAAGAAGTCGTAGTGCCAGGTGTAACCGCGCCCGCTGGCCAGCCGCGCCTGCGACAGGTCGCCGCCGGCGGGGAAGGCGATCTTGAACTCCAGCATCGGCACCGCGACCGGGTGGCTGGCCGGGCAGTAGCCGCCGGCCGGGTAGGCCATGTGGCTCTTGTGGTCGGCGCTGTCGAGGTGGACGCCGTCCCAGCAGCTCGGCGCCTGGTACCGGACGTTCACCTGGGTACCCGCCGCGCACGACTGCGGGATGTCCCAGCTGTGTGAGATGTCCCCGCACTCGAAGCCCTCGACCGCGCCAGGGGAGTCACGGAACTGCTCCAGTGTCGCCGTCGGGCTGCCCACGACGAAGCGCAGCCCCTGCGGGAACGGCTGGACCCGCCAGTACTCCAGGATCCCGGACTTGTAGTAGATGACCTGGTTCCCGGCCGGCTGGATCAACTGGTCGCCCTTGTAGAAGCTGGGGAACCAGTACGCGGACCGGTCGTGCGGGTTGGTGCAGGACGTGCCGCCGGCGAGCAGCGAGGTCGCCGTGCTGGCGGCGTTCGTCGTCCTGTTCCCGACGAAGGTGTGCATGTGGGACGCGCCGGGAAGGCCGGGGTAGACGATGGGGTCGTCGGGACGGTTGGCCGTCCAGGAGCAGTTGGCCTGGAATTCGTGGTGCGTCACCTCGTCGGTGAAGGTCGGCCTCGGCCTGGGTGTGGTCCCGTCGCCTCCGGCGCCGTACACCTTGAACTCCCACAGTGAGTAGCCGTAGCCGGTGCCGCGCGCCGTGCCGTACATCCGCACGTACCGGCCGGTGCCGGACACCTGGAGGGTCTGGCTGCCGCCGGTGCCGAACGTGGTGGAGTAGACATCGCTCCAGCTCTGCCCGTCGGGCGAGGTCTGGATCTTGAACGCCTTGCCGTAGGCGCCCTCCCAGACCAGCAGGACCTGGGAGATGGTCGCCGGACCGCCGAGGTCGACCTGCAGCCACTGCGGGTCGGCCGCGAGGCTGGACCAGCGGGTCGCGGTGTCGCCGTCGACGGCGGCCCCGGGGCCGTATCCCGCTCCCTCCACCGAGGAGGCGGTGACGACGCGGCCTTGCGAGAGCAGGGCGTCCGCCGCGCGGGCCGGCGCGATCATGACCAGCGCGGCGGCGACGACCGTGGCCAGCGCGCCGGCGAGCAGGGCCAGGTTGAGCCTGGCGGGTCTTCGGGAGGATTTCATGATCTCTCCTTGGGGGGAACCGTCGGACCGGCAAGGAGAGCGCTCTCCAACGAGAGTCGTACGCCGGGTCGCACTTGTCAAGGCGCGATGACTCCGATCGGAAGGAGAAGTTCACCCGGCCGACACGTCGGCATCCGCTCAAAGCCACGACCTGCGTGAATTCGAGTTGGATGTTTCGTGCGGGTGAGCGGCGGATTTCCAGATCGCGGGAAATGGGCCTTGACTGGGTCCGATTTGCCGGGCACTCTCGCCGGTACGGAGAGCGCTCTCCCCCTGTCGCCGATGCGGCGACCACCCCCCATGTTCGGAGGAGAGACAGTGCGTCCAGCTCGAAGTCCCGGCTTGTCGCGACCGGCCCTGGTCGTCGTCACCCTGGTGGGGCTGCTCCTTTCCGGCCTGGCCTGGCCCGGCCCCGCCTCCGCGGCCGACACCCTGCTGTCACAGGGGAAGCCGGCGACGGCGTCCTCGTCGGAGGGGGCCGCCTACGCCGCCGCGGCCGCCGTCGACGGCGACACCGCCAGCCGGTGGTCGAGCTCGTTCAGCGACCCCCAATGGCTGCAGGTCGACCTCGGCGCCCCGGCGACGATCAGCAAGGTCGTCCTGATCTGGGAGACCGCGTACGGCAAGGCGTTCACCCTCCAGACCTCGCCCGACGGCACGAACTGGACCGACGTCTACCAGACCGCCGCCGGCACCGGCGGCACGCAGACCCTCGCCGTCACCGGCAGCGGCCGGTACGTGCGCATGCACGGTACGGCGCGCGGCACCGGCTACGGCTACTCCCTGTGGGAGTTCCAGGTCTACGGCCAGACCGGCGGACCTTCGGGAGACGACTGGACGGAGGTGTGGAAGGACGACTTCACCGGCCCGGCCGGCACTTCCCCCGCCGCCGGCGACTGGATCCTGCGCACCGGCACCCAGTATCCGGGCGGCCCGGCGAAGTGGGGCACCGGAGAGGTCGAGACGATGAGCGCCTCAACGGCGAACGTGTCCCTCGACGGCTCCGGCCATCTGAACATCAAGGCGATCAGGGACGTCTCCGGCGCCTGGACCTCGGGCCGGGTCGAGACGCAGCGCACCGACTTCGAGCCGAGACCGGGGGAGATGTTGAGGTTCAGCGCCCGCGTCAAACAGCCCGACGTTCCCGGCGCGCTCGGCTACTGGCCGGGCTTCCGCGCGACCGGCGCCGCCTTCCGCGGCAACCACACCAACTGGCCGTCGATCGGCGAGACCGACATCATGACCGACGTCAACGGCCGCGACCAGCTCGCCAACACCCTGCACTGCGGCACCGCCCCCGGCGGAGCCTGCAACGAGTACGACGGCCGCACCAGCGGCTTCGCCACCTGCGGCGGCTGCCAGAGCGACTACCACGACTACGCGCAGGTCATCGACCGCACCACGACGGACGAGGAGATCCGCTTCTACCTCGACGGCAGGCAGACCTGGGTGGTGCGCCAGAGCCAGGTCGGCGTGGCAGCCTGGAACGCCGCCGTCCACCACGGCTTCTACCTGCGCCTGGACCTGGCGATCGGCGGCTCCCTGCCCGACGCGATCGCGGGCCGCACCACGCCGGTCGCCGCCACCACCTCCGGCGGCGTGCTGAGCGTGGACCGCGTCGTGGTCGAACGGCGGACCGGCACGACGCCCACCGCCATGACCGACCCGCCCGTTCCCGCCGGGCCGAGCACGGTGAAGGTCACCGGCTCGCAGGGCAACTGGCAGCTGCAGGTGAACGGGTCACCCTACCTGGTCAAGGGTGTGACCTACGGCCCGCCGCAGGGAGCGGCCGACGCGTACATGCGGGACCTGGCCGCCATGGGCGTCAACACGATCCGGATCTGGGGCGTCGACGACACCACCACCCCCGGGCTGCTCGACACCGCCGCCCGGCACGGCATCAAGGTCATCGTCGGTCACTGGCTCAACCAGGGTGCCGACTACGTGAACGACACCGCCTACAAGACCAGCGTGAAGAACGAGATCGTCGCCCGGGTCAACGCGCTGAAGAACCGCCAGGGCGTGCTGATGTGGGACGTCGGCAACGAGGTCATCCTCACCATGCAGGACCACGGGCTGCCCGCGGACGTCGTCGAGCAGCGGCGGGTGGCCTACGCCAGGTTCGTCGACGAGGTGGCCGAGGCGGTCCACGCCGCCGACCCGAACCACCCGGTGACCTCCACCGACGCCTGGACCGGCGCCTGGCCGTACTACAAGGCGTACTCCCCGGCGCTCGACCTGCTCGCCGTCAACGCCTACGGCGCACTCAAGAGCGTCAAGGACGACTGGTCCAAGGGCGGCCACACCAAGCCGTACATCGTCACCGAGGCCGGCCCGGACGGCGAGTGGGAGGTCGCGAACGACGTCAACGGGCAACCCACCGAGCCGACTGACCTGCAGAAACGCGACATGTACAGCGCGAGCTGGAACGCGATCCGCGGCCATCCCGGGGTGGCGCTCGGCATGACCGCCTTCAACTACGGGCTGGAGAACGACTTCGGCGGGGTCTGGCTGAACGTCCTCACCGGAGGGTGGCGGCGGCTGGGGTACCACGCGCTGAAGCAGGCCTACACCGGGCAGCCCTCCGCGAACACCCCGCCGCGGATCACCTCGATGACCGTCGGCTCGCAGACCGAGGTGCCCGCCGGGCGCACCTTCACGGTGGACGCCGCGGCCACCGACCCCGACGGCGACCCGATCCGCTACAACCTGATGTTCAGCGACAAGCACGTCACCGGGAACCGGGGACTGCGGCACGTCTCCTTCACCCAGACCGGCCCGGGCCGGTTCTCGGTGACCGCCCCCGAGCAGCTGGGCGTGTGGAAGGTCTACGTCTACGCCTACGACGGCCAGGGCGGCGTCGGCATCGAGCAACGCTCGTTCCGCGTGGTCCCGCCGGTCGTGGACGGGACGAACGTGGCACGCGGGAAGCCCACCACCGCCTCCAGCTTCCAGCCGACCGGCGACGGCGGGCCGTTCACCCCTGATCGCGCCACCGACGGCAGCTTCACCACCAGGTGGGCCAGCGAGTGGGCCGATCCCCAGTGGATCACTGTGGACCTCGGCCAGGTCACCGCGCTCAAGCAGGTCCAGCTCGGCTGGGAGGCCGCCTACGGCAAGGCCTACCAGATCCAGACCTCGGCCAACGGCGCCGACTGGGCCACCGCCTACGGCACCACCACCGGCGACGGCGGTTTCGACCAGATCCCCCTGAACGCCTCCGCCCGGTACGTCCGGCTGAACCTCACCCAGCGAGGCACCGCGTACGGCTACTCGCTGTGGGAGTTCGGCGTCTACAGCTGAGGCGCCCGGTGACCCGCTCCACCACCCCCGATGAAAGCGAAGGACATGAGACACAGGTCAAACCCGGCCGGGCTCGCGATCCTGGCCGCCCTGCTGGTCACGCCCGCGGTGGTCACGCCCGCGTCCGCCTCCTCGATCTCCCAGGGCGGCGCTGCCGCCCTCGCCGACTGCCAGTCCGCCAACGCCGCGCTGAACAGGCCGGCCACCGCCTCGTCGATCGAGGGCGCCGGCACCCCCGCCTCGGCGGCCTTCGACGGAGCCTCCGGAACCCGCTGGTCGAGCGCGTTCAGCGACCCGCAGTGGATCCAGGTCGATCTGGGCGAGGTGCGCGACATCTGCAAGGTCGATCTGTCGTGGGAGGCCGCCTACGGCAAGGACTTCACCATCCAGGCGTCCGCCGACGGCACCACCTGGAGCGTGCTGAAGACGGTGACCGGCGGCACCGGCGGCACCGCCTCCTACGACGTCACCGGCTCGGGCCGCTACCTGCGGATCAACGGCACCGCCCGCGGCACCGGCTACGGCTACTCGCTGTGGGAGGTGGCCGTGCACGTGACGGGCGGCGGCACGCAGCTGCCCGGCGGCGGCGACCTCGGCCCGAACGTCAAGGTCTTCGACCCGTCCATGTCGTCGGCGACCATCCAGGGACAGATCGATCAGATCTTCAAGCAGCAGGAGGCCGCCCAGTTCGGCACCGGCCGGTACGCCTTGCTGTTCAAGCCCGGGAGCTACGACGTCAACGTCAACACCGGCTTCTACACCTCCGTGCACGGCCTCGGGCGCAACCCCGACGACGTCACCGTCAAGGGCGTGAGCGTGGACGCGGGCTGGTTCAACGGCAACGCCACCCAGAACTTCTGGCGCTCCACCGAGAACCTCGCGGTCACGCCGTACGACGGCACCAACCGGTGGGCGGTCGCGCAGGCCGCGCCGTTCCGCCGCATGCACATCCGCGGCGGGCTCAACCTCGCGCCGTCCGGGTACGGCTGGGCGTCCGGTGGTTACATCGCCGACAGCAAGATCGACGGCACTGTCGGGTCGTACTCCCAGCAGCAGTGGTACACCCGGGACAGTTCGATCGGCGGCTGGTCCAACAGCGTGTGGAACATGGTGTTCTCCGGCGTGCAGGGCGCGCCGGCCACCGGCTTCCCCGAGCCGCGCTACACCACGCTCGACACCACCCCGGTGAGCCGCGAGAAGCCGTACCTCTACCTGAACGGGAACGACCCCGCAGTGTTCGTCCCCGGCAAGCGCACGAACGCCAGCGGCACGACCTGGGCGAACGGCCCGACCCCCGGCACGTCGGTCCCGCTCACACAGTTCTACGTGGCCAAGCCCGGGGTCGGCGCCGCCACGCTCAACCAGGCGGTCGCGCAGGGGCTGCACCTGCTGTTCACGCCCGGCATCTACCACCTCGACCAGACCGTCGAGGTGACCAGGCCGGACACCATCGTCATGGGCCTCGGCCTGGCGACGCTGGTGCCGGACAACGGCGTCACCGCCATGCGGGTGGCGGACGTGGACGGCGTGAAGCTGTCCGGCTTCCTGATCGACGCCGGCCCGGTCAATTCGCCGACGCTCCTGGAGATCGGCCGCCAGGGCGTCCACACCGACCACTCGGCGAATCCGATCACCGTGCAGGACGTGTTCGCCCGGATCGGCGGGCAGTTCGCCGGGAAGGCGACCACCAGTGTGGTGGTGTACGCCGACGACACGGTCATCGACCACACCTGGATCTGGCGGGCCGACCACGGCGACGGCGTCGGCTGGGACGTCAACGCCGCCGACTACGGCCTTCGCGTGTACGGCGACGACGTGCTGGCCACCGGGCTGTTCGTGGAGCACTTCAAGAAGTACAACGTGGAGTGGTCCGGCGAGCGCGGACGGACGATCTTCTTCCAGAACGAGCTGCCGTACGACCCGCCGAACCAGGCGGCGTACATGAACGGGAGCGTCAAGGGCTGGGCCGCCTACAAGGTCGCCCCCTCGGTGAACACCCACGAGGGTTGGGGCCTGGGCAGCTACTGCGTGTTCACCAGCGACCCCAGCATCCAGGTGGACCACGGCTTCGAGGTCCCGGTGAAGGCGGGCGTGAAGTTCCACAGCCTCCTGGTCGTCTCCCTCGGCGGCAAGGGGCGGTACAACCACGTCATCAACGACACGGGCGCCCCGGCCTACGGACCCGACACCATCCCCTCGACGGTCACCACCTATCCGTGACCCGCGCGACGACGTGCCGGGCGCGGGGTGGCCCGGCACGTCGCGGGGAAGTGCGGGTCAGCGGTTCGACTCCACGTTCTCCAAGAGGCGGCCGAGCAGCCCGTCCAGCGTCTCCCGCTCCTGCGCGTCCAGCACATAGACCATCTCCGCCTCCACCTCCGCCCGGATCCGCATGGCCTCCAGCCACAGCTCGTGGCCCTTGTCGGTCAGCTCCACGTCCACCCGCCGCCGGTCCTCCGCGCTGCGCAGCCGCCGTACCAGCCCGGACTTCTCCAGCGTGTCGAGCCGCCCGGTCATCCCGGCGGGCGAGAGCATCAGCTCGACCGCCAGTTCGGACGGCGTCGCGGCCCCGCCATGGGCGACCAGCCGGTGCAGCGTCTCGAACTCGAAGTCCTGCATCCCCACCTGCGCCAGCGCCGCCTCCTTCGTCTGGCGCAGGTGCTTGACGAGGAACTGCATCCGCGTCACGACCGCCTCGACCCGCTCGTCGTACGGCGCCTTGCCCCGCCACCGGGCGAGATGGCGATCCACTGAGTCCACAGGCAACAACGATACGCCGACGAGTATTTAGTTGACGAAATATTAGCTGGCGAAATAATCTGGCGGACCATGAGACTGCTGATCGGCCGGGCCGTGTCCGCCCTGGCCACCGCGTTGATCCCGACCACGATCACCCTCGCTGTGCTGCGTGCCACCGGTGATGCCGGGGCCGTCGGCATGGTGCTGGCGTGTGAGGCGATTCCGTTGCTGGTGTTCCTGCCGGTGGGCGGGGTGGTGGCCGACAGGGTCAGACCCGAGCGATTGGCGCTGGTCACCGACCTGGTACGCGGCTTGACGCAGGCCGCCATCGCGATCGAGCTGCTGACCGGTGCCGCCAGTGTGCCTCGCCTGGCTTTGCTGGCCGTGCTGGCGGGTGTCGCGGTCGCGTTCGGGCTGCCGGCGGTGCCGAGGCTGGTGGCGGCCGCGGTGCCCGGGCCGGAGCGGCTACGCGTGAACGCCCGGCTCGGCGTCGCGACCAGCCTGGCCGCCGTGCTGGCTCCCGCCCTGGCGGGCGGCGTGGTGCTGCTGGCCGGCCCCGGCTGGGCCGCGCTGCTCACGGCCGCGCTGTTCGCCTGCTCGGCGCTCACCCTGGGCGGAGTACGTACGGCCAAGCGCCCCAGTGCCCAGAACGCCACGTTTCTCAACGACCTGAGAGAGGGATGGGGCGAAGTACGGCGGCGGCCGTGGTTCCTGGCGACGGTCCTGGCCCACGGGGTGTGGCACTTCATGGCCGGGCTGTTCCTCACGCTCGGCCCGCTGGCGGCGGTCAAGGAGCTGGGCGGTGAGGCCAGTTGGGTGCTGATCGTGCAATGTGGCACGGTGGGGCTGGTCGCGGGGGTGTTCGCGGCGCCGAGGCTGCCCATCCGGCGGCCGCTGGTGGCCGTGCAGGTGGGTGCGGCACTGTACGTGCTGCCGATGGCGGCCCTGGCGCTGCCGGCGAGCGCGTGGGTGATCGCGGGGGCGTACTTCGTGGCGATGTTCGGGCTCGGCGTGCTCAGCCCGCTGTGGGAGACCGTGATCGCCGACGAGATCCCCGAAGCGGCGCTGGGCCGAGTACGGTCGTTCGACCAGCTCATCTCGTTCGCGACCCGGCCGTTCGGGCTGGCCATGGCCGCGCCGCTGGCGGGGCTGGCCGGCGCGCGGGGGCTGCTGCTGGCCGGCGCCATAGCCGTCGCCGTGGCGAACCTGGCCGCGATCGCCACCATTCCCCGCCGCCGCCCCAGAACGTCCGAAGCGGGTGGTCACGTGACCGTCCGTCGGAGTTGAGGTCCGAAAGAGTCGCTCTGGCGGCAGGTCGCGAGGGCGCGGTCACGGCCAAAGGTCCGCCGCCACGGCCCGAACGGGCGGGCGGCGGCCCCGACGCCGGCAGTGGCCGCATGATCAGGATCGTGCCGGCCGACGAGCACCCGGTGGTGCGCAGCGGCCTGCGCGCTGTCGGCAGCTGATCAGCGGCGCACGACCTCCCGCTGCTCCCAGACGTGCTCGGGTACGCCGCCCGCCCGGGTGGCGAAGGTGATCGGCTGAGGCCCGCCCTCCCGGGCGACCACGATCGTGACCTCCGGCTCCAGGACCAGCGCCTCGGTGCTGTGCAGGACCGACGGCTCGGCGCCGTGAAAGGAGATCACCGCGTCGCCTTCACGAAGGCCGGCGGCAGCCGCCGGGCCGGCGGGGTCGAGACCGGCGATGACGAGGGGCGGGTTCGTCAGCGAGCGGTCGGTGAAGCCGAGCCTGCGCACCTCCGTCCGACGCCGGACCCGGGTCAGGTCCGCTCCGAAGGCCTCGTCCGGGGGCACGATCACGTCCCCGGCGAGCATGCGCTCGAAGTGCGTGATGCCGGCCTCGCCCAGCTCGGCCCGTAGTTTCGCGCGCCAGAGCGCCTCGTCGTACGGGCGGCCGGCGCGGCGGTCCTCGACCATCGCGAGAACGAGATCGTCCAGCGACCGGCTCCCGCCGCTCCGCCCGCGGATCAGGGCGTCGAGGTCGGCGAAGTACATGAACCCGCGGTTGTAGGCGATGCCCTGGACGTGGGAATCGGACCAGTAGCGCCCGGGGGCCTCCGCGTAGGGCAGGCCGAGGCGCGGGCTGGTGTAGTAGGCATGGGTCATCGTCCGCACTTCGGCCTCGTGCGCGTCCCGGTCCAGCAGCTTCGCCTCGGCCGCGATCTTGATCTTGTAGTGCTCGGCGAGCCCTTCGCTGTACCACGAGGTGCTGCCCGGCGGCCCGTCGAGCGTGCCGACGAAGTGATGGACCATTTCGTGGAGGAACATGTAGCGCCGGGCCGCCTCGGTGTGCGGGCCGGTGCCGTACTCCAGCATGAAGCCGTCGTTCGTGGCGGCGCCTCCGTCGCGGCGGTTGGGGTGCGGCCGGAGCATGAAGTGGTAGGGCGCGGGAGACGGCGCCCGGAAGAACGCCGTCAGCGCCTCGTGCGCCCGGGTGCACCAGGCCATGGCGTCCTCGACGGCGAACGGAGGCTCGCCGATCCAGTACGCGTTGAACGGCGCCGTCCCCGCCTCCTCCGGGAGGGTTCGCACGGGTCCGGCGATCAGGAACGTCATCAGCACCTCGGGCATCGTCAGGTCCACCGTGAAGTCGCCTGCCCCGCGCGTGGTGAAGCCCCGCGCCTCCCGGTCCCCGAACGCCCAGGCGACGGTGAGGCGCAGGCGAACGCTCAGGTCGATGGGCAGGATGAGGAACGTGGCGAACGCGCCCGCGAACCCGCCGTCGATGCCCCGCAGGTCGAAGGACGGCCCCGGCCGCCGTGGGGAGAACGCCGGGACGATGGCGGCGCGGTAGGTAAGCGTGACGTCCCCGACCGTGTCCCGGGCCGGGATGAAGGTCCGCGCGGTGAAGAGCGCGCCGACGTCTTCCGGGTCGCTCGTGCCCTCCGTCAGATGCAACTCGCCGCGTTCGTCGCGGGCGATCACGTCCTCCGCGCGGTAGTCCTGGCCGCTGACGCTGGCGATGATCCTCGGCACCTGGAGGAAGGGACGTCCGCAGGAGCCGTCCAGACCGCCGAAGCGGGCCGTCACGGTGACCGTGTCGGCGGTGGGGGCGAGTGTGAGGTGAAGCGCGACCTCCGGCTCTGCCAAGGGGGATCGGTCCTTTCTCCGGCGCTCGTTTGGATGGGAACTATACGATCTGTTGCAAGGATCTACAAGACAGATAAGTCTCCATCCTAGTTCTCCTGCTTGAGGCAGCGCGATGGCACGAATTTAGCCACCTCAGGTTGAAGAAATCGACTATCTGTTGAATATCACTGGCCGGGAGCCGCGGGCCGGGGTGCGAAGTGGCGCAGGGCGGCGTCGAGGTGGCCGGGAGTGGTGTTGAGTTCGTCCAGGCAGCACAGGCCGATGGTGTCGGTGGCCTTGTCACGCCACGGGGAGCGGGCGGTGGTCCAGGACAGGCGCTGCCCGGCGAAGGGATCAGGGGCGGTGTAGTCGAACACCGGGCGCACGACCAGGGCGGGGCGGGGCTTGGTACCGGTGACGGGGACGATCTCCACGGAGGCGATGCGCGGCCAGGCGAGGCGAACCCGACGCAGACCACGGACGAGGTCGATGCCCTCGGCCGAGATACGCAGGCGGCGCGGCATGACCAGCTCGAACAGGAACATCCACAGGGCCTGGAGGGCGAACAGCAGGGCAACGACGATCAGGCCGAACAGGAGGTACGCGACGAACTGCAGCAGGGCGAACCCGCTGTCTTCGTCCAGGGGCTCGGTCAGCCGGTCGTCCGGAGGCTGCGGTGATGAGGAGAACCAAGGCTGTGCCACGTACCAGATCCCGAGCGCGACGAAGATCGTCACGACCCAGACCAGCCATCTGCCCCTGCCCTTGCGCGCGACGGTGCCCGCCTTGATCCGGACGACGAAGGCCTCGGCAGGCGGACGGGCGGCCCGCGCCGGACAGGGCGAGCCAGGCCCGGTAGCCGGCGGTCTGGGTTCCGGGACGGGCCCTGGAGGGATCTGTGGCGGCTCAGGCGTGCTCATGCGCCGCTCCCCGAGGCCGTCGTCCAGTTCGACTGGAGACGGCCCGGCGGCGGACAGCGCCACCTGCCCTGGTCGGTCGCCATGCCGCCGACGATACGCCGCGCTGACGACCCGATCGAGAGGGTCCGTGGCGGCGGGTGATCGGGTTCGTCCCGTTCATGGCCACTAACGGATGCCTCGTTGACGATTGGGCTGCCTGCCGCAGTCGCCGAACGATCCCCAACCGCCGGAGGCTCGGATCGCGGACCCGGGAGAGCTGATCGTCCCCTGGAACCTGACGCACTTGCCGTGGGCATTCGCCTTCACCGGCCCCGCATAGTATTTGAAGTTTCCCGAATCCTCGTATTTGAGGGGGCCGGCGAAGGCGATGTTCTTCACGAGGAGGGTCGCCGTGGTGCTGGTGGGCGTGCCCACGAAATCGGACTTGCTGGTGACGACGCAGTGCTCCCCGGTGGACGCGTTGTAGAGCAGGTGGACATGGCCCCGGACGGTGTTCGTCTGGTCGGCCACCGGCATGGTGCCCAGCGCCACCCTGCGGAAACCGCTGCCGCACACCTGCTCGGGGGTGGAGCCGCTCGCGGCGCCGGCGGGCGCCGGTAGGCCGGCGAGTGCGGTGGCGAGCAGGGTCGCCGAGGCGAGTCGCGTGATGACGTTACCGGTCATGGATTTCCTCACTCGGGGTCGGCAGGACAGCGGCGGATGGTGATCATCCGGCGTCTTCGAGGCTGGCGGGTCCGGCGTTTGTCCGGAAGCAGTCGATGCGAAATCCGGACAATGAGTTGTCCGCGGACAATGCGTTCTGTTGACTTGATCATCGGCGGAGGGTGCGGGGGAGGGGACGGCCGCGATGAACCGCAAGGCGGGCAGGCCCCAGGGCGGCCCCCGTGGCAGCACGCAGCAGGCGAACGCGCTGGCGGAGTTCCTGCTGACGCTCACCGTCGGGATGACCGTCCGCGAGCTCGCCGCGCGGTATCACGTGGGCAAGACGCTCTGGGGCGAGTACCGTTCAGGCCAGAAGATCATCCCATTGGAGTTGCTGAAGCGGCTGGTCCAGGATCACACGCCCGACGAACGCACCCGCCACGTTCACCTGGAGACCGCCGCCCGGCTGCACACGGCGGCCCTTGAGGCGGCCCGCCACGAGCCCGCCCCGACGGCCCTCGAACCGGCGACCGCGCCGGAACCAGCGGCCCTCGCACCGGCGACCGCGCCGGAACCACCGGCCCTCGCACCGGCGACAGCACCGGAACCACTGGCCGCGAACCCCGGGGCGGCGCCTGCGGGAAGGTGGCGTCCACGTCCCCTCCTGCTCGCCGGCGGTGGCACCGCGATCGCGGTCCTCACGCTGATCGCCCTGCTGGTCGGATGGGGTCCTCCGCGCGGGGACGCCGTGTTCGCCGTGGGGCCGGACGGCGCCGGCATCTTCCGCTGGGACGGCACGGACGCGGCCGGGTGGACCAGGATCGGAGACGGTGCCAAGCGCCTCTACTCCGGGCCCGCCGGTCTGTTCGCGACCGGGATCGACGATCGTCTCTACCGGTATGAAGGCCACCCCGGCCGCTGGTCGCTGATCAGTGAGCCGGGCGGCGACTTCGCGGTCAGCGGCGCGCACGTCTTCCGGCTGGCCGCCGACCGCCAGTCCGTCGACGTGTGGAACGGGAAGGGCACGTCGTGGACCAGCGTCGGCGGCCCGGCAGCGCGGTTGTACGGCGGCGAGCCAGGCCTGTTCGCGACCAATCCGAAGGACGGCCGGATCTTCCGATACTCAGGCCCCTTCGACTGGGAGTGGATCGGGACGGCGGGAGCCTCGTTCGCGCTCACCGACCGTCACCTGTACGGCCTCACCCCGGAACGCGCCATAGTGAACCGCTGGCTCTCGGAGGAGACCTCGCCACCCTGGCCGCCCTGGATCTACGCGGCAGGCCCGGCGGCAGAGCTCTACGGAGGACCCGCCGGGCTCTTCTCCACCGACCCCTCGCGCGTACGGCTGCGCGTCCTCGCGGACTCGTCGACCGCCGTCCTGAGCCAGAGCTGGCAGGACATCGGCCCGGCGGGCGCGGAAGTGGCGGTCGGCCGGGAGGCGGTGTACGTCCTGACCGAGGACCGCTCGCGGATCCTGCGCTGGTCCGCCGGCTCCGGCACCTGGCGGTACATCGGCGGACCCGCCCAGACTCTGACGGCAGGCTGATGCCCGGCCTCCCGACCCCTTCAAGGTCTTCTGGATCATCGGGACAGGGCGCTGGCCAAGGACGCGGCGTCCGATCCGGTCCAGCCGACGTAGCCGTCCGGGCGTACCAGCACGGCCTCGGCACCAAGCTCGCGCACGGTCACCTCGTAGCCCACCCAAGCCGACCACGGGGCGGCGGCCGCACGCAGGCGATCCGAGCCGGAGAGCACCACGCCCCGGCCGGCGCGTAGATCGAGGCCCGGCAGGAACCGCCCGAGCAAGGGGTGCGGCTGCCCGGGGAGGGGATAGCGGATGTCCAGCCCGGAGATCATCCTCGCGACCACCTTGTTGGCTTCCGGCACGGTCAGCAGTTCCTCGACGATGTCGCGCAGGGCCAGGTTCTCCTCGTCGGGCACCGTGATGCCCAGCTCCGCCACCCTGGCTTCGAGGAGCTCTTCGACGCGCGCCTGCGGGATGCCGAGATCACTCCGCGGTCGAGCCGGTGCGCGACCGCGCGCTGTACGGAGCAGAATCTTTGACAAGTCCGGATAACGTCGTGCGGTTGAACCGGTCAAGAAGGAGACCATGGATCTGGCCCGCGTGCGAGACCGTTGTGAGCAACAGATTCGGCGCCTGCGCATCTCGTCGCCGTTGAATGTCGTCGCACTGTGCGAGGGCCTGGCCAGGGAGCGCGACCGGCCGATCCGCCTTCTCCCGCTGTCCTCGCGGCCGTCGAACCCCTCCGGCCTGTGGGTGTCCGCGAAGACCGCCGACTACATCTTCTACGAGGAATCCGCCGGCTCGGTGCATCGCGAGCACATCATCCTGCACGAGATCGGCCATCTGGTGTTCGGCCATTCGGGCGTCGCGGACCTGGACGACCTCACCGCGCGCCTGCTGGCGCCGAACCTGGATCCGAAGGTCGTGCGCCGGCTGCTGTGCCGGGGCAAGTACGACGACGTGGACGAGCAGGAGGCCGAGCTGTTCGCCACGCTCGTGCTGCTGCGGGCCGATTTCCAGGTCGTTCCCGTGCGGGGCCCGGACATCATCGACGATCCTTCCGGGGTGCTGGCGAAACTGAAGGCCGTGCTCGGGGGCGACGACCATGCTTAGGGCCTTCCACCTCGCCGTGATCGCGCTGGCGTGGATCGGCGTCGGCTACAAGCTCATCGACCTGCGCCGCAGGCCGAACGGCCTAGGGCGCCTCGCACTCTGCGCGGCGCTGCTGTTCCTCGCGCTGGCGTTGACGGTCGGGCTGCCGCCGCTGTATCAGCGCATCCCCTTGTTCGCCGGGTCCCCGAGCCTGGTCCGGCTGGTCCAGCACAGCCTGGTCGTGCTGGCCGTCTTCTCGACGCAACTGCTCGTCGTCCATCTGGCCTCGCCGCCCGGCCGGACGGCGGCCAACGTCCGGGTGCGCGCGGTGGTCATGGCGGTCTTCCTGATCGCGATGATCGTCTTGTTCGCGGCGGCGTCGCCGGGTGACGCCGCGGAGGACTTCGTCGCCGCGTACGCCACGTGGCCGTTCGTCACCGAATACCTGCTGACCTTCCTGGGCTTCGTCGCCGTGGTGATGGCGGACATCTTCCGGCTTTCGGTCCGGTTCACCCGCCGCGCCACGGCGGGGTTCCTCCGGGCCGGGCTGTGGTTGTGGGCCGGGGCGAGTTCGGCGGGCTTCGCCTTTGCGGTGCACAAAGCCGCCTACGCCCTCATGACGCGCTTCGGGAACAAGCCGCCGTGGCCGGAGGGGCCGGTTTCCACCACGCTCGCCGGCCTGGTGCTGGCCCTCTTCGTCGCGGGGCTCACCGCGTACGGCTGGGGCCCGCGGATCGGCGCCGCGCGACTGTGGTGGAGCCGTTATCGGACCTATCGCGCGCTTCTTCCGCTCTGGAAGGCGTTCTACGAGGTCATGCCGGACATCGTGCTGAGGTTGCCGGCCACCCGCCGTGCCCCCGTCGATCTGCGGCTCTACCGGTGCGTCATCGAGATCCTCGACGGGCGGCTGGCGCTGCGGGCCTACTGGGACGGAGAGGTCGCGCGAGTGGCGCGGGAACGAGCCATGGCGGCGGGGCTGACCGGGCCGCGGCTCGATGCCGCGGCCGAGGCCGCCGCGCTCGCCGCCGCGCTGGAAGCGCGCGAACGCGGCCACGTGACCGGGCAGGAACCGCCGGTGATGCCTGATCTCGGCCCTGATGCCGGCATGGCAGAGGAGATCCGCAGGCTCGTCCTGACAGCCCGCGCCTATCGCCGGATCACGACTCGTCGCGCGGGGGAAGCCCTTCCAGCGTCCGTACGCGCTTGATCACCTCGGTGATCGTGTCCAGGCTCTCCACCGACAGCCCGGACGCGCGCAACGCGACATCCCGGACGCCGGCGTCCCTCAGCGCGACGACCAGGGCGAGCTCTCCCTCCACCTCGTCACGGATCCGCTCGTCGAAGAAGTAGGCGGGGGGCACTCCGAAGAAGGTGGCCAGCGCGGTGAGGTGCTTGAGGGTCGGGTTGTCGCGCTGGCCGGTGCGCAGATACCAGATGTAGGAGGCGGAGATGCTCACGTCCTGGTCCCGCGCGATGGCGGCGGCGACCTCCTCGTTGCTGTATTCCCGGCGGCCGGGCTCCCGGACCGTGCGGAACAGGTATTCCAGCTTCTCGGCCAGGCTCCGTTGCGGTGCGGGCTCTTCTGCGCTGGAGCTCTCCATTGTCCACCTACTCGCTTGACTGCTGTGGACGTAACCACGGCGATCTTCACCACCGTTGACAGTGGCGCAGAGGTTGAGTTTAACTGACACGGTCTTGACTGGTGTGGATCGTACGGGGAGTTGCCATCCACATCAGTCCAACGGGGTTGGGGGAGCTGATGGCTGTCCGGTTCCGGGTTCTGGGGCCGCTGGAAGTGGTGAGGGACGGCGGGGCGCCGATCCGGCTGCCTTCCGGAATGCAGCGGATCGCGCTGGCGACCCTGCTGCTGTATCCCAATCAGCCCGTGGTCGCCGACGGTCTGATCGAGCGGATGTGGGGGGACGACACCCCCGATGACCCTCGCGGGGCACTGCACACGCATCTGACCAGGCTTCGGCGCACCCTCTCCAAGGACCTGATCGAGAGCAGCGGAGGTGGTTATCTCCTTCGCGCCGACGAGGATTCGCTGGACCTGATCAACTTCCGTGATCTGGTCGCCCGGGGGCGGCGGGACAGCGCCGCCGAGAAGAGCCTGCTCACCCAGGCGCTGGCGCTGTGGCGGGGGCCCGCGCTGGCGAACGTCGACTCGGACGCCCTTCATCGTGACGAGGTCGCCGAGCTGGAGGAGGAGCACCGGCACGCGCAGGAACGATGGTTCGAGCTCGCCCTGCGGGCGGGGGAAGGGCCGGCGATCATCAGCCGCCTCAAGGCGGCGGTCGTGGCCTCCCCGATGAGCGAGCGGCTCAGCGGTCAGCTCATGATCGCGCTCTACCAGGCCGGTCGCCAGGCGGAGGCCCTGGAGGTGTACGAGGGACTGCGGGTGACACTGCGGGACGAGCTCGGGCTGGAGCCGGGGCAGGGGATCCGGCAGGCGCACGCGCAGGTCCTGAGCCAGGACGTACCCCGGCTCGGCGGGGATCTGTCAGGGGATCGCGAGCAGGCGGCCGTCGCGCATGTGCCCGTACCGGCGGAGCTGCCGGCGAAGGTGGCGACCTTCACCGGGCGGCACCACCAGGCGCAGGCGCTGCTCGACTCGCTGCGCGACGGGCGCACGACGGTGGCCGCCATCTCGGGGCCGGGCGGCATCGGCAAGTCGGCGCTGGCCCTGCACGTCGCGCACCGGCTCGCGGCCGGTTTTCCCGACGGGCAGCTGTACCTGGACCTCAACGGCTCCGCCTCCGACGTCCCTCCGCTGGAACCGGCGCAGGCTCTCCGGCGGCTGCTCCGCTCCCTCGGCGTCGTGCCGGCCGCCGTGTCCGCGGAGCCGGGCGAGGCCGCCCGGCTGCTGCGCTCGCTGACCGCCGGCCGGCGCATGCTCTTCCTGCTGGACAACGTGCGCGACGTCGCCCAAGTGCGCGATCTGCTGCCCGGCGGCGCCGGTTGCCGCGTGCTGCTCACCAGCAGGCGGCTGCTCGCCGACCTCGACGGCGCCGAGCACGTCCAGCTGGACGTCTTCTCTCCTGAGGAGTCGTACGAGCTGCTCGAACGGCTGGTCGGCGCGGCGCGCCTGGCCGCGGAGCCGCAGGCCGCCGCCCAGGTGGTGCGGCACTGCGGCGGCCTGCCGCTCGCGGTGAACATCGCCGCCACCAGGCTCGTCTCACGCCCGGCCTGGCCGATCTCGGTCCTGGCCGACCGGCTCGCCGCCCAGCACCGGCGCATGAACGAGCTGAGCGCGGGCGATCGTGCCATCCGGGACACCTTCACCACCAGCTACCAGCAGCTACAGACCGAACGCCACGGTGCGGCGGCCACGCGGGTGTTCGACCTGCTCGGCCTGTTCGACGGCGCCGACCTCGGCACCGACACCGTCGCCGCCCTGGCCGACCTGCCCGCCGAACGCGCCTGGGAGTTGCTCGAACTCCTCGCCGACGTCCGGCTCCTCCAGACCCATGAGCCCGGCAGGTACCGGATGCACCACCTGGCACGCCTGTTCGCCCGCGAACGCGCGGCAACCCGTGGCCCCGACGCCCCGCAGGCCGTCCGGCGGGTCCTGCATCACTTTCTGGCCACCGCCCGCCGGGCCGTCCGGTTGCTCAACCCGCATCCCGAGTGGCCGGTCGCCATCGCTCCTCTGGCGGCTGTTCACGCCGGATCGCGGCTGGCCGGCCCCCAGGCCGCCCGGGAATGGGCCGACGCCGAGGCGCCCAACCTGGTGGCGGTGGTCCGGCAGGCGGCCGAGAGCGGCGACGACGACCTCACCATCGGCCTGGCCGCAGCCTTCTCCCACCTGATGCTGGACCGCGGCCGATGGGACCAGGTGCGTCAGATCCGCCGGGTGGCCGCACACGTGCTCCAGCATCCGGCGGCCGAACGGGCCGGCCTCGGCGTCCCCCTGTCCTCCAGAACCCACCTCGCCGTCGCGTCGCGCATCCTCCTGCCGGACAAGGCGTCGCTGGGCTGATCACCTCGCCCCGGACGTCACTCAACGTGATTCCGGCGCCCGTGGCTGATCGCCGACCCCGATCGACCAGGTCGGCGAGTGAACGAAGGCCGCCACCGAGCGTGATCAACCTATTTTGCTACAAGTTCCGAAATTGTTCCGTGACGGGTCCGCTGCACAGCCGAAACACGCCCTACCTACCGTCCTAAACAGCTGCATAGGCGCCATCCGGCCCCTCTGATGAAAAAAGCTACTTTCGCCGGAAATCCCCCCACTGCGATCAGCGCCTTCGTGTGACAGGAGCCCCGAGTGCCCAACCTCTCCCGACGCGGTGCCCTAAGGCTGACCGCCGGCATAGCTCTCAGCCTCACCCTCTCCCTGGCAGGCTGCGGACGCAGTGACGGCGCCGCCGCGACCGGCACCGCCAAGCCCATCGACGCCTCCCCGGCCACCGGCACCGTCAACGTCTGGGCCGCCCAAGGCGATGCCGACGTGCTCGACAAGGTCATCGAGCCGTTCAAGGCCGCTAACCCGGACGTCACCGTGAAGTTCACGCTGATCCCGAACGCCGAGTACTACACCAAGCTCCAGTCGGCGATCGCGGCGGGCAAGGGGCCCGATGTCGCCCAGTTCTTCCCCGAGTCGCAGGCGCAGTTCCTCGATCCGTCGATCCTCCAGCCCGTGCCGGACGGCCTCGTCGACCCCGGCGGCTTCTTCAAGAGCCTCTGGGACGCGGGCGTGGCCAAGAACGTCGCCTACACGGTGCCCTGGTACGCCTACACCTACGCGCTCGTCTACCGCTCCGACCTGGCGGAGAAGGCGGGTGCCAAGGCGCCGGCCACGTGGGACGGCATGGTGCCGTTCCTGAAGGCGCTCCAGGGCGCCGGCGCCGGGCACGGCCTTGGAGCCGACATCGGCTGGGACATCTTCAACGGCCAGGACGTCGCCATGTACGCCTGGCAGGCGGGCGGCTCACTGCTCTCCTCCGACGGCAAGTGGACGCTCGACACGCCGGCGATGGCCGACGCGCTCAAGTACAACGCGTCGTTCTTCACCTCGGGCGTCGCCGACCCCAGCGGGCCCACGTTCCTCGACTCGCAGCCGTACTTCGTCGACGGCAAGACCGCCGCCATGATCACGGGTCCGTGGGTCATCGGTCAGCTCGACACCGCCGCGAAGAAGCCCGGCTGGACGGCGTCCCACGTCGCGACCGCGCCGCTGCCGGCCGGGCCGTCGGGCGGCACCTCCTTCTCCGCGGGCGGCAGCTGGGGCGTGCTCGCCACCAGCGGCAACGCGGCTGCGTCGTGGAAGCTCGTCCGGCACCTCTCGCAGCCGGGCACCCAGGTCGCGCAGTACAAGGCGTACAGCTCGCTGCCGGCCGTCATGTCCGCCTGGGAGGACCCGGCCATCAAGGGCCAGCCGCTCCTCGGCGCCTTCCTGACCCAGCTGAAGAACACCCGGACGTTCCCGCAGGTGAGCACCTGGCAGCAGGTCGCGACCCGGCTGGGGAAGGAGATGGAAGCGGTGGCCAAGGGCAAGGGCACCGCCGAGCAGGCCGCCGCGAGCGTGCAGGCGTACGCCGAGAGCCTCGGCACGGGTACGCGGTGAGGCGCACATGACCACCACCGTCGCACGCCGGCCCCGGGGCTCCCGCCGGACGGGTGTCGCCTGGCTGTTCCTCGCACCGTTCGCCATCGTGTTCCTGCTCTACACGGCTGTCCCCACCGTCGCCGCGCTCGGGTTCAGCCTCACCGACCTGCGGGGCACGGATCTGCGCGATCCGTTCGCCGTCGACTTCACCGGCCTGGAGAACTATCTCCGCCTGTTCCAGGACGAGAGCTTCCTGCGGGACATCCTCAACACCGCGCTCTTCGTGGTGGTCGGCGTGCCGCTGACCATGGGGATCGGGTTCGCCCTGGCCTTCGCGCTCAACACCGGCATCCGGCGGCTGCGCGGCGTGTTCCGCGTCGTCTTCTTCGCACCGGTCGTCACGAACATCGTGGCCGTCGCGCTGATCTGGCAGTACGCCTTCAACGCCGGCGGCACCGTCAACAAGGTGCTCGGCGCCGTCGGATTCGCCGGACCGAACTGGCTGGACGACCCGAACCTGGCCATGCCCGTGGTCATCCTGCTCGGGATCTGGCGCAACTTCGGCACCGCGATGGTGCTGTTCCTCGCGGGTCTGCAGGCGGTCCCGCAGGACGTGTACGAGGCCGCCGCCCTCGACGGGGCCGGCCGGTGGCGGCAGCTGAGGAACATCACCCTGCCGCTGCTGTTGCCCACCACGCTCATGGTGTCGGTGCTGCTGACCGTCTTCTACCTCCAGGTGTTCGACGAGCCGTACCTGCTGACGAACGGCGGCCCGCTGGGCTCCACCGAATCGGTGGCGCTGTACACCTACCACCAGTTCGGGTCCGGGGCGCTCGGGACGTCCTCGGCCGCGTCCTTCGTGATGCTCGTCCTCGTGATGCTGGTGAGCGTCGTCCAGTTCCGGCTGCTGAGGCCCCGCGCATGAGCACCATCGCCACGGTGCGAGACACCGAAATGATCAGCGCCCGGGTCGCCGTGCGCCGCCGGTCCGTCACCCGGCCCCTGCTGTACGGCGCGCTGGTGCTGTGCGCGCTGCTCACCACGCTTCCGTTCGTCTGGGTGATCAGCGGCTCGCTGCGCAGCCTCGACGAGATCCGCTCCGACCCCGGCGCCTGGCTCCCGGCCCACGTCACCCTCGGCAACTTCACCCGGCTGTTCGCCACCGAGGGCTTCGGCGGGTACATGGTCAACAGCATCGTGGTCGCGATCATCGTGGTGGCCGGCAACATCGTGGCCGCGTCGGCCGCCGGCTACGCGCTCGCCAAGCTCGACTTCGCGGGCAAGCGGCTCGCCTTCGGCGCCGTCATGGCCGCGATGATGGTGCCGTTCACCGCGGTGTTCGTCACGCAGTTCGTGATCACTGTCGACATGGGTCTGGCGGACACCCTCGCCGGCATCGCGCTGCCCGGGGTGGCGATGCCGATGTCGGTCTTCATCATGCGGCAGTACGCGATGTCGATCCCCGGCGAACTGCTCGAAGCGGCCCGCATCGACGGCGCCGGCGAGTTCCGGATCTTCTTCCGGATCTTCCTGCCGCTGGCCGGCCCCGCTGTCGCGACGATCACGATCATGTCGTTCCTCGCCTCCTGGAACAACTTCATCTGGCCGCTCATCGTCGCTCAGAGCATGTCCAGCTACACGCTCCCGGTCGGCCTCGCCGCCACCAGCCAGGCCGCGTCGCACGTCACCGACTACGGGCTGCTCCTCGCGGGTGCGATCGTCGTGATGCTGCCCGTGCTGGTGCTCTTCCTGTTCCTGCAGCGCTACTTCGTTCAGGGCGTCGCCGGAACGGGGATGCGGTGAGCCGTGTTGGATGATCGGATGGACTCATTCGACGCGCCCGGCGAGCCGGTCACCGTTCATGCTCCCGCGGGCACGATCATCGGCCGCCGCGCCGGCCAGGTAAGGCGCTTCCTCGGCATCCCCTACGCCGAAGCACCCACCGGAGTGCGGCGGTTCGCCCCGCCGGTCCCACGTGGCCGGTTCCCGGAGCCGTTCGACGCGTCCCGGCACGGCGCCACCTCGCAGCGCGTGCCGCTGTTCGCCACGACGACCATCCCGGAGCCGTCGATCCCGGGCGATGACGTGCTGAACCTCGGCATCGTCACCCCGGCCCCAGACGACGACCGCGGGCCCCTCCCCGTCATGGTGTGGATCCACGGCGGCGGTTTCCTGGCCGGGAGCCAGGCCAGCCCGTGGTACGACGGCCCCGCCTTCGCCCGCGACGGCGTCGTCTGCGTCACCGTCGGCTACCGGCTGGGCGTCGACGGATTCGCCCCGCTGGACGGCGTTCGGCCGAACCTCGCGCTGCTCGACCTGCTGCTCGCCCTGGACTGGGTGCGGGAGAACATCGCCGCTTTCGGCGGCGACCCCGACCGGGTCACCATCGCCGGCCAGTCGGCCGGGGGCGCGGCGGTGCTCGCGCTGCTCTCCTCACCCGCGGGCAGCGGCCGCTTCCACCGCGCGGTCAGCCTGTCCGGCGGCATCTTCGGCGGAGGCGCGGACGCCGCCCGCGACCTCCTCGAACGGCTCGGGCGCAGGCTCGGCGTGCCGCCGACGGCCACCGGATTCGGCAGCCGTACCGTGGAGCAGATCCAGCAGGCGGTCATCGACCTGCGGGACGAAGGCGGCGGCGGGCTCGTGCTCGGGCCGTGCGTCGGCGACGACCTCCTGCCGGTGCCCATCGCCGACGGGCTCGCCGTCCATGGGCACGACGTGCCCGTGCTGCTCGGCGCGACGGCCGACGAGTTCGACGGCGGCGTCGAGCAGGAGGCGAGAGCCGCCGCCCGCGCGGCGGGCACCCGCTTGACGGACGCCCTGTTCCGTTCCGCCTGCGCGCGCACGGCGGCCGCCCGCCGCCAGGCCGTCGCCGGGACCTGGCTGTACTCCTTCGAATGGCCGTCTCCCGTGCTCGGCGGTGCCGCGCACTGCGCCGACCTGCCGTTCTTCTTCGACGTGCTCGACGCGCCCGGCGTCCCCCAGGCGCTCGGACCGAACCCGCCCGCCGACCTGGCCACGCTGATGCACGCCGATCTGGCCGGGTTCGTGCATGGCCGGGAGCCGGCCTGGGCGCGGGCGACCGGCGGGCCCGGCGATCCGGCGCGCGAATACGGCCGGCCCGGAGCGGCCCTCGCGGCCGACACCACCGGCGTGTACGACCCCGTCGTACGGGCGGTGGAGGAGTGCTGATGCCCGGGATGAACCAGAGCGCCGTCCGGCGGGTCAACACCTCGGTCACCCTCCGGGCACTGGCCGTGTCGGCCGGGCCGATCACGCTGGCCGAGCTCGCCGAGCAGACCGGGCTGTCCCGCCGTACCATCGAGCTCATCCTGGACTCGCTCGTCGAGGCGGGCTGGGTGACCGAGCTGGACCGCGTGCCGACCAGCGGCTACGCCGGGCGCCCCGCCCGCCGCTACGAGCTGCGGGCCGAACACGCGCTGCTGGCGGCCGTCTGCGTCACCACCTCCGACGTGTCCGCGGTCATCGCCGACGTGCGCGGCCGCATCGTCGGCCGGGCGCACCGGCTGCTGCGCTCCTACCAGGATCCGCAGGCCACCCTCGACGACACGGCGGCGCTGGTGCTGGCGGCGCTCGACGACGCGGGCGGGTCGGCGGACCGGCTGCGCGCCGGCGCGGTGGCCAGCGGCGGTGCGATCGACGACGACGGGGTCGTCCGGCGTCTGGTCCACACGACGCGCTGGGAAGGCGTGCACCTGCCCGACCAGCTCAGGCAACGCATCCGGATTCCCTGGTTCGCGGACAACGACACCAACCTCGGCGCGCTCGCGGAGCGCTGGCGGGGCGTCGCCAACGACCACGACAACGTCGTATGGGCGATCCTCGGGAACCGGGCGGGCCTCGGCATCCTCATCCGCGGAGCCGTGCACCGCGGTCTGGACGGCGCCGCGGGTGAGATCGTCGAAGCGCGGTCGATACCGACCGGCTCCATCGAGAACCGCCCGGTGGCCTGGCTGACCTCACCGCAACCGGCCGAACGCAGCGTCGCGCTCGGCCGCTTCGACGCCGCTCGGGCCGGTGATGCGACCGCGCTGGCGGAGGTCGACGAATTCGTGGAGAACATCGCCTCGATCCTCACCACCTTGTCGTGGACCATCGCACCGTCGCTCATCGTGCTCGGCGGCGGCCTGGAGGACGCGGCCGACGTGCTGCTGCCCCGGGTGCGCGCGGCGATGCGCGACGCTCGCGCCCCCGCGGTCGAGTTGCGCGCCACCGGCCTGGGCCGCGACGCGCCGCTCGTCGGCGCGGTCAAGCTGGCCCTCGACCGGATGGACACCGAACTGTTCGGCCCACTCACCCCGAGTCAATGATCCGGCACGAGCTTGGAGTCTCACTGTGACCGACACCCCCGGCACCGATGTCCTCATCGTGGGCAGCGGCATCATGGGATCCGTCGTGGCCCTGCTGCTGCGCGAGGCCGATCCCGCGCTGGACATCACGATGGTCGACGGCGGCACCGCGATCGGGGAGGCCCCCGGCCTGCACCTGCACGACCTCGACGACCCGGTCCTCTGGTCGCGCTACAACGACCGGGTCGCCACCGGCATCCAGGGCATGTACACGGGCGCCGAGGTGGTGCGCGAGGTCGCGGGCGGCCTCACCGACCTGACGCCCGGCATGTTCCACGCGCTCGCCTTCGGCGAGGACGCCGAGGCGATGCCGGCGACCGCGCTCGCCTGGAACGCGGGCGGCATGGGCGTGCACTGGACCGCCGCGACGCCCTGGCCCGCCGGAGCCGAGGTGTTCGACTTCGGCGACCCGGACCGCTGGGCGGCGGACCTGGACACCGCCCGCCGGGTGCTCGCCGTTACGCCGTCCGCGATCGGCCCGACCGAGGTCGGCCGGACGGTGCTCGACGTCCTGCGCCGGCGCTTCGACGGCGTCGGACCGGGGGACCGGCGACCGCAGCCGATGCCCATGGCCGTCACCGCGACGGCGTCGGGTCCCATGCCGCGCACGGCCCCGGGGACGATCTTCCCCGCGATCGCGGCGGGCGGGGACCAGGGATTCACCCTGGCGACCGGCACGCTGGCCGCGACGCTCCTCGTCTCCGGCGGACGGGTCGCCGGGGCCCGGCTGCGCCGCGTCGCCGACGGAGCCGAGTGGGAGCTCCTGGCGGACACCGTGGTGGTGTGCGCCGACGCGCTGCGTACCCCGCAGCTGTTGTTCGCCTCGGGCATCCGGCCCGCGGCGCTGGGCCGCTACCTCAACGAGCACGCGTTCATCACCGCCCGGGTGCTCCTCGACCTCGACCGGTACGGCCTCGGCCGCGGCGACCTGCCCCTGCCGCGGCCCGGCGAGTTCAGCACGGACTCGCTCTGGCTGCCCCAGAACGGAGCGGCACAGCCGTTCCACGGACAGATCATGAACCGCACGTACGTGGACGAAGGCGGCGACGCCCTCGCGTACTCCGTGGGCCTGGGACTGTACGCCCCCGTCGAATCCCGCCCCGAGAACCGGCTCGTGTTCTCGGAAACCCGGACCGACCTCGCCGGAATGCCGCGGATCACCGTCGAGTTCGGCTACTCCGACGCCGACCGAGCGCTCATCGGCCGCGCGCTTGACGAGGTCCGGTCGATCGCCGAGGAGTTCGGCTCGTTCGATCCCGCGACCGAGCGCGCGCTGCTGCCGCCCGGCTCGTCGCTGCACCAGACCGGCACGGTCCGCGCCGGTCTGGCCGACGACGGCACCAGCGTGTGCGACCCCGATGGCCGGGTGTGGGGCTTCGACAACCTGTACGTTGCGGGCAACGGTGTGATCCCCACCGCGATGGCCGCCAATGTCACTCTGACCGGCGCGGTTACCGCGGTGCGGGCCGCTCGCGCCGTCGCAGGACGACACGCGGCGCCGGCCGCACACCGAGAGGAAGCACGATCGTGATCGACATCGCCAAGGAATACCGCGTTGCGCTGCCCGCGTGGATCGACGACGAACTGGCGGCCGTGCCCGCCCTCGTCCCCGGCCGCGACGACCGGATGCGCCTCGTGCACCGCCTCGCCGACCGCAACTGGCGCGAGGGCAACGGCGGCCCGTTCGCCGCGATCGTCGCCGAGCCGGAGTCCGGCCGGATCGTCTCGGTCGGCGTGAACGTCGTGCTCGCCTCCGGCGTCTCCAGCGCGCACGCCGAGGTCGTCGCGCTCGGACTCGCCCAGAGGGCGGTCGGCGGCTGGGACCTCGGCGGCGACGGGTCGCCCGCACACGAGCTGGTCGTGAACTGGCGTCCGTGCATCCAGTGTTACGGCGCGGCCATGTGGTCCGGGATCCGCGGTCTCGTGGTCGCCGGCGAGGGCCCCGAACTGGAGGAGATCACCACGTTCGACGAGGGCCCGCTCGGCGCGGACTGGGCCGAGCAGTTCGAGGCACGCGGCATCCGGGTCACCCGTGACGTGCTCCGGGACGAGGCGCTGGCCGTGTTCCGCGACTACCGCAAGGCCGTCGACACCGGCGGCGTCACCGTCTACAACGCCCGCGGAGGCACCGAATGACGCTGGGGAACACCACCGAACCCCGCTTCGCCACCGACATCATCACCTTCTACCACCCGGGGTTCTGGGGGCTCGACTCGGCCGGCGCCTTCCGCGAATGGGCACTCAAGAACCCCGACCGGTTCTGGGAGCGGGTGCTGGACGCGCTGGCCGAGGCCGGTGTCAGCGGCATCGAGCTGACCTTCGCGCCCGGCGACATCGACTCGGCCCTGCGGGCCTTCGGCGACGCGCCGTCGTTCCGCCGCGAACTCCAGGCTCGCGGCCTGTCCGTCGTGAGCGCCTTCATGGCCGCGAGCGAAGCACCCGACTGGCGGCACGGCGACAACCTGCCCGCGATCGTCGCCGACGCCGAACGGCACGCCGCCTTCCTCGCCGACGTGGGCGCGGAACTCCTCGTCGCCGGGCTGCCCATGCGCCAGACGTTCGGGACGCGCCCGCCCTTCTTCGTCGACGCCGCGTACATGACCCGGATGGCCGACGTCGCCCACGTGGCCGGCGAGGCCGTCGCCCGGTACGGTGTGAAGCTCGCCTTCCACACCGAGTCCAACAGCACCCTCTGGTACGAGAGGGACATCGACCTGTTCATGGCGTTGACCGATCCCCGCTACGTGTGGCTCTGCCCCGACTCCTGCCACATCGCGCTCGGGGGCGGCGACCCCGTCGCCGTCGCGCGCCGCCACGCCCAGCGCATCGCGCTGGCGCACTGGAAGGACGCGGTCAAGCCCATCGACGTCGAGCTCACCATCGACGAAACCGTCTTCGCCCAGCAGCAGCCCTACATGACCGAGCTGGGCACGGGCATCGTGGACTGGCGAGGGTGGGCCGACGCGATGTCCCGCACGCCCGGCGCCGGCATCGTGCTCATCGAGCTGGACGAGGCGGCCGACCCCGTCGCCGCGCTCCGGGCCGGGACGGCCGTCGTGCGCGTGGCCAGGACGCGGCCGTCTCCGGCCTGACCTCGGCGCCGAGCCGGCCGATCGCAGGAACGGCAAGTGGTGGTCGAGCCGACATGCCGGTCGACATTGACATCGGCTACCGGCTGTCGCAAGGTGAGCGCAGGCTGACAGAAGGATTCCCATGTCATCTGAGCGCCTTCCGGGACCGTCGAACGTCCCTCCGCCTCCACGCCGGGGCGACAGCTCGGTGCACGACCTGTCGAGGGCCACGGGTGAGGACGGCGGGGCCTCGGCGTTCCGCCGTGCCCTCGGCTCGCCCCGAACCCACGAGACCGTCCGGGCGCTGGTCGACGCCGGCGGCCAGATGCGCATCGCGGAGCTGCAGGACCGGGCAGGGCTGTCGTTCCAGCAGTTCACGGCGGTGCTGGCCGAGCTGACAGAAGAAGGGTTGGTGACGGTCAAGGGACCTCCCGGCGACGAGGTCGTCCACCTGTATCGCGAGGTGTGAGCCATGTGGGTGCCCTTTCTCGCGGTCGTCCTCATCGGCGCGCTCGTCGCGCTGGCCGAGCTGGTGTCGCGGTATCGCGACAACCCCGCCGGGGCGCTGTGGTCGGTGCCGGCGGCCTTCTACGTCGCCGTCAACGCGGGCGGCGCGGCGGCGGCGTTGTGGACGGTCACGCAGTTCGGGTGGACCTTCGGCGCCACGGGGGAGAGCGTCATGTTCACGCAGGTGCTGGCGGCGGGGTTCGGGTCGGGGGCGCTGTTCCGCAGTTCGTTGTTCAACATCACGGCGGGCAACCAGGTGGTCGGGGTCGGGCCGAGCGCGGTGCTCACGGTGATCCTGTCGGCCGCCGACCGGGCGGTGGATCGGGGTCGGGCCAGGATCCGGTCCAGGGGGGTCGGCGACATCATGCGCGGGTTCCCGTTCGAGCGGGGCGCGGACGCGCTGTTCCATTACGCGGTGGCGGCGCTGCAGAACTTCACGCCCGCCGAGGTCAAGGTGGTCGAAGACCGGATCGCGTCCCTGCGCTCGGGGCGGGAGGCCACCCTTCCCGAGCAGGTCAAGTCGTACGTGCTGGGTCTGTCGTTGCAGGCACTGATCGGCGAGAAGGTCCTGCGGGAGCTGGTGAATTCGTTGCGGCCCGCCTTCGAGCAGACGCCGCCCGCCGAGCAGGCGCTGCTGGACGTGCTCCGCGCCAACGGCACGTCCGAGCTGCGCAAGCTTCAGGCACTGTCGGGGCTGCAGCTGTTCGAGTTCTCGCGGGTGCTGGACGGGCTCGTCGCGGCGGGGCGGGTGGCCGTGGACGGCGGGTCGGGCCAGGAGATCGCAAGCTTGGCGAAAATGACGCCTTGACGTACGAGGCTCGCATCGTCAAACCGCCGCGAGGAGCGGCATCAGCCCGGTGATCTCGGCGAGTTCCTCGGTGGTCGGTTCCCAGTCGCCGGCGGCCGCGTTGGCCCGGACCTGCTCCGGGGCGGTCGCGCCGGCGATCACCGAGCCGCAGCCGGGCAGCGCCGCCAGCGCGCCGATGGCCACGTCCAGGAGGGACCGGTCGTGCTTGTCGGCCCAGGACGTCAGCGCCTCCACCCGGTCCAGCTTCTCCGGCGTGACGAGGTGGGGGCGCTCCGCGAGCCGGCTCCCGGCCGGCGGCTCGTGCCCGCGCCGCACCTTCCCCGTCAACAGCCCGTGGGCCAGCGGGAAGTACGGCAGCACGCCGACCCCGTAGTGCAGGGCCGCCGGCACCACTTCGCGTTCGGCGCCGCGCTCCAGCAACGACCAGTGGTTCTGCGCCGACACGAACGGTGCGCATCCCCTCGCGCGGGCCACGTGCGCGGCCTCGGCGATCTGCCAGCCGGCGAAGTTGGAGCTGCCGACGTAGCGCACCTTGCCCTCGCGCACCAGCTCGGTCAGGGCCTCCAGCGTCTCCTCGATCGGGGTGACGCCGTCGGGGAAGTGGTACTGGTAGAGGTCGATGTAGTCGGTACGCAGGCGGCGCAGCGACCCCTCCACCGCGCGCCGGATGTACGACCGGCCGCCCAGCGTTCCGGACGCCGCACCCTGGTCGCCAGGTCTGCCGAACTTGGTGGCCAGCACCACCTGGTCCCGCCGGCCGGCCAGCACCTCGCCGAGGATCTCCTCGGAGGCGCCGTGCACCGCGCCGTACGCCTCGGCGGTGTCGAAGAGCGTCACGCCCTCCTCGATCGCCGCGTCCACCACCTCCCTGGTACGGGCCACGTCGATCCGCGAGCCGATGTTGTTGCAGCCCAGACCGACCACCGACACCCGCAGGCCGGAATCGCCCAAGGTCCTGTAACGCATGATCCGAAGTCACCCTTCGCTCGAACGGTCCGCCGGGGCGGCGCCCCAGGTGACCGGCAGGCGGTCCACCCCGTACACCGCCATGCGGTCGCGGGTCGGCACCTCGGCCGCCGGAACGGCCAGGCGCAGGTCGGGAAAGCGCTCGAAGAGCGCGGTCAGCGCGATGCGGAGCTCGGCCCGGGCGAGATGCTGGCCGAGACACTGGTGGATGCCATGCCCGAAGGCCAGGTGCCCGGTCGCGGAGCGGGCCAGGTCCAGGGTGTCCGGGTCGGGGAAGCGTTCCGGGTCCCGGTTCGCGACCGGCAGCGCCAGCACCACGGTCTCGCCGGCCGCGATGACCTGGCCGCCGAGCTCGACGTCCGTCAGCGCGGTGCGCCGAACGTCGAACTGGAGGATCGACAGGTACCGCAGGAGCTCCTCGACCGCCGGTTCGGTGAGCTCAGGGTCCGCGGCCAGGCGGGCTCGCCGGGCCGGGTCGGTCAGCAGCACGAAGGTCGCGAGCGCGAGCATGCTCGACGTGGGCAGATGGCCGGTGGCCAGCAGCACCATCCCGAGGTTGGTGAGTTCGTCGTCGCTCAGGCCGCCGGTCGCCACGGCGTGCGCCAGCAGCCCGTCGTCCGGCGGGCCTGATCCGGCGCGCAGGCGCTTGAGGAGGCCGCGCACCGTCTCCGTGATCGACATCACGGCCTCGGCGGTCTGGCCCGGTGTGGAGTCCAGGTCGTTCATCACTCCGGTGGCCGCCTGGATCACGTGCCGATCCTGCGCGGGGACGCCGAGCAGCTCGCAGATGACCAGCGCCGGAACCGGGACGGCGAACGACGCGACGAGATCGGCGGGCGGCCCGGCGGCCGCCATGGCGTCGAGCGCCTGCGCGGTGTACCGCCGGATCGCGGGCGTCAGCTCGGCGACGCGGCGAGGGCCGAAATGGCGGCTCAGCAGGCGGCGGTACCGGGTGTGTTCGGGCGGGTCCATGTGGGGGAAGATCCCCGGCTCGGCCGGCGTCGGCCGCTGCTGTGCGCGCTCGCGGCCGACCGGCTGGTGCAGCAGCTCGCGCCGGGTGCTGAAGCGTGGGTCCGCCAGGATGGCGCGGGTGACGGCGTACCCGGTCGCCACCCAGCCCACGTGCCCGTCAGGATAGGCGAGCCGGCTGAGCGGGGCTCGCTTCCGCAGCTCGACGGGCGGGTCGAAGGGATTGGGCCGGTCGGTCTCCAACGGCTGGGCCTTCCGACCATCGCTCATCCGGCAACCTCCCACCTGCGCGCCGGCCCGGCACGCCGTTGATCATCGGCGCTGATGATTATGCATGGTGAGTCCGAAAAATGACACCACTAGTCATTTATGGATCATCCGATTAGCATCGGCGCTGACCGCCCGGAGGCACATCTGTCAACACTCACGTTGCGAACCGCCGTGAGTATCGCCGGTCTGTAGTGGCGACCCGGCAGCTTTTTCAGCAGTCTCTTTCTCTCCTCCAGCAGAGGTGTTAATGGCGTATCTGGATGCGCAGGTCGCAGTTGTCGGTGCGGGACCGGTGGGGCTCATGCTCGCTTGTGAGGTGGCCCTCCACGGCGTTCCGGTGGTGGTGCTCGAACGGCTGCCCGCGATCGAATGGCGCCCGAAGGCCGAGGGCATCACCGGACGGGCCATCGACATCATGGACCGTCGCGGTCTCATGATCGGGGTGACCGAGGCGCCTGCCGCGCCGCTGACGTCCGAGCAGCAGGATCGCATCGCCGAGGGGGAGCGGCGGCCGGACAGCCTGCTCCCCAAGGCGTTCCCCGGCGCGCGGCATTTCGCCACCATGTTCCTGCTCCGCCCGGAGTCCCCCGACCTGCTGGTGCCCCAGCAGCTTCTGGAGGAGGACCTGGCGCGGCGCGCGGCGGACCTGGGCGTCGAGGTACGACGCGGCCACACGGTCACCGGTTTCGTCCAGGACGACGACCGGGTTCGTCTCGACGTCGAAGGCCCGGACGGGCCGTACCGGATGGAGGCGGAATGGCTCGCCGGCTGCGACGGTGGCCGGAGCGTGGTCAGGAAGCTGTCGGGCATCGCCTTCCCGGGCACGGACGGCGTCACGGCCGGATACCGCGCCTTCGCCGAGATCGACGACCCCGAATTCCATCTCCCCGGCTGGTTCCGCAAGGACGGCGGGCTCCTCGTGTACGAGGAGGGACCGCCCCGGTTCATCACGCTGGAGTTCGACGGCCCGCCGGCGAACCGGGACGCCCCCATCACGCTCGAGGAGTTCCAGGAGTCGCTGCGCCGGCTCAGCGGCACCAAGGTGACGGTCACCGAGGTCAAGAAGATCACCCGGTTCACCGACAACGCGCGGCAGGCCGAGACGTACCGCAGCGGGCGGGTGCTGCTCGCCGGCGACGCGGCACACGTCCACTCGCACTGGAGCGGCCCGGGACTGCGGCTCGGGCTGGGAGACGCCCTCAACCTCGGCTGGAAGCTCGCCGCGGTCGCGCGCGGCTGGTGCCATGAGGACCTGCTCGACACCTACCACTCCGAGCGGCACCCGATCGGCGAGCAGACGCTGGAGATCCAGCGTGCCTCGATCGCGCTGATGCGCCCCGGCCCGTACGTCGACGCGTTGCGCCGGCTGCTCACGGAGCTGCTGCTCCGCGACGAGGCGAACCGGCAGCTCACCTCCCTGGTCGACGACCTGCACATCAGCTACGACATGGGCGACCCGTCGCTGACCGGTCCGCTGGTCGGGCGCTACAGCCCGGATCTGCGGCTGCGGTGCGCCGACGGCCCCGTACGGCTCGCGGAGCTGCAACGCACCGGGCGGGCGCTGCTGCTCGACCTCGGCGCCGGCGCCCAGCCGCGGGCACTCGCCGAACCCTGGGCCGACCGGATCGACGTGGTCACGGCCGAATGCGCCGAGGCCCCGGCGGACGCCCTGCTGATCCGCCCGGACGGCTTCGTCGCCTGGAGCACGCCCGGTGACCCGGCGTCGCTGCGAGGCGCCCTCACCCGATGGTTCGGCCGCCCAGGACAGGAGGCTTCGCGATGAGTGACCCCAAGCTGACCACGCTGCCGGGGTCGGCGCCGCTCGCCGAGGCGATCGACGTCGTCGACCGGGACGGAGCGGTGATCATCGAGGACTTCGTCGACGCAGGAACGCTCCGCGGCCTGTGGGACGACCTGGGCCCGGACCTGGAACGCCAGGCGGACGGCGACGGCCGGCTGGTCGGCGAGAAGACCCGGATCCTGCCGGGCCTGATACGCCGGAGCGGGCACTCGATCGCGATCATGCGGCAGCCCCACCTGCTCGGCTGCGCGCGGCACTTCCTGCAGCGCCCGGTGAAAGCCTGGCTTGGCGAGCAGCGCGTGGAGCTCGTCCCGACGATCCAGCTCGGCATATCGCGGGCGATCCAGATCAGGCCCGGCGTGCCGCTCCAGGGACTGCACCGGGACGACACGGCCCACCTCCGTACCCACCCGGGTCCGGAGAGCCGCGTGCAGGTCATGGTCGCCGCGAGCGAGTTCACCGCGCGCAACGGTGCCACCCGCGTGATCCCGGGCAGCCATCGGTGGGACGACGAGCGGGCGCCCCGCGACGACGAGGCGGTCCCCGCCGAGATGCGGCCCGGTGCCGCGTTGCTGTGGCTCGGCAGCACCTACCACGGCGCCGGCGTCAACGCCTCCGACGCGCCGCGCACCGGCCTGTCGTACGCCTACGACCTCGGCAACCTCCGCCAGGAGGAGAACCATTACCTGTCCTTGCCGCTGGACACCGTCCGCGGCTATCCCGAGGACATCCAGCGGCTCCTCGGCTACGAGGCCTGCCCTCCCATGTGCGGGCTGTACGAGCTGAGCGATCCGATGCTGCTGCTCCGCGACGGGGCGGAGAACCCGGCCGCGACGGCGGGCCCCCAGTGAGGCCCGACGGCCTTTCGCACCGCTGAAGGAGGACGCATGCGGACACCCGACATTTTCCTGCGCAGTATCGGCGTCCATCTGCCGCCGGTGGTCAGCGTCGAGACGGCCGTCGCCGAGGGCCGCTACCCGGCCGACGAGATGGAGTACTTCCGCCTCGGCGGCGCGGCGGTGGCCGGCGACGTACCGGCTCCGGAGCTCGCGCTCCGCGCGGCCCGCCACGCTTTTGAGCGCTCCGGCGGGATGTCACCCCGCGATCTGGACCTCATGCTGTACGCCGACGTCTGGCACCAGGGACCGGAGGGCTGGCAGCCGCAGTATTACCTGCAACAGCACCTCATCGGCGGCGACGTCCTGTCCGTCGAGCTGCGGCACGGATGCTGCGGGCTGTTCAGCGCCCTGCAGCTCGCCGCCGGATACCTGCGGCCGGGCGGCAGCGCGCTGCTGCTCGGCGCCGACAACCACGGCACCCCGCTGGTCGACCGGTGGCGCATGATCGAGGGCAACGTGATGGGCGACGCCGGGTGCGCGCTGCTGCTCACCACGGACACGGGCTTCGCGGAGCTGCGCTCGGTCAACGTGGTCGTGCTCCCGGAGGCCGAGTCGGTCAACGACGGCGGCGTGCCGATGTTCCCGCCGGACGCGACCGTCGGCCGGCCGCTCGACTTCGCCTCCCGCAACCGCGAGTTCCGCAAGCGCCTTTTCGCCCGCGACGGTTCCGACGTCATGCTGGCGATCCAGACGACGCTGATGGGGCTGGTCGACCGCACGCTCAAGGAGGCGGGGATCACCCTCGACGAGGTGGCGCGCGTGGCCTTCCCGCACGGGCGCTGGGACGACCTGGAGCACCGGGGGGTGAACTGGTTCGGGCTGACCTTGGCCGACACCACCTGGGACTACGGCGCGAGCGTCGGGCACCTCGGGGTCAGCGACCAGTTCGTCGCCCTCGACCACCTGATGGCCGCCGGGGCGCTGGCCCGCGGCGACTACATGCTGCTCGTCGGGCTGGGCGCCGGCACCACCATGGCCTGCGCCGTCCTGCGAATCCTCGACGTCCCCCAGGAGTACGCCCCCGGCGGGCCCGGCTGAGCAGGCGCCCGCATCGAGGATCGAGTTCGACGAGCCCGGGAGGCGGCATGGAGACGGCGGACATGTACATCAGCGGGGTCGGGTCCTACCTCCCTGCCACGGTGAGCGTGGAGCAGGCCGTGGCGGCGGGGTGGTATTCGGCCGAGGAGGTCGAGCTGCACCGGCTCGCCGCGGTCGCGGTGGCCGGTGACGTCCCGCCACCGGAGATGGCGTTACGGGCGGCGCGGAGCGCGGTGGCCCGCAGCGGACGTTCCCCGACCGAGCTGGACCTGCTGCTGTACGTCTCGACCTGGCATCAGGGCCCGGAGGGCTGGCCGCCCCAGGCGTACGTGCAACGCCACCTGGTCGGCGACGGCGTCCTGTCCACCCAGCTCAAGCAGGGCTGCAACGGCATGTTCGCGGCCCTGGAGCTGGCCGCGAGCTACCTGCGCGCGGCGCCAGGCCGCCAGGCGGCGCTGCTGGTCGCCGCCGACAACTACGGCACCCCGCTCGTCGACCGGTGGCGGATGCTGCCCGCGGCCGTCGCCGGTGACGCGGGCAGCGCCCTCGTGCTCGACACCGAGCCGGGGTTCGCCCGGCTGGCGTCGGTGTGCACGATGTCGGTGTCGGAGGCCGAGGAGATGCACCGCTGCGCCGAGCCGCTGTTCCCGCCCGGCGTCACCGAGGGCCGCACGGTGGACTTCGGGGCGCACAACGACGTGTTCCGGCGGCGCGCGGTCGTCGAGGGCGACGGCACCGGGGTGCTCGTGACGCTGGACGAGCGGATGGCCGAAGTGATCGACCGGGCCCTGTCGGAGGCCGGGATCAAGCCGGACGACGTGACCCGGGTGGCGTGCATGAACACCTCCCAGGAGATCGCCGACCAGATCTGCGAGCACCGGCTGGGCATCCCGGCGTCCCGGTCGGCCTGGGACTTCGGCCGGACGATCGGCCACTGCGGGGCCAGCGACCAGATCCTCGCGCTGGAGCACCTGGTCCGCGACCATGCCCTCCAGCCCGGCGACCACCTGCTGATGTTCGGCTTCGGACCGGGCGTGACGATCTCGGCCGCCGTCGTGGAGATTCTCGAGTCGCCCGTGTGGGCGCGGATGCGGAGTGACGTGTGATGGATCGACCGGTCGAGATGATCGCGCTGATCGGGATCGGCTGCCGCCTGCCCGGCGGCGTCGGCTCGGCGGAGGAGTACTGGAACCTGCTGTGCGAGGGACGGGACGCCAGCGGACCGGCGCCCGCCGACCGCTGGCGCGACTACGCCGACCGCGGCCCGTCGTACGCGGCGGCGGTACGCCGCACCCTCGCGCACGGCAGCTTCCTGGACGGGGTGGCCGACTTCGACGCGGAATTCTTCGGGCTCTCGCCGCGTGAGGCGGAGCTGATGGACCCGCAGCAGCGGCTCGTGATGGAGACCGCGTGGGAGGCGCTGGAGCACGCCGGGGTGTCGCCGGACGCGCTGGCCGGCACGGACGCCGGCGTGTACGTGGGCGTCTGCACCGGCGACTACGGGCATCGGCTGCTGGAGGACCTGCCCGACATCGAGGCGTGGACCGGGATCGGCGCCGCCGGCTGCGCGGTCGCCAACCGCGTGTCGTACGCGCTCGACCTGCGCGGACCGAGCCTGGCGGTGGACACGGCCTGCTCGGCGTCGCTGGTGGCCGTCCACCTGGCCGTGCAGGCCCTGCGGGCCGGCGAGACCGACGTGGCGCTGGCCGGCGGGGTCAACCTCATCCTGTCCCCGGGCGAGACGCTCACCCTGGACGCCGCGGGGACCCTCGCACCGGACGGGCGCAGCAAGTCGTTCGACGCCGCGGCCGACGGGTACGGGCGGGGCGAGGGCTCGGTGGTCGTGGTGCTCAAGCGGCTCGCCGACGCCGTACGCGACGGGGACCGGATCCTCGCGACCATCCGCGGTAGCGCGGTCAACCAGGACGGTCGCACCGCGGGCATCATGGCGCCGTGCGGCCAGGCGCAGGAGCACGTCATGCGCCGCGCGCTGCGACAGGCGGGCGTCGAGCCGGGCACGGTCGGCTACGTCGAGGCGCACGGCACCGGCACCGCGGTCGGCGACCCTCTCGAAGCGGGCGCGCTGGGCGCCGTGTACGGGGCGGGCCGGCCGCCGGAGCAGCCGTGCCTGATCGGCTCGGCCAAGTCCAACATCGGTCACCTCGAGGGTGCCGCCGGCATCGCCGGCCTGGTCAAGGCCGTTTTGGCGCTCGAACGCGGCGAGATCCCGCCGAGCCGGCTCGACACCCCCACGTCGGCCGTCGACTGGGAGGGCGCCGGGCTGCGGGTGGTCGGCGCGCCGACGCCGTGGCCCGGCTCCCCGCATCCGCGCCGGGCCGCGGTCTCCGCCTTCGGCTACGGCGGCACCGTCGCCCACGTCGTTCTCGAAGAGGCGCCGCCGGCCCGGCCGTCCGCGGAAAGGGCCGCCGGGCCATCCGCCGAAGGGGCCGCAGAGCCATCCGCTGAAGGGATCGCGGGACTTTCCGCCGAAGGGGCCGCGGGCCGGCTGTTCCCGGTGTCCGCCGCGTCGCGGGCGGCGCTGCGGCAGGCCGCCGGCAACCTCGCCGACGTCGCCGGCAGCCTGCCGGCGGCCGACGTCGGGCACACGCTCGCCCTGCGCCGGGCCCACCTGCCGCACCGGGCGGTGGTGGCGGCACACAATCCGGCCGCGCTGGCCGTGCGGCTGCGCGCCCTGTCGGCCGGCACCCCGCACGACGCCGTGACCACCGGACGGGTGCTCCTCGACCCCGGCCCCGGCCCGGTGTTCGTGTTCTCCGGACACGGCTCGCAGTGGGCCGGCATGGGCCGGGAACTGCTGGAGACCGAGCCGGTGTTCGCCGCGGTGATCGACGAGCTGGAGCCGGTGTTCTCCGTCGAGATCGGCTTCTCGCCACGGAAGGCGCTCACCGAGGACGAGCTGATCGACGTGGACCGGATCCAGACCATGATCTTCGCGATGCAGCTCGGCCTCGTCGAGCTGTGGCGTGCGTACGGGGTGCGCCCGCACGCGGTCATCGGCCATTCGGTCGGCGAGATCGCCGCCGCCGTGACGGCCGGGGCGCTGAGCCGCCTCGATGGGGCCCGGTTGATCTGCCGGCGGTCCAGGCTGCTGCGGCGGGTCGCCGGTCGCGGCGCGATGGCCATGGTGCAGCTGCCGTTCGATGAGGCGGCGCGGCTGCTGGGAGACCGTACGGACGTGGTCGCCGCGATCGCGTCGTCGCCCGGCTCGACGGTCGTCTCCGGTGATCCGGACGCCGTCGCCGAGGTGCTGGCCGGCTGGCTGGAGGAGGGGATCCCGGCCCGCCGGGTCGCCTCGGACGTGGCCTTCCACGGGCCGCAGATGGATCCGCTGCTGGCCGACCTGACCGCCGCCGCAGCCGACCTCACGCCCGGCGCCCCCGGTATCCGGGTCTACTCGACGGCGCTGGACGATCCGCGGGCGGAACATGGCTTCGCCGGCACGTACTGGGCGGCCAACCTGCGCCGACCGGTGCGCCTGGCCGACGCCGTCGCGGCGGCCGCGGAGGACGGATACCGCGCGTTCGTCGAGATCTCCCCGCACCCGGTGGTCACCCATTCGGTGCTGGAGACGCTGGGCGCGGGCGGGCACGAGGAGGTCTTCGTCGGCGCGTCGCTGCGGCGCAACCGTCCCCCGAGCGTCACGCTGCCGGCCGGAGTGGCCGCGGCGCACTGCGCCGGCCTCGAGGTGGACTGGGAGCGGCTGCAGCCGGCCGGCGGTCCGGTCGTGCTCCCCTCCTACCCCTGGCAGCACCGCAGGCACTGGCGTACGCCGTCGGCCCCGGACACCGCCGGCCGCGGCCACGACCCGGACACGCACACGCTGCTCGGCGACGGCGTCGATCTCGCGGGCACCGACGTACGGCTCTGGCGGACCGGCGTGGACGACCAGACGCGGCCCTATCCCGGCAGCCACGCCATCGAGGGCGTGGAGATCGTGCCGGCCGCGGTGCTCGCGGCGACCTTCTTCGCCGCCGCCGGAGGTCAGCTGCTCGGCGAGGTGACGATGTCGGCGCCGCTGCTGACCGCCGACCGCCGCGAGGTCCAGGTCGTGCGGCAGGGGAGCGAGCTGCGGCTGGCCGCCCGTGCCGCGGGCGAGCCGGACGCCGCCTGGCAGCTGATCGCCACCGCCACGGTGCCCTCGACGCCGGGGGAGGCGCCCGTGCCACCGGCGCGGCCGCTCACGCCGGTGGAGCCGGGCCTGGTCGGACAGCGGCTCGCCGCCGTCGGCGTACCGGAGACCGGGTTCGACTGGCAGGTCGAGGAGCTGCTGCGCGGCCACGGCGCGCTGCGCGCCCGGGTACGGTGCGGGCCGTCCGCCACGTGGGCGCCCGTCCTGGACGCGGCGATGTCGGTGGCGCCGAGCGCGTTCCCCGGCGACCCGCTGCTGCGCATGGTGACGCACGTTGATCGGCTGGTCACGCTCGGGGAGCCGCCGAGCACGGTGGACATCGAGGTGTGGCTCGATCCCGAGCACGCCGACACGGTGCAGGTACGGGTGACCGACGGTGCCGGCGCCGTCGTCGGCTGGCTGTCGGGTCTGCGCTACCCGGTGATCGACGTGCCGACCGGTGCTGAGAACGGCGCGGAGAACGGTGCCGACGGCGTGCGGCCCGCCGAGTCGATCGCCGACCTGGGACCGGCGGAGCTGCGCGCGTTCCTGCTCGAAGAGGTCGGCGCGCAGATCGCCAAGGAGATGCGGCTGGCCCCTGCCGATCTGTCGCCGTACCGGCCGCTGGTCGAGCAGGGGCTGGACTCGGTGCTGACGGTGGTGGTCCGGCGGCGGCTGGAGAAACGGTTCCGGTGCTCGCTGCCGACGACCCTGCTGTGGCGGCAACCGACCGTCGCCGCGGTCTCCGACTACATCGCCGGGCTGGTGTCCGCCTCAAACGGCAACGGCAACGGCAACGGCAGCGCCGAGGCGGGCTGAGGAGTCACCTCGGGCGCTCCAGGGCGATCACGGCGGGAACGCGGTCCGGGCCGGCGGCGCGGAGCATGCCGTACCCGATACCGGCGAGCCCGGTCATCAGGCCCGGCACCTGGACCCCGCTCACCGTGCCGCACGCCCACTCCTGCCGGGCAGCGGAGGCGTGCGCCAGACCGGCGGCTTCCGCGCGCAGCTCAGGATCGTTCCTGAGCTGCGCCGTCTGCAGGAGCAGTTCGAGGTTGCCGAAGTCGCCGTGGCACAGGCACTGGCTGCGCCCGAAGCCGTGCGCCCTGGTGAGCGTCAGGGCCGCGTCGACCTCGGCCCGCGCGAGTGACGCCGGCAGCCATCGGGAGGCCAGCACCCGGCTGAGACCGATGCCCATCGCGCCGTAGCACCAGAACGTGGTGGGCGGCGCGTCGGCGGGAAGGTCGATCGCGGAATGGTCGCGCAGCTCCGTGAAGGTGCCCGTGCCGGGGTCGAAGCTCTCCTGCTCGTGGCGGATGGCCTCGACGCCCGCGCGTACGTAGGCGTCCTCCGCGAGCAGCTCGCCCGCCAGCCCCAGCGCCCACCCCATGCCGCCCGTTCCGTGGGAGAAGCCCGAGATAGGGCGGTCCGCGTGGCCTCGAAGGGAATCGGAGAACCAGCTCGGTCCGGTACGGCTGTTCAACAGGTGCCGGGCCGCCTTGTCCATGACCTCCAGCACGCGCCGATCCCCGGTCAGGGAGTGCAGGCTGGGCAGACAGGCGAGCACGCCCGCGCAGCCCCCGACGATGTCGTACTCGCGGTCGGCCTCGATCGCGGCGCTCAGCGGATCGAGCAGGCTCGTCGCACGGCCGAGCAGGCGGTCGTCCCGCCACAGGGCGGCGAGGTGGCTGAGGGCGTACACGAAGCCGCCGTACCCGATCATCCCGAGATCCCGGCCCAGCAGGCCGCGCCCGACCTGCTCCAGGGCGGTCTCCAGGGCGGCGCGCGCCAGCCCGGTGTGCCGGTCGTCGCCGCTCAGCGCGCCGAGGTGGGCCAGGAACAGGGAGATGCCGCTCAGCCCGTGGAACAGATCGGGCCGCAACCTCCCGAGCGACCACTGGCCGTCCGTGGTGGCGTTGACCCCGAACCACTGCGCGCCTCCCTCCGCCGTGATCGCGAGCTCGTGGAGGTGTTCGCCGATGCGTACGGCGGCGGCCACGAGGGCGTCAGGCTCTCCCGTGACCGGTTCGAGCCGGTAGGACGGCATGACCTGGAGGCTGTGATCGTTCGCGGCGGCCAGGCCGATGGTGCCGTGCACCAGCCAGCGCTGCCTGGCGTAGTCCTCGGGCCCGAACGTGCGCAGGCGTTCGAGCACCGCGTCCATCGCGGGCCGCACCGAGATTCCGGGCACCGGCTCGTCGCCGCTGCCCAGCAGCGCGTCGCCGTCGGTGATGGCGCTGAAGTACGGCACGTCGTTGTTCCAGAGGTCGCGGCGCTCGGCGGCGATGCACGGGTCGAGCGCGGGCAGGTACGGCGACTCCCGCCACAGAGCGTCGAAGTGCCGGTCACGGTCTGCGCCGTCGCCCAGCAGCGTCGGGTGGAAGGCGGTGCGCAGGATGGCCTCGTACAGGATGGTCGGACGGACGATCACCCTGACCCGGTCGCCTCGGAACATCTCCAGCACGCCTGCGAGCGCCTCCCGCTCGCGTTCGCAGATCCGGTACGCCTCGGTGAACCCGTCGAGCACGTCCTCGCGGAACTCGTTCAGGTCGAGCGGGACGTCCGGCGCGACGGGCCGGTGGCCGGGCGCCTCCATCGGCTTGTGCGCCAGCTCGATGCGCATGGTGTCCTTGCCCAGGTCCACCAGGAACGGAACGGGCATCGGGGTGTTCAGGTTCGTGGGGTGGCCCATGCCGGACACGTCGACCAGCGTGCCGTCCTCGGCCGTCCAGGCCGGTTGCGGCAGCAGTCCGACGGCCAGCACGGACCCGAGGGTGAGGCGGCCCATGGCGTGCTCGACCGCCGTCACCCTCGTGTCGCGCAGCGGCAGCTCAGGGGCCAGCAGCGACTCCAGGTCCACCAGCACGGGCTGGTCGCCCGCGGCGATCAGGTTCTCCGCGTGGAAGTCGGTGGCCCGCAGCAGGTGCAGCAGTGCGAGCAGGAAGCCCTGCCGGTGGTAGAAATCGCGCAGCGCCTCGCGGCTCGCGCACGGCTCCGGCCGCACGTACTCCACCCAGCCGTACTCCCCGCGGTCCAGCACCTCGAGGGTCCGCAGCGGACGGCTCGCGCCGTGCTCATTGAACCAGCGGACCAGCCGCTGGAAGTGCACGTCCACTGAGAGCGGCCGCGGCTTGTACATGATCTGAAGACCGTCGTGGAAGCGCAGCCTGCACACGCTGAACCCGCCCCTGTGCCGGTCACCGAGGCCGCTGTGCAGCTCGGCCGGCGGGCTCGTCACCCCGAGGGCGTCCGCGTCGGCCACCAGCCGCTCGGCCAGCAGCGCGCTGGTGCGCACCCAGTTCCGCACGGCGACGGCGAGCTGGCGGACGAGCACCGGATACCTCTCCAGCAACCGCGCCCGCCCCTCGGCCTGCTCGTAGCCGGCCAGGAAACGGCGGAACCGCTCCTCGCTGCCGCCCTCTCCCAGCACGCCCGCGTCGCGCGCCTCCCGCAGCTCCACCACGGCGGTACGCGCCACGAGGCGATGGAGAAGCTCCGTCAGCGGCCCGTACGCCTGCTCCAGGAACACCCCGTCCTCGAACAGCGCGCCGCCGAGCCCGTCGAGCCGTGCGCGCAGCAGCTCGCGGCCGTGCCGCGGCAGCGGGGCCACCAGCGTCGAGAGCAGGTTGATCCGGGTCAGTTCCCAGTCCGCGCCCGGGCCGCCGTGCAGGAGGAAGCCGCTGTCGTGGACGATGTCCATCCACTCCGGCTGCTCACCGGTGCCGGCGGGGCCCGCCAGCAGGGTGAGCAGGCGGTCCTCGTCCAGGCCGTCGGCCGCCAGCCGCCGCTGCCAGAGCCCGGGCGTGTCGAACGGCTTGGCGGAGCGCCATCCGGCCAGCCGTTGCCTGGCGTCCTCGCCCGGCGGGCCGGGGGAGGGGGCCCGGAGGCGTTCGGCCAGCGGAGCCGCACGTAAAGGGGCGGGTACGCCCGCGAGGGCGTACCCGGAAGGATCAGGCACAGCAGGACACCGTTCCGGAGCAGATCCGCGTGACCGCGCTGATGGTGGCGCTGGCACGGTCCTCGCCAAGCGTGTTCACCTTGAACGCCTGGTCCAGCTCCAGAGCGGGGTCGCCGGCGAATCCGGCATACGACTGGTTCATGACTACCTCCCGATATCTCTCCGTGGGGTCGACCGCCCTCGCCGCGCGCGTGGGACGGCGCCGCCGTTTACCTCTGCCACGAAACCAGCCGCACCTGTCGGGAGGCTGTCGGCTGCCTGTCGTGGGTTACGGATGTGTTGCGGACTCTTGACGTGTGTCTCCCGGCCTGCGTAGATATGACTGCGCAGACATGACTGCGCAGTCACATGATTGACCTCGACAGACATGAGGTCGGCTGCCGTCGGGAGAGTGACCATGACACGAGAGGTGAGGCGGGGCGGAAACGCTCCCATGCCGCGGGCCGTGGACGTGGCACGCCTGGCGGGCGTCTCGCAGAAGACCGTGTCGAGGGTCCTCAACAACGAGCAGTACGTCTCGGCCGAGGTGCGCGGGCGCGTCCTCGCCGCCGCCGAGGAGCTCGGCTACCGGCTCAACAACGCGGCTCGCGCGCTCGCCTCCGGGCGGAGCCGTTCCATCGGAGTGGTGACGCTCGGGACGGCCCTGTACGGTCCCGCCTCGCTGCTCATGGGCATCGAGCGGGCCGTCCGGGACACGGGTTACGCGCTCCGCGTGGTCAACACCATGGAGGGCGACCCGTCGGGCATCGCCGGCGCCGTGGAATCCCTGCTGGAGCAGGGCGTGGACGGCATCGTCATCTCCGAGCCGATAGACGAGGGAGCGGAGCTCGTCCGCGCCGACGTGCCCGTCCTCGTCTACGGCACTCCGCTGCCCTTCTCCGCCCCACGCGTGGTGACTGCGGGCGTCGGCTCCGGCGAGCTGGCCCACGCGGCCACCGAGCATCTACTGGATCTGGGGCACGCGACCGTCCACCACGTCGCCGGTCCGCAGCGCTGGTATGCCGCAAGGGAGCGGCTCGCGGCGTGGCGTGCCGCGCTGGCGGCCCGCGGCCTCGGCGAACCGCCGGTCGTCGAGGGCGACTGGTCGGCCGCGTCGGGATACGCGGCAGGCCGCCGGCTGGCCTCCGACGGCGACGTGACCGCCGTGTTCGCCGCGAACGACGACATGGCCATCGGCGTGATCCGCGCGCTGACGGAGGCCGGGCGCCGGGTGCCGGACGACGTCAGCGTCGTCGGTTTCGACGACATCCCCGTCGCCGCGTACGTGACCCCTCCGCTCACCACGGTGCGCCAGCCGTTCGACGCCGTGGCGACGGGGGGACTGCGGCTCCTCGTCCACGCCATCGAACGGCCGCACGAAGACCTTCCATCGGCGGCCGACCACCCGGTCGAGCTCGTCGTCCGCGCCTCGACCGCGCCCCCGCCCCGGAGGACCCCGGGACGCGGGCGCGCGACCTCTCGCTGATCAGCGTCGATCGGCGTCCAGCCAGACCGTCACGGCCACCCGAGTGTCACCGGGCGTGCCGATCATCTTGCTCATTGACGGGAGTTCTCCATGCCCCCATCTGCTCACCCCCCGATCAGCCGCCGGCTCGTTCTCGCCACGGCCGGAGCGATGTCGCTGTCCGTGGCGCTGGCCGCGTGCGGCGGCGGCACCGCTTCGCCGGCCCCCTCCGCCGCCGCGGCCGTGAGCCAGGCCGAGATCGACAAGGCGATGTCCACCCCGACCGAGCTGACGTTCTGGACCTGGGTCCCGGACATCCAGCAGGAGGTCGCCCTCTTCGAGCGGAAGTATCCGGCGATCAAGGTGAAGGTCGTCAACGCCGGCCAGGGCGTGCCGCAGTACACCAAGCTGCGCACGGCCCTCAAAGCGGGCACCGGCGCTCCTGACGTCGTGCAGATCGAGTACCAGTACATCCCGACGTTCACGATCACCGACAGCCTGCTGGACCTGCGGCCCTACGGAGCCTCGGCGCTGAAGGACACGTTCGTCGACTGGACGTGGGGGCAGGTCGGCGGCGCGGGCGGGGAGGTCTGGGCGATCCCGCAGGACACCGGCCCGATGGGCATGCTGTACCGGAAGGACATCTTCGACAAGCACGGCATCCAGCTGCCGAAGACCTGGGACGAGTTCGCCGCCGCGGCGCGCAAGCTCCACGCGGCCGACCCGGACGTCTACCTGACCGACCTCGCCTCGAACGAGGCCGCCGCCTGGCACGGCCTGCTCTGGCAGGCAGGGGCGAAGCCTTACGTTAACGCTAACAAGAGCGACATCTCCGTGAAGGTCAACGACGAGACCTCCAAGAAGCTCGCCACGTACTGGGGCGGGCTCGCGAAGGAGGGCGTCATCGGCGTCGAGCCGGACTTCACCGACGCCTGGTACTCCGCGCTCAACAAAGGCAAGTACGCCACCTGGATCACCGCCGCCTGGGGACCGGTCTTCCTGTCCGGCGCGGCCAAGTCGACCGCCGGGAAGTGGCGGGCGGCTCCGCTGCCGCAATGGGACCCGGCCAAGCCGGTCTCCGGGAACTGGGGTGGCTCGACCAGCGCGGTCACCAGGACGACCAAGAACCCGATCGCGGCCGCGATGTTCGCCCAGTTCCTCAACAGCGACCCCGAGAGCGCCAAGCTGTTCGCCACCAAGCAGTTCTTCTTCCCGGCGACGAAGGCGCTTCTCGCCGACCAGGGCTACGTCGGCGAGAAGCCCGCCTTCTACGGCGGCCAGCAGGTCAACCAGGTGTTCGCCGACATCAGCGGCACGGTCAACCTCTCCTTCCAGTGGCCGCCGTTCCTCGACCGGGTGGTGACGGACTGGACCGAGACCGTCGGCAAGTCCCTCGCCGGCAAGACCGACACCGCCGCCGCGCTCGACCAGTGGCAGACGCGGATCACCACGTTCGCCAGGAGCCAGGGCTTCACCGTCAAGGACCAGTGACCGCCGCCGGGCCCCGCACCCCGGGTGCGGGACCCGGCACCACCGCAGAAAGGGGCCGACCGTGACCGCCATGACCACGGCCTCCCGAGAGCACCCGCACCGGGCGGCGGCGACACGTCGCCGACGCGGCCGGAAACCTTCGGCGGGGCCGCTGTTCGTCGCCCCGTTCCTGGCGCTGTTCGTGCTGCTCTTCCTCGCTCCGCTCGGCTACGCCGCCTACCTCAGCCTGTTCCAGGACCGGCTCATCGGCGGGGCGACGTTCGTCGGGCCGGCCAACTACGTGACCGCCGTCCAGGATCCGCTCCTCATCCAGGGGGTCGTCCGCGTCGCGGCGTTCTTCGTGATCCAGGTCCCCGTGATGCTGCTGCTCGCACTGCTGTTCGCGCTCGCGCTCGACAGCGGACTGCTGCGGCTCGCGCGGGTGGTGCGGCTGGGGATCTTCGTCCCGTACGCCGTCCCGAGCGTCGTCGCCTCGCTCATGTGGGGCTACCTCTACGGGCCGGACTACGGCCCCTTCGCCCAGCTGAGCAAGGCGCTGAACCTGCCGGCGCCGCCCTTCCTGAGCGACGGCTGGCTGCTCGGGAGCCTGGCGAACATCGTGACCTGGGAGTTCGTGGGCTACAACATGATCCTGCTGTACGCCGCCCTGCGGGCCATCCCCCAGGAGCTCTATGAGGCGGCCGCGATGGACGGGGCCGGCGCCTGGCGGATCGCCTGGAGCGTCAAGCTGCCGGCGCTGCGGCCCGCGCTCCTGCTGGCCCTGGTGTTCTCCGTGATCGGCAGCTTCCAGCTGTTCAACGAGCCGAACCTGCTGCAGCGCCTGGCCCCGGACGTCATCGACAGCGCCTACACCGCCAACCTCTACGCCTACTCCCTCGCCTTCACCAGCCAGCAGATCAACTACGCGGCGGCAGTGTCCTTCCTCCTCGGGGTGGTCATCGTGATCGTCTCCTACGCCGTCCTGCTCACCGCCAACCGCGGGAGGAAGTCATGACCGCACCGGGCAGAGCCCGCCGGCGGCACAGCACGCCGCTGACGATCGCCATGCTGGCCGCGCTGGCGTACTTTCTCCTGCCGCTGTTCTGGCTGGTCGTCGCGGCCACCAAGAGCACCCAGGATCTGTTCACGACGTTCGGGCTGTGGTTCTCGCGTGCCCCGCAGTTGCCGGCCAACATCGGGGCGACCTTCGGCCACGACGACGGGGTCTTCGGGCACTGGCTGCTCAACACGATCGGGTACGCCGTCGTCAGCGCCCTCGGTGCCGCGCTCCTGGCGGCGGCCGGCGGGTACGGGTTCGCCAAGTTCCGCTTCCGCGGCGACCGGGCCGCCTTCAACCTGGTGCTCGGCGCCATCATGGTGCCGACCACCGCGCTGGCCATCCCGACGTACCTGCTCTTCGCGAAGGTGGAGCTGGTCAACACCCCCTGGGCCGTCATCCTGCCCTCGCTCGTCAGCCCCTTCGGCCTCTACCTCATGCGCATCTACACACAGGACGCCGTCCCGGACAGCCTCCTGGAGGCCGCCCGCATCGACGGCGCCGGCGAGGCCAGGATCTTCTTCCGGATCGCCATGCGACTGCTGGCGCCGGGCCTGGTGACGGTCGTGCTCTTCACGCTCGTCACGACCTGGAACAACTATTTCCTCCCGCTCATCATGCTCAACGACCCGAACCTGTACCCGATCACGGTCGGCCTCGCCTCCTGGGCGTCCCGGGCCGTCGGAGGCGGAGCCGGGGCCGACAGCGACATGCTCGCCCTCGTCGTGACCGGGTCCCTGCTCTCGGTCGTCCCGCTCGTCGCGGCGTTCCTGCTGCTGCAGCGGTACTGGCAGAGCGGTCTGACGACCGGCGGCGTCAAGCAGTGACCCGTCCGTCCACTCCCTCGGAGGTTTCCCCCATGGCGGTTCTGCCGGCCCATGTCCTGTTCGGCGCTGCCTACTACCACGAGTACCAGCCGTCCCCGGAACGGCTGAAGATCGACCTCGACCTGATGGCCGACGCCCACTTCAACGTCATCCGGGTCGGCGAGTCGGTCTGGTCGACCTGGGAGCCGGACAACGGCCGGTTCGACCTCGACTGGCTGGAGCCGGTGCTCGACGGCGCCCATGAGCGCGGGATCTCGGTGATCCTCGGGACACCCACGTACGCGGTCCCGCCCTGGCTGGTCCGGCTCTACCCGGAGATCACGGGGGAGCACGCCACCGGGCGGCGCATCGGCTGGGGCGCCCGCCAGGAGGTCGACTTCACCCACCCCGGCTTCCGGTTCCACGCCGAGCGGGTGATCCGCAAGGTCGTCGGCCGGTACGCCGATCACCCGGCGGTCATCGGCTTCCAGGTGGACAACGAGCCGGGCCTGCACCTGCTGCACAACCACGGCGTCTTCCAGCGCTTCGTCGACCACCTGCGCGACCGCTACCGCGACGTCGAGACCCTCAACCGGGAGTGGGGCCTGGTCTACTGGTCGCACCGCCTGTCGGCGTGGGCCGACCTGTGGACGCCGGACGGCAATCTCCAGCCGCAGTACGACCTCGCCTGGCGGGAGTTCCAGGCCCGCCAGGTGACGGAGTTCATCGGCTGGCAGGCCGATCTCGTCCGCGAGTACGCCAGCCCCGATCAGTTCGTCACGACATGCATCTCCTACACCCGGCCCGGGGTGGAGGACGACGAGCTGACCGACCGCCTCGACGTCGCCGCGGGCAACCCTTACTACTACATGCAGGACGCCCTGGCACTTCCCGACCGAACCCCCGACGAGGTCGAGCAGGGCTGGGCGACCACCGGGGTGTGGTCGATGTACCAGACCGCGGACCGGATGTTCTCCTCCCGCCAGGAGCCGTTCCTGGTCACCGAGACCAACGCCATGCACATCGGCACGCCGTGGGACAACCGGCCCGCGTACGACGGCCAGTGGCGGCAGGCGGCATGGGCGCACGTCGCGCGCGGTGCCCGGATGATCGAGTACTGGCAGTGGCACACGCTGAACTTCGGCTTCGAGACCTACTGGGGCGGGGTCCTGCCGCACAGCAACCGGCCCGGCCGCACGTACGCCGAGCTCGCCCGCCTCGGGGCGGAGCTGAAAGCCGCCGGCCCGCTGGTCGCGGGGCTGGAGCCGGACGCCGACCTCACGATGGTCTACTCGATGCCGAGCAAGTGGCTCATGCAGAAGCACCCGCCGCTGCCGGCCCCCGACGGCGGCCCGGACGCCGCCGCCTACCACCGGATCTTCGACCCCTTCTACCGGGGCGCCTTCGACGCCGGCCGCCAGGTGCGGATCGTCCACGCCCGGCAGCTGTACGACCCCCGTGGCGAGCGGTCCGGGACGACGCCCGAGGAGGCCGCGCGCCGTCACCCGGTCCTCGTCGTCCCGGCGCTGTACGTCGCCGACGACGCCACGCTCGACTGGCTCGCGGCCTACGCCCACGCGGGCGGCCACCTGGTCCTCGGCCCGCGCACCGCGTACGCCGACCACGAGGCCCGGGCGCGGCGGGAGCCCGCACCCGCACGGCTCGTCGAGGCGGCGGGCGTCCGCTACGACGAGTTCAGCAACCTGACGCGCGACCTCCCGGTGCGCGCCGTGCCCGGCGGCCTCCTCGACCTGCCCGCGAACGCGACGGCCACCCGCTGGGCCGACGGCCTCACCGTCGCCGGCGCCGAGGTGCTGGCCACCTATGTCCACCCGCACTTCGGCCGCTGGCCGGCGATCACCACCCGACGCCACGGGGCGGGTCGCGTCACCTACGTCGGCACGGTGCCCGGACGCGACCTCGCCCGCGCGCTCGCGGCGTGGCTGGCGCCGTCCCCGTCCGGCGGATGGCGGGACCTCCCGGCCTCCGTCACCGCGACCACCGGGACGTCCCCGGACGGGCGCCGTGTCCACGTCGTGCACAACTGGAGCTGGGAGCCCGCCCGCGTCGAGGTGCCGGTGGAGCTGTCCGACGCCGTGGACGGCGGCTCCGTCCCCGCCGGCACGTCACTGGAGCTCGACCCCTGGGACGTGCGGGTGCTCGTCTCCGTCTCATGAAGGAAGGACTACGCACGTGAAACCCCTGAGCAAGGCGCTGGTCACCCTCGTCGCGGCAGCCGCGACCCTGGTGGTTCCGGCGACCGGCGCGCACGCCTACAACCCGACGGGCGGGATCCTGTACCAGCTCGGAAACGAGCCGTGCCTGAAGGGCCGGGGCAACTGCGCGATCTACCCGAAGTCCGCGCAGTTAGCGAGTGGACGGCTCGTCGCGTCGTTCGAGAAGGCCACCGTCGTGCCGGAGACGGGAAGCGCCGACAAGGAGACGCTCCCGATCTACAAGAGCGACGACCACGGGACGACCTGGCAGCCGCTGTCCGAGGTCAAGGCTCCGGCGTACCTCTCCCGCGATCCCCGGTACGCGAAGTACACGAGCAACTGGACCAACCCGTACCTGTACGCGCTTCCGCAGGACGTCGGGAAGCTGCGCGCGGGCACGCTGCTGCTGGCGAGCGTCGTGTCGGGCGACGACCACTACTACCGCGAGCACAAGGCGGCCGACCCGAACTGGACGCCGTCCAACGACGGAGACCGCAGTGACCTGGCGATCGCCCTGTTCGCGAGCATCGACGAAGGCGTGACGTGGGACGTCGTCAACGTCGTCGCGACCGGCGGTTGGCAGGGCGGCAGCGCGGGCGCGATCGGCCGGAACGTCGCCGGCGCGAACACGTACAAGCAGGTCGATCCCCTCTGGGAGCCGTACCTGATGGTCCACGAGGGCAAGCTCGTCTGCTACTACTCCGACGAGAACGACTACCTCGGCTTCGACCCGGTCACCGGCGTCGCGACCGTGGACCCCGCGAACGGCACCGCCCCGGACTCGCACGGCCAGATCCTCGTCCACAAGACCTGGAACGGCCGCGGCAAGGAGTGGAGCGCCCCCGTCGTCGACGTCGCCGGGCTGACCCAGGACATGGGCGGCGGCAAGACGCAGATCGGAGGCGGGCGGCCGGGCATGACGAACGTTGTCCCGACGACCGACGGCAAGTGGCTGCTCACCTTCGAGTACTGGGGCGGCGGGACCAACACCAGGTACACGGTCTCCGGCAGCCCGTTGACCTTCCACCGCGGCTCCCCGGCAGGCGAGGCCGTCACCTCGCTGCCGGTCGACGCCGGTTCGCGCCCGCTCGCGACCGGCGGCAGCCCGGTCGTCATCAGGCTCCCCGACGGACGCCTGGTGTACAACGCCAGCGGCAGCGGCGACGTCTGGGTCAACGAGAGCGGACGCGGCGACGGCGTGTGGAAGGAGTATCAGACGCCCCTGGGGTCCGGTTACAGCCGCAACCTGCAGTACGTCGAAGGCACCGGCCGCGTCGCGATCCTGCGCAACCAGGGCGTCTCGACGATCGCGTACGCCGAGGTGGACCTCGGCCACTCCGACGGCGCCTACTACCAGCTGGTCAACCGGAAGACCGGCCAGGTGATCGGCACCGGGGGCAGGACCAACGACGCGAACATCGGCAACGGCGACGTTCCCGACGTCGTCCTGGAGGACCGCGGATCGGCGGTGAACAAGGACACCCAGTACTGGCACGTACGGACCGAGCCGCAGGGCGGCGTGACCCTGCTGAACGAGTCGGGCGGCCGCGCGGCCGCCATCTGGACGGGGAACGCGACGGCCGGGCAGCGGATCGGCCAGTGGGTCGACGACAGCCCCAAGGGCAGCTGGAACCTCGTCGACGCCGGCGGCGGCTTCTACCGGCTCCAGGCGGTCAAGAACCCGGACCTTTACCTGACCGGCGCGGCCCCTGGGGCCCCGCTGACCTTGCAGAACGCGGCCGGGGACGGCTCGCAGGAGTGGCGGCTCGCCCAGCGGGCTCCGGCCCTCGACGACCTGACGCGCGACCGGCGGTCCCCGCGGCTGATCAGGGCGAACGGCGTCGGCGAGCGGGCGACGGTGCCGCTGGACGCCACGGCGTCGGATCCCGCGGGCACGGCCCTGCACGCGAACACGACGGGTCACGGCTACGCGTTCACGGCCGACGGGAGGGTCACGGACCTCGGCCTGGTCTCCTTCGGCCAGGCCCAGCAGGGCAGCATCGCCCTTCCGGAGGCGATCAAGGCGGGGACGAAGCTCAAGCTCGCCGTGGTCTTCGATGACACGCCGCTGATGTGGGATTCGGCCACCGCACGTTGATCGGAGGCGAGGAGTGGGCCGTGCCGGTCAGGCGCGCATGTTCGCGCCGCCGTCGATGGCCCACACCTGGCCGTTGATCCATTCGGCGTCGTCGGACAGCAGGAAGGCCACGACCGCGGCCAGGTCGCTCGGACGGCCCAGCCGAGTGGTGGGGACGTGCTCCAGGAACATCTTCTGGAGCTGGACGTCGTTCTGCGCCGCCTGCGTCTCGCCCATGACCAGGCCGGGCATCACTCCGTTGCAGCGCACGCCCTCGGGGCCGAAGCGACCGGCGATGTGCCGGGTCAGCGCGTTGACCGCCGACTTCGAGGCCCCGTAGGCGGGGCGCTTGCGGTCGCTGGCGCTGACCGCGGCGCCGGAGGAGCAGTTGACGATGCCGCCGCCGCCGTTGGCCAGCAGGTGCGGCAGGACGGCGCGAGCGGTGCGGACATAACCCAGGACGTTGACGTCCAGAGTCCGCTCCCACACGTCCAGGTCGGTGTCGAGCAGCGACCTGTCACGCCCGAGGGTGCCCGGCGACAGGTCCGCGCCGACGTTGAACAGGCCGTGCACGGCGCCGAACTCCTCGATGGTCCTGGCGACCATCGCGTTGACGGAGTCCTCGTCGGCGAGGTCGAAGCGCACCGCGATCGCCGGACCGCCGGCCTCGGTGATCTTGGCGGTGGTGGCCTGCGCGCCGGAGAGGTTGATGTCGCCGACGACGACATTGGCGCCTTCCTCGGCGAGCCTGATCGCGGTCGCCGCGCCGATGCCGGTCGCCCCGCCGGCCACGATGATCGCCTTGTCGTTCAAACCGCGCATTGTCCGCTCCGATCGGCTGGGGCGATCCCATGGCCGCCCAAACCGTACACGTGTGTACGTTTCTGTCGCCGCTAAACGTACAATCCTGTACGGTTCGTGGCAAGTTAGGGTTGGACCGTGCAGGAAAGCGGGTGCCAGTGACACGGAAGGACGCCGTCCGCAACCGGGACCGGCTGCTCGCCGCGGCGCGGCGGATGTTCGCCGAACACGGCCACGACGTCGCGCTGGAGGAGATCGCCCGGGTCGCCGGGGTGAGCCGCACCACGATCTACCGGAACTTCGCCACCCGCGAGGAGCTCGCGGCCACGGTCTTCGCCGACAACGTCGCCCAGATCGAGCACCATGCGGCCGGACTGCGGGGACGACCGGACGGCGCGGTCACGTTGTTCGACTTCGTCCTGGACATGCAGCTGGACAACCGCGGCCTCGCCCAGGTCCTGTCCAGCGCCGACCTGCAGTGGTTCATCGAACATGCCCGCCGCATCGCGGCCTGCTTCGAGCCTCTCCTCGACGCCGGCCGCGCGGCCGGCATCGTCCACCCCGTCGTCGACGTCGACGACCTGATGCTCGCCATCTCCATGGGGGAGAGCGCCGTGGCCACCAACGACGCCGCCCAGCGCGACAACCGTCACAAACGCGTACGAGAGATGCTGCACCGAGCCCTCTTCACCCGCTGACCCCGACACCTTCGGCGTGGACTGGCAGATCTCTTGTACTTCGGAGAGCATGACGGAGTTTCATACTCAGAGACGAACGGTACGAGAGTCGGGAGAGCGATGCGGGTTCCGATGACGATTGCGGACTTCCTGGACCGGGCCGAGCTGGGGTTCGCGGACAGCCCCGGAGTGATCGACGAGCCCGATCAGCCCGCACCGCCCGTGACGGCGTCCACGTACGGGCGGCTGGGTGAGCGGGTGCGGGCGTGGCAGGCCGGGCTGGACGCACTCGGCACGCGCGAAGGCGACCGGGTGGCGGTGATCAGCCACAACTCCGCCCGCCTGCTGGAGCTGCTGTTCGCGGTGCCGATGAGCGGCCGCGTCTGCGTCCCGGTCAACTTCCGCCTGAAGGCCGACGAGATCGATTACGTGGTACGGCAGAGCGGAGCCTCGGTCGTGCTGGTCGACCCCGAGCTTCGCGAGGTGACCGCGGGGATCGAGACGGACCACCGTTTCGTCCTGGGAGAGCAGACCGAGACGGAGCTGATGCGGTTCGACACGGAGCCGCGTCCCTGGTCGAACCCGGACGAGGACGCCACCGCGACGATCAACTACACCTCCGGGACGACGGCCCGCCCCAAGGGGGTTCAGCTCACCCACCGCAACATCTGGGTGAACGGACTGACCCTCGGCCTGCACACGCGCGCCTGGGAGCGGGACGTCTACCTGCACACGCTGCCGATGTTCCACTGCAACGGCTGGGGCATGCCGTTCGTGACGGCCGGGCTCGGCGTCAAGCAGGTGGTGCTGCGCAAGGTGGACGGAGCGGAGATCCTGCGCCGCGTGGACGAGCACGGCGTGACCCTGATGTGCGGTGCGCCGGCGGTGTGGAGCCTGGTCCTGGACGCCGCGGCCGGCTGGGAGGGGGAGATCCCGGGCCGTGACCGCGTACGGATCGTGTGCGCAGGGGCGCCGCCCCCGAGCCGGTTGATCCAGCGGGTGGAGGAGGAGCTGGGCTGGGAGTTCATCCAGATCTACGGTCTGACGGAGACCTCGCCGCTCCTGACCGTCAACCGCGCCCGGCCGCAGGACGACGACCTGCCGGGCGATCGACGGGCCCGGAGGCTTTCGCGGGCCGGGCTCCCGGCGCTGGGGGTCAGACTGCGGGTCGCCGAGTCCGGGGAGGTGCTGGCGCGGTCGAACGTCGTGTTCGACGGCTACTGGGAGAAGCCTGAGGAGACGGCGAACGCGCTGAACGACGGCTGGTTCCACACCGGCGACGGCGGCGACATCGACGACGCGGACGGGCACCTGACGATCTCCGACCGCAAGAAGGACGTGATCATCACGGGAGGCGAGAACGTGTCCTCGATCGAGGTCGAGGACACCATCTTCAGCCATCCCTCGGTCGCCGAGGTGGCGGTCATCGGAGTGCCGGACGCCAAGTGGGGGGAGACGATCAAGGCGCTGATCGTACGGGCCGAGGGCGCGGCGGTGAGCGAGGCGGAGATCATCACGTACTGCAAGGAACGGATGGCCGGATACAAGGCGCCGACGAGCGTGGAGTTCCGGGACACGATCCCGCGCACGGCGACCGGCAAGATCCAGAAGTTCAAGCTGCGCGAGCCCTACTGGGCCGGGCATGACCGAGGTGTCAACTGACGTCAGGCACGGGCGGCGATTCGCGGCCGTCCAGGAGCCGGGCGAGACAGGCGGTCGCTCGCCGCCGGTAGGCCGCGACCGTCTTGTCCGCACCACCTCCAGGCGTTCGTTATAGTGAACATATCGTTTAGCGATATGGAGAGTGTGATGCAGGTCAGGGCTTATCTCGATGACACCTACGCGGAGCAGGCCGATACCCGGGTGATCGCTGTGGGGCGCCAGGAGGGGCGGCCCTGGGCGGCCGTGGAGCATTGCCTCTTCCATCCGCAGGGTGGTGGTCAGCCCGCTGACCGGGGGTGGCTGGAGGAGGTCGAGGCCGTACCCGTGTGGGATGAGCAGTCCGGGCTGATCGTGGCCGTGCCCGCCTCCGAGGAGGCCGGGTGGCCGGTGTTCGCGGAGGGGCAGCGGGTGCGGGCGCGGATCGATCTGGGGGCACGGATGGCGCACGCGGCCTTGCACACGGCCGGGCATCTGATCGAGGCGGCGGGCCGTGCCCAGGGGTGGGAGCTGGCGGGGAACAACCACTTCCCCGGCCAGGCGCGCATCGAGTTCACCGCCCCGCAGGCTGATCCTCGGCTGGCCGATCCTGAAGGCCGGGAGGAGGTCATTGCCGAGCTGCGGAAGGTCGTGGCGGCGGCCATCGCCGAGGACCTGCCGGTGGCCGCGGAGACGGGAGAGCACGGGCGACGCGTGGTCCGCCTGGACGACCTGCACGCCGCGCCCTGCGGGGGGACCCATGTGCGCAGTCTCGGCGACCTCCACGATGTGGTGCTGCCGGCGCTGAAGGTCAAGCGCGGCCGCATCCGTGTGTCGTATTCCGCCGCTCACGGGCCGCGATGATGGCCGCGGCATCCGGGCGGTCGACGAGCAGCAGCGCCGCGGCGGTGGGAGCGCAGATCCGTCGGCGTCGTGAACAGCGCGGGATGAGCGGCTCCGAGCTGGCGCGGCGTGCGGGCCTGAGCAAGGCGACGCTGTCGCAACTGGAGGCCGGTAAGGGCAATCCGACGATCGAGACGCTCGACGCGCTCGCGATCGCGCTCAGGATCCCGCTGACCGACCTGCTGGCCCGCGACACCGACCCCGGCCCGGTGTTCGTCCCCGGCACCGAGATCGCCGAGGGCGAGGTCGGCCGGGAGCTGCTACGCCGGATCAGCAGCGGCCACAGCCTGGAGATCTGGCGGCTGCGGATGCCCGCCCACACCGATCTGACGGGTGTGCCGCACGCGACCGGCACGGTGGAGCACCTGCTGGTCGCCTCGGGCGGGCTGACCGCGGGACCCGCCGACGCCCCGCGCCTGCTGGGGCCGGGCGATCTGCTCGCCTTCGCCGGAGACGCCCCTCATCTCTACCGCACCGACGCCGAACCGGCGGACGTCACCGTCGTCATCGCCTCGCCCATCGTGGGCTGAAAGCCACCCGGAAGCCAGGCCCGCACCGTGAGCATCGCCGAGCGGCACCTTTCCCTACGCTTCAGGGGGGGCGTGACGCGGAGCCCGGGCCGTGACCGGGTTTAATCAGCGAGGCGGTCAGGTGGTCGCGGAAGCGGCGGGCCGCCTCGGACACGTAGGCCCCTCCCGGCTGATCGAGGGCTGGGCGACGCGGAGCTCCTCGGCCGCCCTGCTGATGTGCTCGTGGCGCGCCACGACCTGGAAGTAGCGCAGCGACAGCAGATCCATTATGCCTCTGTAGCTATGAACCTATGGGAGAAATGGTCTTGGACGGCATATAGCGGCCCTGCCTAGGGTCGTCCGCGTGGATACTCCGGATCTGGTCACGACGGCATGCACTGCCGGCGCCGCTCAACCGTAGTACCGCAGACGTGGCGTTCGATGTTTCGATCTTTGGAGGCTCCGTGCCCTTCGGGTATCTGTTCCCTGTGGCGCTCGTCGCGATCGGCACGCTGTTCGCGTTACGGCCGGTGCCGTTCTCGCGCCCGCTCGGCCCTACGAGCTACTACTTCGGTCTGGCCGCCAACGAGCTGCCGTTCGCGGCCTTCTTCTGGATGTTGCTGCTCCCGACGGCGCTGGCGTTCGCCGAAGGTGACATTGACTCGGCGGGCGGCTGGGCGGTCGTCGCCCTGGCCGCCGTGAGCGCGATCGGGCTCGTGCCCATCGCCTACCGCGCGATGGGCGAGCGGGCCAGGATCGAGCGCGCGATGGACCTTGGGCTGGGCGCGGGATGGCGCGCCGCCATCGATGCCGACCTCAGCGCCGGGCTGCGGCGCCGTCGCCCGTGGGCCCGCATCCTGTTCCTGCCCATCTTCAAGCGCCGCCCGGACGTCCGGCGTGTGGCCAACCTCTCCTACGGCGACGCGGGCCACCGCAACCTGCTCGACCTCTACCACCACCGCTCGCGCCCGCAAGGCGCGCCCGTCATGATCCACTTGCACGGCGGCGGCTACTCCGGGGGCCACAAGAACAGCCAGTCGCTGCCGCTGCTCTACCGGCTCGCCGGCCAGGGCTGGGTGTGCATCAGCGCCAACTACCGGCTACGACCGCAGGCCCAGCACCCGGACCACCTGATCGACCTCAAGAAGATCATCGCCTGGGTACGCGAGCACGCCCACGAGTACGGCGCCGACCCGTCCACGGTGTTCGTCGCGGGCAGTTCGGCGGGCGGGCACATGGCGGCACTGGCCGCGCTCACCCAGAACGACCCCGCCTTCCAGCCGGGCTTCGAGGACGCCGACACCTCCGTGACCGGCGCCATCTACCTGAACGGCTGGTACGGCACCTACTTCGGCCAGGGCCCCGAGTCCTCGCCCCTGGCCCACATCACACCGGACGCACCGCCGTTCCTCGTGGCCCACGGCGATCTGGACCCGCAGGTGCCCGCGGCCGATGCCCGGCACTTCGCCGACCGGCTACGCCAGACCTCGGCCGCCCCCGTCGTCTACGCCGAGCTGCGCGGCGGGAACCACGCCTTCGACCTGTACCACTCGCTCCGCTTCGAGGCTGTCATCGACGCGATCGAGGCCTTCACCGCCTGGGTGAGATCACGGGAAAGGAAAGCCGTTTGAACGCCTCGCCGTGGCCAGGATGGTCCATTGCGCCCGGATCAGCCGATATCCCCGCCGAACGTCAGGGAATCCGGGAGCGTACGACGTCGTGGTCGGGGGAGCGGCGGCGGGTGTCGACGGCGGGAGCCAGGAAGACGGCGGAGGCGACGAAGGCGAGCACCGCGAGCATGGCCGTGCGCAGGCCCCAGTGGTCGCCGAGGAAGCCGAGGCCGGGCGGGCCGACGAGGAAGGCGACGTAGCCGATGGTGGCCACCAGGCTGACGCGGGCGGTCGCGTTCGGTCCGGTCTCTCCCGCGGCGGACAGCGCGACGGGGAAGCCCAGCGATGCGCCGAGCCCCCAGAACAGGACGGCCGCCCCGGCCAGCACCGCGTTGTCCGAGAAGATCACCAGGATCAGACCGAGTGCCCCCGAGACGGCGCTGGCGCGGATGACGGTGGTGCGGCCGAAGCGGTCGAGGAAGAAGGAGCCGCCGAAGCGGCCGATGGTCATGGCCGCGGCGAACCCGGCGTAGACGAGGGACCCGGAGGCGGCGTCCAGGCCGTGCCCGTCGACCATCAGCAGCGGCAGCCAATCGTTGGCGGCTCCCTCGGCCAAGGCCATCGCCAGGACGATCGCCCCGATCAGGAGAAGCCTGCCGTCCTTCCAGACCTTCGATTCCGTGCCGCCGGACTCGGCCTGGCCTGGTGCGCCGATGCCGATGCCCGCGGGGAGGGCGCGCATGGCGTACAGGAAGAGCGCGGCTGCGATCAGGGTGACCGCGGCCAGATGCCAGTGCGCCGGAAGCCGGGCGGCGGTGGCCGCGATGCCGGTGCCGGCGCCGACGACGGTGCCCAGGCTGAAGCAGCCGTGCACGGTGGGCAGCGTCGTCCTGCCGGTGATGCGCTCGACGTCGGCGGCGTCGACGTTCACGGCGACGTCACCGGCTCCCATGCCCGCGCCGAACCCGCACAGGCCCGCCATGACCAGCGGTACGGACGACAGGAGGGTGCCGGCGCTGATGACGGCCAGGCTCCCCACGACCATCGCGGTTCCGACGCCGATGACGGGTCTCGTTCCGTACCGGGAGGTGAGACGTCCGGAACAGAGGATCCCGATCATGGAGCCCAGCGAAAGGCCGAACAGGATCCAGCCCATCTGGCCGGTGGAGGCTTCCAGCCGGTCGCGGATGTCGGGGGTGCGCGTCACCCACGACGACAGCGCGATCCCGGGAAGGAAGAAGAGCAGGAACAGCGCCTGCCGGCGTCGGCGCGTGGCGAGGTCCATTGAGGATGGGTCTCCGTGGCAGTTGCGAATGGCTCGGCCGCGTCTACGCGTGATCGCGCATCCAGAGGTCGAGGAGTTCCTGGGTTGCGGCCGTACGGGGAGCGATGCTCTTCTCCTGGTGGTCCACCTCCACCTCGACCGGACGCAGATCCGGCACTCCTCCGTCGTCCTGGCCGGGACGCCACCAGTAGACCTGCGAGCTGATGCCCTTGTCTCCTTGCTCGTTCATGGTCCGGGTGACCGCCTGCATGCTCTCCATCGCCGCGATGAGATGGACGTCGCCGATCTCGTGTACCAGCAGGTACTCCGGCAGCGGGAAGGAGACCAGCGCGCCGTGGCGGGCAGGCCCGATGTGACGGCTGAGCACGTGGACATGGCAGCCGATGTAGCGCTGCGTCTCACCGATGAACATGATCGGGACGCCCATGACCTCCTCGATCTTCGTGTAGTGCGGTTCCCGATGCAGAGAGGCGTGCAGCGCCGCGCCGAAGACCTGGTTCTCCGCTCGGCCGCCGAGCCTCTCGCGCCCGAGCGACATGATCGAGTCGGGCAGGTCGATGACCACGGTCTCCACCAGCCCCGGCGCGAGGGAACGGGTCACCAGGGAGTCACGGAGGCCGGGCGGCTCGGCGAGCGCGGCCTCGGAGTAGATGCGGATCCGCAGTGCTTCGCTGTCCAGGAGCTGCTGGATGTCAGCCGACGTGTCCGGCGCCTGAGCCATCTTCCTCCGGTATCCGCGGGCGAACCCGCCGGCGAAGTCCGCGGCGAACGCGGGCAGTGCATCGTGGGGGAGACCGCCGGCCTCCGCGAGCACGTTGCCGATGTCGGCGGTGAAGTGGGCGGCCCCCGGGAAGCTGACGCTGAGGGTGGTGGGGGCGACGAACCTGGCGGGAAAGCCTTCGGCTGCGAAGGCTTCTACCAGGGCTGCGCCGATGGCGTCGTGGCTCATCCGTACGTCCGATCCTCTTTAGGTTAGGGCCAATAATCCCATTACGGCGCTGTGGTCCTGGCTTACTCGCGCAAAGCCCCTTGGTACGTACGCCGGTACGCCGACGGCGTGGTCCCCAGATACCGGGTGAAGTGCTGACGCAGGCCGGTGCCGGTGCCGAGCCCGCAGCGCTCGGCCACGACGTCCACGGGCAGGTGGGTGGTCTCCAGGAGTTCGCGGGCCCTGATCAGCCGTTGCTGGTTGAGCCACCGCATCGGCGGCAGGCCGACCTCCTGGCGGAACCTGCGTACGAACGTCCTGGTGCTCATCGAGGCGTACTCGGCCAGGCGCGGGACGGTGAGCGGCGTCTCCAGCCGCTCCAGCGCCCACTGCAGCACCGGCGCCAGCCCCCGGTCACCGGTGACGGCGGGGGCGGGCGCGACGTACTGGGCCTGGTCGCCCTCGCGGTGCGGCGCGATCACCATCCGGCGGCCCACCTCCGCGGCCACCGCGGCGCCGAAGTCGCGCCGGACGATGTGCAGGCACAGGTCGATGCTCGCCGCCGTGCCCGCGCTGGTCAGGATGTCGCCGTCGTCGACGTACAGGGCCCGCTCGTTCACGGTGACGCGGGGGTGGAGCCTGCGCAGGTCCTCGGCGTGCATCCAGTGCGTGGTGGCCTCCCGGCCGTCGAGCAGGCCGGCGGCGGCCAGGACGAAGGCGCCCGTGCACAGGGCGGCGATCCGGGCACCCCGCTCGTGCGCCTCGACCAGCGCGCCGAGGAGCTTTTCCGGCGGCCGGTAGGAGGCGTCGACACAGGCGGGCACCACCACGAGGTCGGCGTCGCGCAGGACCGACAGGTCACCGGGCGCGCGCAGCCACAACCCCGGCAGCGACTCCTGTTCTCCCGGCGTGCTGTTGCAGAGAGTCAGGTCGTACCAGTCGGGGGTCAGGTCGCGCCGGTCCCGGCCGAAGACCTCGCACGGCACCGCCAGCTCGAACAGCGGGCATCGGTCCAGCACAGGTACGGCCACCTGGATCGACGTCATGGCATAAATCTAGCGGAACGCGACATTTCTGCCACTAGTGAGAAGCCCGGGAGCTCACGACAGTGGTCCCATGAACGAGGAGACAGGAACGCTGGACGTCGGCACCCAGGAGGGATCCCGGCTGCTCACGGCGGCCGCGGAGCTGGTCGTACGGCATCTGGGCACGGTCGCGGACGGGCCCGTCGCACCCGCCGGGCCGGGAACCGAGCAGCTCCGCGACTGGCTGGCCGGCCACGACTTCGCCCGCCCCGCACCGGCGGCGGACACGCTGGCCGAGGTCATGGGGATGCTGCGGCAGTGGGGCGTGCACACGACGCATCCGCGTTATTTCGGGCTGTTCAACCCGACCCCCACCTGGTGGGGCATCGCCGGCGAGCTCCTGGCGGCCGGTGTCAATCCGCAGCTGGCCGCCTACAGCCACGCTCCGGCCGCCGTGGAGATGGAGCGGCACGTGCTGCGCTTCGTCGCCGGCCGGCTCGGCCTGCCGACCGCCGAGGGCAGCTTCACCGTGGGCGGCGCGGAGGCGAACCTGACCGCCGTCATCGTCGCGCTGACCCGCAGGTTCCCGGCCTACGCGGGCGGCGGCCTGGCCGGTCTGGCGCGCATGCCGGTGCTGTACGCCTCGGCCGAGAGCCATCTGGCCTGGCTCAAGATCGCCCACATGACGGGGCTCGGCCGTGACGCGGTACGGCTCGTACCCACCGATTCCCGGCACCGCATGGACCTGACGGCGCTGCGCGAGACGCACCGAGCCGATCTGGCCGCGGGGTTCGAGCCCTTCCTCCTGATCGGCACCGCCGGCACCACGGCCGGGGGCGCGCTGGATCCGCTGCCCGAGCTGGCGCGCCAGGCCGGCGAGTGGGGCCTGGACTTCCACGTCGACGCCGCCTGGGCGGGAGCGGTCGCGCTGTCCGACCGCCTGCGCCCGCTGCTGGACGGGGTGGAGCTGGCCGACAGCGTCACCGTGGACGCGCACAAGTGGCTGTCGGCGCCCATGGGCGCGGGCATGTTCCTCACCAGGCATCCGGACGCGCTCGCCGGCAGCTTCCACGCCAGCACCTCCTACATGCCCGCGCAGAGCGGCGAGGTTCCCGATCCGTACGCGACCAGCGTGCAGTGGTCGCGCAGGTTCGCGGGCCTGAAGGTGTTCCTCGCGCTGGCGATCGCCGGCCGACCGGCCTACGCCGAGCAGCTCGAACGCGACGTCCGCCTCGGTGAGCTGCTCGCTCGCCGACTGTCCGAGGAGGGCTGGCCGCGCGTCAACGACACCCCGCTCCCGGTGGTCTGCGTCGCCGACCCCGAGGCGGAGTCGCAGGGGCCGGAGCACAGCGCCGCCTGGCACGCCGCCGTCGCCGACCACGTCGTGAGCGGCGGCCAGGCCTGGCTGAGCACCGTACGCCTGGCCGGGCGGCCCGCGCTGCGCCTCTGCCTGACCAGCCACCGGACGACCGTCTCGGATGTCGAGGCCGCGGTCACCGCCCTCAACCAGGCCCGCAAGGCCGTCTGAGCGCGAAGCCCGTCCGATCGGCACGGGCCTTCGCCCGGCCCGTGCCTGGACGGACCGGCGGTAGGAAGCGGCGTGCACTGGCCGGGCCACGGGCCGCGGCGGTGTCGCCGCCGCGGCCCGCGTGCGGTCTCAGAGCTTCAGGCCCACCAGCAGCGGGTCGTGGTCGGAGGAGCGGAACGGGTCGGGCGCGTACAGGGAGGGCGGGTTGAACTCGGTGTTGTAGTCCATGAACCGGCCCTCGTCGGAGTTGATGTGCCAGATGGTGGCGCCGGTCACCAGCTTGCTCGCGCTCCTGTCGGCCAGCACGTGGTCGAGCTCACCGGACAGGCCGTCGAAGACGTAGCTGTAGCGGTCGTCCTTCTTGACGTACCTCTTGCTCAGGCTGGTCAGCCCGCCGTCCTCGAACGCGTGGATGGGGTCCTCCTCGCCGTAGGCGTTGATGTCGCCGAGGACGAGCACGTTCTGCAGCTTGAGGCTGTCGATCAGGGCCAGCACGGCCTTGGCCTGCTTGACGCGCTTGGCGTTGTAGCAGGACTGCCCGTCGCCCTGGTCGGCGTCGGCGCCGGAGGCCGGGCCATCGGCGTCGGTGCAGCCCTTGGACTTGAAGTGGTTCACCAGCACCGTGAAGGACTTCCCGCCCCCGCCGGCCTTGGCGAAGGTCTGCACCAGCGGCGGCCGGTTGAAGATCGGGTCGGACGACGACCGCGCCGGACCGGTCGGGGTGACCTTGGCCGGCTGGTAGATCAGCGCGGTCTGGATGAGGTCGGTGCCCGGGTTGGGGTGCGTGATCGCCTTGTACGTGCCGGCGCCGGCCTTGGCGTTGAGCGCGTCGACCAGGGTGTTGAGCGCCACGTCGTCGTTGCGCTCGACCTCCATCAGCCCGGCCACGGCCGGGTTGAGCGTCGTGATGTTGGCGACGAGCTTGGCGAGCTGGCGGTCACGCTCCGCGGCGGTGGTGGCGCCGCGGGACTTGAGCGTGGTGAACCAGTTGAGCGTGTTGAGGCTGGCCACCTGGACGTCGCCGCCGACCTTGGCGGGCTTCGCGGGGCGGGGGTTCTCGGCCTTGAAGACCACCGGCTTGGTCGGCTGGACGCGGTAGGCGTCGAAGCCGTACGTGAGGACGCCGGTCAGGTTCTTCACCTCGTCGCCGATGCGGACGGTGTTCGACCCCTCGGTGTGGTACGGCAGGGCTGGCGGGTTCTGCACGCTCGAGCCGTCGTCGAGGAGGACGGCGCGCCGCGCGTCCTTCTCGGTGTTCACACCCTCGCGGTCCGTCGGCTGCCACAGCCGGCCGCCGCCCGCGAGGGTGATCTCACCGAACCGGCCGAGGTTGTAGATCTCGGAGGCGGCGAGGTCGCCCTTGAACGTGACGAGCATGCCCTCGTAGCGCTCGAAGGTGACGCCTGGCTTGAGCGGCAGCTTCACCTTGGCCTGCTTGATCACGCCGGTGCCGCACACGGTCACCGCAGTGGCCGGCGAGATCTCGGTGAGGCCGTTGTACTCGATCGCCTTGCCGGAGACGAGCACCCGGTCACCGGTCTTGACCGGCGAGGAGGAGAACACGAACAGCCCCTCGGAGGTCGCCGGGTCGGCGTCCGGCTTGTCTGCCTGAACGTAGAAGCCGGCGAACTGGCCGGAGCTCTGGAAGGAGCCGGTGACGACGCCCTCGACCCGGACGTTCTGACCCGCGACCGGGCTGGACTCGCCGCTTCCCTGCACCTCGGAGATCCGGTGAGTGGGCGCGGTGTCGCAGCTCTCGGTGGGCGTGACGGTCGGGGTGGGGGTCGGCGTCACCGTCGGCGTCACAGTCGGCGTGACGGTCGGGGTGGCCGTCGGGGACGGTGACGGGTCGCCGCCGCCGCAGGGGGCCGCGGCGGTGGCGGTGTTGCGCGGCGCGGGGGCCGCAGTCTCGAAGTCGGCGCCGTTGTCGTCGGTGTCGGTGCAGCCGCCGCCCTTGCGGAACGCGCCGGTGGTGTTGGTGAGCGCGGGGGCGGGGGTGCCTTCGGAGAAGTTCGCGCTGCCGTACCCGACCAGGTCGGCGATCAGCGCGAGCTGGGCGTCGGCGCAGGGGGTGGAGGAGCCGTTGCAGGCCAGCCCGTCGCTCGAGCGGACCAGCGCCACCTTGCCCGCGGTGCCGCTCATGTTCACGGAGCCGACGCTGTCGGGCTTGGGCAGCGCGCCGCTGGGGGTGCTGCCGGCGGCGAGCTGTACGAGGTGGTACTGGCCGGGGGCGATGCTGCCGGAGAGGTCGGCCTTGTTGGAGGCGAAGTTCCCGGTGCCGGCGGCGCTGGTGTACTGCACGGACCAGCCGTCCAGGGACACGGGGGCGCCGCTGCGGTTGAACACCTCGACATAGTCGTTGGTGAAGGGAGCTCCGGCGTTGCCGCCTCCGCCGTAGACCTGGCTGATGACCACGGTTCCGGGGGACGCGGCCGAAGAGGGTGAGGAAAGGGCTGCGATCGCACCGGCGACAACGCCGGCCGCAACGAGGATCGCTGTGGCCCGGGACTTGACTGGCATGCGGGGGAGCGTAAACCGACATACAGCCAAAAACTCTGTATTCAGCATGGATGGGTCATGAAATTTCAGGTGTTGATCCGTCAATGTGTGACAATCGCCCTCCTGGCCTGGTATTGCCCGCCACCTCAGCCAATCTCCGCATCGCTTATGAGCACATCGGCTGCCCGCGATGCCCGCCGCCCGGCTTGAACTGATCGTGAACAGATTTGCTGAACACTTGTGTTCGGATGCGTCCTTCCAGCATGATCTTGGTGTATCGCTCCCGGGTTTCAAGGAGGAACGGATGCGTCTTCGTGCAGGGCTTCTGGTAGCCGGCATGGCCGCCGCGATCGTCAGCGTGGTCAGCACCCCTGCTTCGGCTCAGGCGGCCGCCTGGACGTATATCGGCGTGTACACCAGCAAGCACAACTGCGTCGACGCCGGCCAGATGTGGGTCCGTGAGGGTTGGAACGAGTACGAGTGCTCGGGGAGCGCCACCTACTGGGAACTCTGGGTCCGGTAGCACTCGACGCCGTCGCTCGAACACGTTCCATGCGTGAGCGATGAGTTCGGGCAGCGGATCAGGTCTGCCCTGGTATGACTCAAATCATCGCGGACATCTCGGTCTCCCTCGACGGCTTCGTCACCGGGCCTGACCCCGGCCCCGACAGCGGTCTGGGCATCGGCGGCGAGGCCCTGCACACGTGGGCGTTCTCCGACGACCCCGACGACCGCCGGGTCCTGCGCGAGGCGACCGCCCGCTCGGGCGCCGTCGTCCTCGGTCGCCGGCTCTTCGACGTGGTTGACGGGCCGGAAGGCTGGAACGACGCCCGCGGCTACGGCGCGGGCGAGGTCGGCAAGCCCGCGTTCGTCGTCGTGACGAACGCGCCGCCGGACTCTGTGCGGCTCACCGACCTCGATTGGACATTCGTCACCACCGGCCTGGCCGACGCCGTCGCCGCAGCGCGTGAGCGGGCGGAGGCGGCGTCGGCGCACCGCGGCGAGGACCTCGACGTCGTCCTCATGGGCGGCGGCGCCACGGTCGGCTCGGCGCTCGAGGCCGGGCTGGTCGACGTGCTGACGCTGCACCTCGCACCCGTCGTACTGGGTGCCGGAACGCCGCTGTTCACCGGCGGAGCGCCGCGCACGCTTGTGCGGCGGAGCGTGATCTCGACATCGACCACGACGCACCTGACCTACGACGTCGTAGGTTAGCTCAGGAACCAGCAGCCGCCGGAACGGGCTTCCCGCCAGGGGGAACACGGACCGACCCCGCAGTCCCACCGGGTTGAGTACGCGCTGAACGGCGTCCTCGTCGTTCGTCTTGCGTGGATGGCGATCCGGCTACTGTTGATCCGCATGACGCACACCGAGATCGAGATCACGGCGGAGCTGGTACGGGATCTGCTGCGCGACCAGCACCCCGACCTGGCCGATCACCCTGTGCGGCTCGGCGCGCGTGGCTGGGACAACCAGCTGTGGCGGCTCGGCGACGACCTCGCCGTCCGGTTGCCCTGGGCGACACAGGACGCGGACGAGCTGCTGCGCAAGGAGCACATCTGGCTGCCCGCTCTCGCCCCGCGCCTCCCGCTGCCGGTTCCCGTCCCGCAGCGCCTCGGCGAGCCCTCCGCGCTGTTTCCACGCCCCTGGATCGTCACCACCTGGGTGCCGGGCGAGCCCGCCGACCGCGCCCCCGTCACGCGCGCCGCGGAGGCGGCCGACGCCTTGGCCGCCTTCCTGACGGCCTTGCACCAGCCCGCCCCCGACCAGGCTCCCACCGGCCGGGACCGCGGAGGGCGGCTGGCCGCCTACTCCGGAGGTTTCGCCAAGCAGCTCGCCTCGGCCACCGAGATGGGGCTCATCCCCGACCCGGACGCCGTCCGCGCGGTCTGGGAAGACGCCGCCGCCGCTCCCGACTGGGCAGGCCCGGCGCTGTGGGTCCACGGCGACCTGCATTCGGCCAACGTCCTCACCGCGGACGGCACCGTCTGCGGCGTGATCGACTTCGGCGACCTCTTCGCGGGCGATCCGGCCTGTGACCTCGCCGCCGCCTGGATTCTGCTGCCGGACGGCACCGCCGACCGCTTCCATGCCGCCTACCAGCCGGCCCCGGACGCCGCGACCCTGCGCCGCGCCCGCGGATGGGCGGTGCTGCGCGCGCTCAGCGGCATCCTCATCGGTGAAGCCGGCGTCCGCGGCCGCCGAGGCGGCAAGGCCACGTGGGGCCCACCCGCCCACGCCGCGCTGCGGCGCCTCATCGCTGATCGATCGCTTCCCCAAGGGCAAGCCGGGATCGACTTGCCAGTGACGTGAGATAGGGCAGGCTTGCCGGTGTGATGGCGATTCATTCGCTGCCCACGCAGCCACAGGCGGAGCCGTACGAGATGCTCACCCGCCTGCCACCGCCCCACCTGCGTCCGTACGTGCTGGGGTGGGCCGGCTTTCGCACCCGGGCGGGAGAGCCCGCCCACCCCAGCCGGATGCTGCCGCTCAACGCGGCCACCCTGATCATCGACTTCACCGGCATGGGCCCGATCGTCACCGGTCCCCGCGCCACCGCGACGTTCTCGGCCCACACGCCGTGGCGTCACGGGGTGGCGGTCGGGCTCACGCCCGCCGGGATGTCGGCGCTGACGGGGACGCCCCTACGCGAGGTCGCCGGTACGAGCGTGCGCTTGGAAGACCTCCTCGGCGCCCGTGCCGAGGAGCTGACCGGCCGGTTGATCGCGTCGGCGAGCTGGGCCGACCGCTTCAGGCTGCTGGAGGAGCGGCTGACGGCGTGGCTGCGTCTCGACGCCGGCCCCGACGGCCTGATCATGCACGCCTGGTGGCGGCTGCAGGAGCCGGCCGGCCCGCCCACCATCGCGTCCCTCGCCGGTGAGCTGGGCGTCAGCCGTCGTTACATCGAGCTCGGATTCCGCCGGGTGGTGGGCTTGTCGCCCAAGACGGTGGCCCGGATCGCCCGGTTCCAGCGGACCGTGGACACGTGGAGACGGCCCTCGGCCACGCTGGACGAGGCTGTCGCCTGCGGTTACGCCGACCAGCCGCACCTCACCCGCGAGATGCGGGCGATGGCGCAGATGACGCCGAAACAGCTGTTCGCATTCGTTCAATACACCGATCGGCTCACCGGCTAGCGTGACCTTCCGCTCCGGACCGAACGGGTGCCGGGGGAGAGGAAGGGGCAACACGTCATGGCAGGCGCTCTCGCGGCCGATCCCACCCTTGCCGACTTCGGCAAGGACCCGCTGTGGATCACCATCATCAAGGCCGTGATGCTGTTCCTCTTCCTGTCGCTGGGGGTCGTCTTCGGGGTCTGGTTCGAGCGCAAGCTGATCTCCAGGATGCAGAACCGGTACGGGCCCAACCGGGCCGGTAAGTTCGGCCTCCTGCAGTCGGTCGCCGACGCGATCAAGATGGGCTTGAAGGAGGACCTCTTCCCGCGGACCGTGGACAAGGTGCTCTACCTGCTGGCGCCGGTCATCATGGTGGTCCCGGCGATGCTGGCCTTCTCGATCGTGCCGTTCGGGCCGGTCGTGAATCTGTTCGGGGTGCAGACGCCGCTGCAGATGGTGGACCTGCCGGTGGCCGTGCTGTTCATGCTGGCCATGGGCGCGGTGTCGGTCTACGGCGTGGTGCTGGCCGGATGGTCGTCGCGCTCGCCGTACGCGCTGCTGGGCGGTCTACGGTCGGCGGCGCAGGTGGTCTCGTACGAGATCGCCATGGGCCTGTCGTTCGTGGCCATCTTCCTGTTCGCCGGGACGCTGTCCACCTCGGAGAT
>NZ_JBIUCF010000024.1:0-195955 GCF_044593615.1 Nonomuraea sp. NPDC051941
AGGCAGATGTACGGGCGGGCCGGCTTCGCACTCCTGCGTCATCGCATCCTGCTCGGCTAACCACGTTCCGTCACCACCGAAAGTGGGCCAGAGCCAGTGACCGTACAGACCCCCGTAACTCAGTATTCGAGCGGTACAGGGCTGTGCGCTGGGCGGGCAGCACGCCGAGCGTGACGGTGGTCAGGCGATGGAGTCCATGATGCGTTTCCTTGAGCGGCCCTCGCAGGTGGTGATGGGTCCGCCGGGGCTCTGAGGCGCGGCGGACCCATCGCTGCGGGGGGTGTTACGTGCCGCTGATCGCCTTGTCCGACCCCAAGGTCTTGGTCCGGGTCTGCAGGAAGATGCGCAGGGTCTTCGCCTCTTCCTCGATCTTGGCGGTGTCGGCCTTCTCGTTCAGCTTGTAGGCCGCGACGAGGTCGTCCAGCAGGCCGGAGGCGGTGCCGCCGGCCAGCAGTTTGGTGTACAGGGCCCGGTACTGCTCCTCATAGAGCTTCTTGAAGGTGGCATTCGCAAGGAACTTCTCCTTCAAGGGGTGGCCCATGCGCATAATGCCGCCGCCACCTTCCGGGCGCGTCTGCTCGCCGCCGTCGGACGGAGTGAAGCCCCGAGCCTGCTGGGATTGCTGACCTTGCTGCTGGGTCTGCTGGGGGCGTCCCCGGCCGAAGCCCATGCTGATCGTGTCGTTCACGCCGCTCTCCGCGTTTCCGCTGAACGCGAGGTTGAGGTCCCAGGTGACGACCTTGAACTTCTTGGTGTCCAGGTCGTACCACAGGTAGTAGTTACGCCCGGGCCCCGCCATGTCGTCGAAGTTCACCATGAGGTTCTGCAGGACCAGGTACCGGGCGAACGACTCCACATCCAGGCGCTCGTCGAGACCCTCGGCGAACTCGGCGTCGGAGGCTTCGTTCCCCCACCTGACCAGGTCGATGACCGGCTGCAGGTCCTTGCCGCCGACCTTGTTGATCTGCTTGAAGTCCTCGGTGTACCCGGTCTGGTCCTCGCCCTTGTAGTCGAAGGACCCCGAGGCCAGCGACTTGTACAGCACGCCGTTGCCGAGACCTTCGGCGTATCCCTCGTCCAGGTACTCCACCAGCAGCCGCGGCGCGGCAGAGCGGCCGTTGACCGTGAAGGAGGCGTAGGTGGAGCTCTGGGTCGGCTCGCCGGCGGCGCCGACCACCGAGATGCCCAGCGCCTCGTTCAGCATCGCCGTCGAGCTCGTCGAGGCCGGGCGCACGGCCATCTGGCTGTGGCCCTGGTAGCGGCGGCCGTCCACGAACTCGTCGAAGCTGATCAGCCACGGCAGGTTCTCCGGCTCCTCGCCCTTGAGTTGGGCGCCGAAGCCCCCCGGCCCGCCACCACCGCCGAACCTGCCACCGCGGCCGGTCTGTGGCTGCCCGGCCGCGGGCTGTCCATCGCCAGGCGGTTGAAAGCCTTCGGACGGCTGGAAGCCTTCGGGAACCTGGAAGCCCTCCGGCAGCCCTTCGGGCCGCCGGCCGCCCCCGGGCATGCCGCGCTGCTTGGACTGCCCCTTCCAGGTCAGCCCCATCAGGGTGGAGTTGCCTTTGAGGCGGACGCCCACGCTGGGGATGCGGGTGCCGTCGATGGTCAGGTCCGCCTCGACGTACTCCTTTTCGCCGTCCTTGAAGTACTCCGTCAGCATGTCCTCGTACGCCGCGTCGGTGAAGGTGAGCTTCACGTCGTGCGCCACGGAGGCGTCGAACAGGTCCTTGGTGCCGGTCAGGTTCGTGACGACGGTCTCGGTCTCGGCGGCCTGGGCGCTGGTGACGTACGGGCGGATGGTCCCGCTGCCGAACACGCCCCAGCACGCCGCCAGGAACGCCGTGCACAGCGCGACCAGTTTCCAGTTGTGCCGGAGCTTGACGGGGATGCGGTGCTTGAGCCGTTTGGGCTGTGCTGTCATGCGCGTGCCCCTACAGGTCGGTCTGGTCGTACCCGGTCAGGACGGTGACCGACTGGCCGTGGTTGCGCTCGCGCAGGGCGGCGATGACGTCCGACGGCTCGCTACCCTTCTTGATCTTGACGGTGTACATCAGCTCCGTGAGCGCGCCGGCCCTGATGGACTCCATGCTGACCAGCTCGAACTCGTCGGTGTGGCGCACCAGGACGTCCTGGATGGCGTGGGTGTAGTCGTCGTCGGAAGGCACCTGCACCTTGACGACCTGGCGGCGCACGTTGAGCTGGAACCAGTTGAACCGGTGCATGACCATGATGATCAGCGAGATCGCCACGGCGGCCACGATGGCCAGCAGGTAGAAGCGGGTGCCGACGGCCATGCCGACGCCCATCACCAGGAAGATGAACCCGACGTCGCGGGTCTCTTTGATGGCGTTGCGGAAGCGGACCACCGACAGAGCGCCGACCAGGGCGAAGGCACGGGCGATGTTCGAGCCGACGACCAGCATGATGAGCGAGATCAGCATGCCGAGGATGACCAGCGTCTGCACGTACGACTGGCTGTAGGAGACGTTGCGGTGCGTCGCCCGGTACACCCAGCCGATCATCGCGCTGAGCACGAACGAGAGGGACATCGCGATCGCGATGTCAGCCACGCTGAACGTGCCGGACAGGTCCTGGAAGGAGAAGTCCATGGGGGGGTCATGCCTCCGAGAGAACGGTCGACCGGCGGCGGTCGAGGTCAAGGTCGTAGCCGGCACCGCGACCGGCGTCCTGGTGGGCGTCGTGGTCGGGGATGTGGAAGATCGAGCGCGGGGCCAGCCCGTGGGCCTCGACGCTCTGGCAGTACTTGGAGACCCGCACCACCTGCAGGTTCCGCTTGGCGGTGAGGTCGGTCAGCCAGTACGGCACGCGCTCGTTCGCCTTGACCTCCACGATCGCCTTGCGGGCGGGCACGATGAGCCGGTTCTCGGCGTCGGCGCCGAGGTGGAAGTCCCGGTCACGGCCGCGGATGCGGCGGTCGAAGGTGACGCGCAGGCCCACGTCGGCGTCGCGGCCCACGTACGCGTGCCGCTGGTAACCGGTCATCGCGACGGCCCGCAGGTCCAGGCGCAGCACCAGGTCGAGCACCTCCTCCAGGAAGGCCCGCTGGGATGGGTCGTGCTCGACCATCTGCCGCCCGTCGCACAGGCGCAGCGCGTCGGTGTACGGCAGCTGTACCCGCCGCTTCTGAGTGACCCGATTCACCCGCTGCTTGATCTCGATGTACACCGGGGTGTCCAGGTTCACCGAGAACCGGTCACCGTAGTGGCGGATGCGCAGCTTTCTGCGGAACTTCAACCCCTCGATCTTCTCCCAGTAGAAGCGGAGCTGCCGGGTGTCGTAGTAGACGCTCCAGATGCCGTAGCCCGCGTCGCCGCTGTGCCGGTCGCGATCCAGCCGCTGCTCGATCTCCTCCCGCAGCTCGACCGCCTCTGCCGCGTCCACGAGGTACTTGATCTCGTACCGGTTCAAGGCGTGCAGCTTGCTCGGCGCCCGCAGCCGGTGACCCAGCTCATCGCCCACCTCGGCACCGGACACCGGCCGATCAGAGCCGTCAGCGGCGGAAACCGCTCGTTTACGGAACCTTTCCAGCATGTCCCTCCTTTCGTCAGCACACATCCGACAGCATGAAGCTGGGAATAATGTGTGAACCGAATCTGACGTGAAGGTGAACGGAGGGTTCAGCCGTCTTCGGGCTGCCTGAGTGGCAGGAGCACGCGGAAGGTGGTGCCGCGGCGCGGGGTGCTCGTCACCTCGATCCGGCCGTGGTGCGCCTGCACGAGCGCCGCGGCGATGGCCAGGCCCAGCCCGGTTCCACCGCTGTCGCGGGGGCGGCCCGCATCGGCGCGGTAGAAGCGGTCGAACAGGTACGGCAGGTGCTCGGGATCGATGCCCTGACCTTCGTCGCGCACCTCGATCAGCGCGGCCCTGGCGTGGGGGGCGGGTCCGGAGCCGACGTGCACCACCCCGGGAGCGGGCACCCCGGCGACCGCGCGCGGGCCGACTTCGACCCGGACCTCCGCTCCCGGGGCCGTGTGCTGGATGGCGTTGCCGACCAGGTTGGCGATGACCTGGTGCAACCGGTGTTCGTCACCGAGCACGAACACCGGTTCGTCGGAGACGGCCAGCCGGATGGGCCGATCGCGGTCCCGGGCCCGGGCGGCGTGCACCACGTCCCCGGCCAGCACGTGCAGGTCCACGACGGCCGGCTCCAGCGTGGGCTCCTGGTCCATGCGGGCCAGCAGCAGCATGTCCTCGACCAGGACGCCCATGCGGGCGGCTTCGGCCTCGATCCTGCGCAGCAGCCGCTCGGCCGCCGGGTCCCGGGGGCCTTGGCCGTGGTGGTAGAGCTCGGCGAAGCCCCGGATCGAGGTGAGCGGCGTGCGCAGTTCATGGGAGGCGTCGGCGACGAAGTGCCGCAGTCGCCGTTCGGAGCGCTCGGACTCGCGCAGCGCCATCGCCAGGCGCTCCAGCATGATGTTGAGCGCTCTGCCGAGCCGCCCGCTCTCGGTTGTCGGGTCGGTGTCACCGACTCTGCGGTCGAGGTCTCCGCCGGCGATGGCCTCGGCCGTACGTTCCATGCGGGTGAGCGGGCGCAGCCCCAGGCGCACCACCGCGAGGGCGAGCGTGCCGAGCAGCAGCAGCACCAGGCTGCCCACCGCCACCTCGATGATCAGGATCTGGTGCACGGTCGCCTGGTTGGGCTCCAGCGACATCGACACCGCCAGTCTGGTGCCGTCGGGCAGGTCCTTCACCAGCACGCGCCACTGCTCCGACCCCGTCCTGGCGGGCACGGTGACGGGACCTCGCGCGACCGTGAAGATCACGGCAGGGGGGATGGCCGGGCCATTCGTGTTCTCCGTGGGCAGGTTGCGCAGCAGAGCCCCGGAAGGACTGTAGAAGGCGATCCTGAACTGCGTCGGAAGCTCAACGGCCCGGCCCATGTCGACCGGCGGCGGAGGGGGTACCGGGCGCCGGCCGAACGTGGTGGCCACCTCGGTCAGCTGGGCGTCCACCCTCGCCAGCAGCGAACGGTCCAGGAGCAGCACGCTCGCCGTGGCGAAGGCCGCCAGTCCGGCAGCGCACAGCCCCAGCAGCGCGATCAGCAGCCGATGCCGCAGGGGCAGGGCCGGTTTCACGAGGGTCCCTGCAGCCGGTAGCCGACCCCACGCAACGTGTGGATCAGCGGCGGGCCATCGGCGTCGATCTTGCGCCGCAGGTAGCTGATGTAGGACTCGACGATCCTGCTCTCGCCGTCGAAGTCGAAGTCCCACACGCGGTCGAGGATCTGCGCCTTGCTGACCACCCGCTCGGCGTTGATCATCAGGTAGCGCAGCAGGCTGAATTCCGTCGGTGACAGATGAATCGGCCGCCCGGACCGCCGCACACTGTGGGCCTGCTCGTCGAGCTCCAGATCCGCGTACCGCAGCACGCCGTCGTCGGCCTGCTCCTCCACGGGCCGCGTCCTGCGCATGATGGCCCGTAGCCGCAGCACCACCTCTTCCAGGCTGAACGGCTTGGTCACGTAGTCGTCGCCACCGGCGGTCAGCCCCGCGATCCGATCGGACACCGTGTCCCTGGCGGTCAGGAACAGCATCATGGGGCTGTCGCCGGCCTCGCGGAGCTTGCGGGCGACCGCGAACCCGTCCACGCCGGGCATCATCACGTCCAGCACGATGATGTCAGGCCGCTCGCGGGCCACCTCCGCCAGCGCCTGGCGTCCGTCGGAGGCGGTCCGCACGGCGAAGCCGTTCAGCTCCAGAGCTTCGGACAGCAGCTCGCGAATGTTCGGCTCGTCATCGACGACCAGGACTTTCGCGGCAGGTTGTTCGTTCACGACCTCGTTCTACACGCTCATGGTGAGAGCAACGTGTGAAGCGTCGCCGCCGCATCAGTAGAGGGTCTGGCCACCGCCGAACGGCCACCTGTCCGAGGTGTCGCTCTGCCGCTCCATGCTGCCGTGCTCCGATGCGGGCACGGCCTCGCAGGTGCTGGTGATCCAGGTCGTACGGGACGCCCCGCTTCCCCGCCCGCCCACCATACGTTCCTGGCCGGAGCCGCTCAGGACGTAGCGCAGCTCGCCTGCCTTGACCCAGCGGTCGAGCTGCTCGGCGTTCGGCGCGGGGTCGGACCCCATGAATCCGCCTGAGCCGCCCCGCCGGTCGGCTCCGGGCTAGCCACCCGAACCGCCTCGCCCTGCCGCGAACGGTATTGCGCCTGCCGATAAGTTCCATCCACCCAGGTCTTGGGTCTGGGGCGATATGCCGGGAAGGCTAGGATTCCGCGCATGCAGCGCCCCCTCGCCCACAAGTCGGCCGTCGGCCTGCTTGCCGTCCTCTGGCCCGGCCTCATCGGTGGCGTCGTGCTCGTATGGCGGAACGATGCCGCCCCCTTTGAGATCTTCGCGGGGGTGTTTTGGAGCTCGGTCTGGTACTTCTGGCTTGCCCGGATCTGGCTGGGCGGCCCGATGGCGATCGGGCTGATGCGCAAGGCGCTCTTCGCGATCTGCCCGATCATGATCGCCGCCACCGCCGTGGCCATCGGCATCACCGACGGCGAGGTGTACCCGTCGCAGATGATCGGGGTCGCGGCCGCGTTGTGCGGGATCGCCGGCGGGGTGCTGCTCCGCCGCGAGGACGTCAAGAGATGGAGCCTGTCCACCGTCGCGGCGAGGACGGTCCGTCAGCCGCCCGACGGAACCGCCTTCGACCTGCGGGCCGTCGCGCTCCGGCAGAACAGGGGCATGTTCGGCTGCCTGATGATCGTCGTCACTGTGCTCATGCTGCTCGTGGTCGGCGTCATCGGCGCGATGTTGCCCGAGGGCCGGGGGATGAACGCCCCGGACTACATCGCCTTCATGGTCGGCGTGGTGCTGGTGGTGATCGTCGGCATCACCGGATATATCCGCATAAATCTCCAGGCCGCAGCCATGGGCGTCCTGACCGTGACCGAGCGGCACCTCAACGAGCATCCCTGGCCCAGGCTCCGTTCGGTCACCCTGTCGTACAAGGGCGAAGCGGCGGTCGTGGACGGAGTCCGCAGGTACCCGTCGGCGCGGCTCGACCTGTCCCTCTACGACCAGCCGGACGAGCACCACCTCAGGCTGCCCGACGACGCCACCCTGCACGGCTCGATCGCGGCGGCGCTGTCGACGCACAGCCCCGAGGGCGTCTTCGTCGGCTGGGTCCCGCGAACCGACGCGACACATCCGGTCCGGTGAGTGCCTGAACGAGTTGACCAGCAGAGTCTTGTACTGCTTCAAAACTCATCGCATACGGCTTGAGCTGGGAGTTCTCCGAAAGGGCTACGCGACCCGGTGGCACTCGTTGATCAACCCGTCGAGTAGCGTCCTGCGCTTGATCGGACCTTCCAGGGGTACGACGGTCCGCCCGTCATGATCGGGTGACAACTGCCGACAGGACTGGTGCGGGCGATGCCCATTGTAGTGATCGGCATAATCGATCAGCACCAACCGCAAATGCCGTTCGTCGTAGATCAGCACTCAGCCCGCACGGTGCGCACCCATCGTTCGGCGTAGCAGTTCGCCCGCGGCGTCCGCGGCGGCGTCTTCACCACCGCCACTCCCCCGTCGGCGAAACCCTCGTCGATGACATCGGTCAACTTGGCGTCCCGGTCACGGATGAGGAAGCGGAAGGAGCCGATCCGCCTGCCAAACTCCATGAGCAGGTTGCGAGCCAGCTGTCCCGTCCAAGCGCCGGTTGGGTCGGCGGTCACACCCAGGATGTGCACGCGCCGGGTGGCGATCTCCACCACCAACAGCACGTACAGGCGCCTCAAGGAAATCGTGTCAACGTGGAAGAAATCGACAGCCAGCAGCCCATTCGCCCGAGCACGCAGGAAAGCCTTCCACGAGGTGTCGGCATCTCGAGGAGCCGGGCCGACCCGTCGGCCACGGAGGATCCGGCGCGCGGGCCGGACCAGCCCACCATGCACCCGGCGACATCCCCAGATCGGGTTCTCCCGTGCCAGGCCCAGCACCAGGTCTCGGACCCGCTTGCTCGTCCTCGGGCAGCCGAACCGGCTCGGATATGTCCACCGGCGTCGAACCAGGCGGCGGTGCCAGGCCGGCAGGGTGCACGGCATCACCAGCCGATGAGCCCGCAGCCCGGGCGACAAGAGCCGTGCCGGCGCAGCCAGGAGCGCTCGATCGGCCCAGTCCGGCTTCGGCCGGACGACCTCACGCCGCAGCACCAGAATCTCGGCATCCTTGGCCACCTCGCTTCGGCCCAGGAGCACCAGCCGACCGAACACCCGGATCATAGTGAATGTCCTGATGCTTCAAGACGTTCTCACCGATGCCGAGTGGGCCGCCCTGCTCACCCCGGTCGACCGGCGCGGCCTGACTCGGCTGTTTCATGAGGGCAATCCGTCGCTGGGTTGTTGTTGCGATCGTTTTCCACGCGCCTACCAGCGCAATTCCCCGCTTTCGTCATGGAACGTTCCTGTTGGACCGTCCGCATCGAGGGTTGCCAGGCGTACGACAGTTCTGGCGCTCTCTTCGGGTGACCTTCCGATTCCGAAGGCCGCGGTCATGTCGGTGGCGGTGGTGCCGGGCTCGATTGCATTGAACTTGATGCCCGGCTGGGCCTTGGCGTACTGGACCGTGAGCATGGTGGCTGCTGACTTGGACGCGGAGTAAAGCGCGAGGGGCAAGTGGAACTCCGGCCGGTCGGGGTTGTTCACTGCCCAAAATGACCCGGCGCTGCTCGAAACGGTGACCACGTTAGGGTTCGATGATCTGCGCAGCAGGGGAAGTGCCGCCTCCGTGACGCGCACGATTCCCACCGCGTTGGTGTCGAACACGCGGAGAGCCGTGGGACCGTCGATGACTCCGTCTCCCAGGATGCCCGCGTTGTGCACCAGAACGTCGAGCCGGCCCTCAGCCGCGTCGATCGTCGCCAGTGCGCTGCTCACCGATGCGTCGTCGGTCACATCGAGTTGAACGAATCGTGCGCCAAGTGCCGCTGCGGCTTTCTCGCCTCGTTCGACGTCACGCGCGCCGATGTAGACGACGTGGCCCAACTCCAGAAGCTGTTTGGCTGTCTCGAAGCCGATGCCCTTGTTGGCCCCGGTGATCAGTGTGATGGTCATGTTTTTTCCTTTCGACATATCTGGAGCGATGCCGCCACGGCCGGCGTCTGACAGCAGCCCGGGCCGGGCCGTGTCCGCCCATGTGTTCGGCTTTCCGATGTACGCCACCGGCCCGGGAGGTCGAGCGCGGTGTCGGCCTGAGCCGTGCTGACGGCCGCCACCGCGTTCAACTGCGCCCGGTGCCGAGACCTGCACCATCCCTCGGACATCTGCGGGCGTCCCTGGCCCGGCGGCGTTCTCCGGGTTGCTGACGCCGATCGCGGAGGTCAGCCGGTCAGCTGCCGGTGTAGTTCGCCGGCGTCGTGCAGGGCCGTCATATGCACGAACCGGCCGTCGCGGACCTGATAGATGGCGTACTCGACGATTTCGAACGAGGCGCCGGTGGGTGTCACGCCGAGCCACTCCTTCACCGGAGTGCCCGTGTTGACCAGACGCGCGGCCAGGCGGTCACCGTCGAAGAGCAGTTCCTTGAGCTCCCAGTGCAGGTCCGGAACCGCGTCCACGTCAGCCTTCTGAACAGCGATGAGGTCGTCCCGGGTGGCCGGCTCACCGTTCAACGTGGTCCGGTCGTTGATGAACTCGTCCATGCCGTCGAACCTGTGGGCGTTGAGCTCCTGGATGTAGCGCAGGTAGAACGCGCGTAGATCGCTGTCGGACATGAGATGACCCTTCTGTATGGCAGCCCCCGAGTCGGGGCTCCGACCACATGTCGTCAGGACGCGAGGCCTTCACGGCCGCTGACGTTTCGCCTGTCAGATCTGGTTCAGGCCGCCGTCGACGTACATGCTGGAACCGGTGATGAAACTGCTCTGCTCGCTGGCGAGGAAGGTCACGGCCGCGGCGATCTCCTCCGGGCGCCCGAGCCGGCCCAGCGGCACACGCGTAGCCAGGTACTGCTCGAACTGCTCCGGGTCGGGGGTGAGCCCTCTCAAAGCAGGGGTATCGGTCGGGCCGGGCGTGACGGTGTTGACCCGGATACCACGCCCCTTGAGCTCGTTGGCCCAGGTCCGTGAGAACTGCCGGGTGGCGGCCTTGGTCGCCGCGTACACGCCGAGCCCCTCATCGCCGACGTCCACGTTGGTGGAGCCGTTCAAGATCACCGAGGCGCCGTCGTTGAGCAGCGGCAGCGCCTTCTGAACGGTGAACAGCATGCCCCGGACGTTGATACCGAACAGGTTGTCGAAGTGTTCCTCGGTGACCTGCTCGAGCGGCACGAGCGCGGCGACGGAGGCATTCGCGAACAGGACGTCCAGGCCCCGTCCCCGGCTGCGGATCGCCTCATAAAGCCGGTCCAGGTCGGCCAGGTTCGAGATGTCGCCGGTCACCGCAGTAGCCGCTGAACCGATCACTTCGACGGCCGCGTCGAGTTCGGTCTTGCGCCTGCCGGTGATGAACACGTGCGCGCCCTCAGCCGCCAGTCGCACGGCACTGGCCAGGCCGATTCCGGTGCTACCCCCGGTGACGAGAGCGGTCTTACCGTCAAGTAGCCCCACGATGATGCCCCCTTCGAGTTTTGCAGCGATCGCTACAGAAGTCCGACGCTAGCACTTCTGTAGCGATCGCTGCAAAAGACGGTAGGCTGAAAGAGTGGGGAGAAAGCAGAGCGGCCCCATGGGCCGGCCGCGAAAATTCGACGCCGACGAAGCTCTCGAGCGCGCCGTGCTGACCTTCTGGGAGCACGGCTACGAGGGGGCCAGCACGGCCCACCTGGCGGACGCGATGGGCATCTCCACCACCAGCATGTACGCAGCCTTCGGCAACAAGGAAGAACTGTTCCGCAAGGCCCTGGAGCGCTACACCGAGGGCCCGAGCGCATACCTGGTGCAGGCTCTGGAGGAGCCGACCGCCCTCGGCGTCGCCACCGCGATCCTGGCCGGCACCGTTCGAACCACCACTCGCCCGGCCCATCCCCACGGGTGCCTGGGCGTCCAGGGCGCCCTGGCCGCCAGCGACTCCGGGCGTGAAGTCCGCGACCTTCTCGTCGCCTGGCGCAACAGTTCCTACTCCTGTGTTCGAGAGCGGTTCCAGCAAGCCGTCGACGACGGCGACCTTCCCCCGGAAACCGATCCGGGGCTCCTGGCCCGCTACGTCACCACTCTGGCGTTCGGTATCGCCGTGCAGGCCGCGAGCGGTGTCGGCCGCGACGAACTCCAGGCGTTGGCCGACGCCGCCCTACACAACTGGCCGCTCTCCTGAGAACCTGTCCCGCTCGAAAACCCAGTTTCGCGCTGTGAGCTGGGGTTTCGCTGCGCGATCAGAGCGGCGGCTGCCATCATCGCGAGGTGGTGTTGTCGCTTGTCTGCCCGTTGATGAGGAGCTTGAGGTCGCCGAGCAGTTCGACCGCGCGGGACTATTCGGGAGAGGGCGTCCTGCACGCAGTATCGGACGTACAGCGAGTCGGCGAGCGTCGACTCGTCCGGGCCGTCGTCGTCGATCCGACGGGCGACGCCCTCCGCGGCTGACATCGCGCCCTCGGTCTCCACCAGTAGCCGGGTCCGCTCGGAGTCGGGTACCTGGTTGTTGAGCAGCACCCGCTCGACCAGTGCGCTGGCGGCCCCGAGGTAGCTGCCCGTCATCAGCAGCTGGAACCAGGCGAAGCCCGCGGTCAGCAGTACGTCCAGCTGCCCGTCCATGGCCGAGGTCCGCACCAGCAGCTTCTCCAGACTCGGTGCGTTGTCGAGGGTGACCTGCGGACTCTCCGTCCCCGCCCCGCTGACGCCCACACCATAGAGAAACGTGGGCACCATCGTGAACGCCAGTTCATCGCCCGTGCCCTCCTCGCGGGGGACCATCTCTGACGGCGAGCAGGTTCATCGACCGGGCCAGACTGCACGGGCCCGTCACCCCGCTGATCGAAGTCTTCGGGTAATCCTGCGTGGCGGTCATCGGAGGGGAGAGGATTCCGGCGCCGGGGCGCTCCTCGGCGAAGCCGGGCGCCACGATGCGGCGGTGGGAGGCCACATCATCGATAGCCTCCCACTCCATGAATCCGCTGTATCCGTTGATGTTGGTGGCGGCGGTGGCCAGACCGACCGCGGTGGCCACCGAGAAGTGGTGCCTGGTGGTGGCCACGGCCGGCGATGGTGTCCTGCTAGATGTACCCGGGGTGGCGGTCGGATGGTGCGAGCTGGCGGCTACACACCCCGGCTTGTGCAAGATCGCCCCGAGTGACCTGCTCCACCAGCGCATCCAGCGCCGCGGGCAGCCCGGGGTCGGCCTGCTCGGCGCGCTTGCGGCCCGCTCCGGAGCGGCGCATCCGGCCCTCGGCCAGCGGGACGGCACCCCTCGTTTCGGGCGGTCTTACATCGAGGTGGCGCCGGAGGCGAGGGCGATGACGCCGACCACGGTCATCAGCAGCGCCGAGCCGGGGTGCATGGCGATCGAGATGCGGATGTCCTGCTTCTTCCAGGCGAGCCAGACGCCCGGGTAAAGGAAGACGAGCTTCGACAGGACCGTCCAAGGGGCCCAGAAGTGGTACACCGAGAAGAAGAAGGTGTTGAAGAACGGCGCCCACTTGCCGAGCTGCGGGAGGCGGGGCAGCAGGAAGCCGCGGAAGTAGTACTCCTCGAGCAGGGGCAGGGTGAAGCCGGTGAACGGTGCGCAGATGAGCAGCGTGGTGAGCACGAGCTCCTGCGGGTAGCCCTGGAGGTAGGTGGTGCCGTCGGGGCCGGCGCCCTGGTAGTTCACCCAGGTGAAGAACCAGTCGTAGACGATGTTGTCCAGGGGGGTCAGCGAGAGCGAGACCACGGTCATCCACACGAGGCACGCGGCCCCGAGCCAGAAGACCTTGCCGCGCGAGAGCGGCTTGTCGCGGTAGTGGACGACGCCCTTCATCGTGAAGCGGCCGGTCTGCTTCTTGCCCAGCCACAGCAGGAACAGCTGAAGCGGGAAGAGCACAACCGCGAGGGCGATGGCCCAGGCCAGGAAGATCGGGAAGTCGATCGCCCGGACCAGGGGGGCGGCGATGAACGCGTACACGGCGACGATGACCGCGCCGGGCACCAGGTGCAGTGCGATCGAGAACGGGACGGAGTGACGGTCGGCGAGGAGCTTGGCGACGAAGCCTTTCGGCTGGGCGCCTTGGGTGTCGGCCGGGGGCTGCATTGCTTTATCCATGCCGGCAAGTGTGGCCCGGCGACTTGACACGGACCTGATGTCGCTCTGATACGGCTTCGAGTCGCCGTGTAAGGCGCAGGTACGGCGGGTGCGGACCGGGCGGGAGCTCAGCAGGCGGCGGTCTGCACCTGGCCTTCCTTCGGGGAGTCACCCGCCCGCGTGCTGAACAGCACGGGCTCTGGTCCCGTCTTGGCTGTGCGCCACGGCGCGGAGTAGGCCATCCTCGCCGCGCTGCACACCAGCCGAAGTCCTCCAATGTGCGAGGTTACGGCGACGGGAAACCAAACGGCCTGATCAGCTCCATACTCACCGGCGCGACCCTCCTGGCCGGCATGACCCTGATGGCCAGCGCGCCCGATCCCGCGGCCGCGGCCACACGGCCTGCCCGGCACGCACCTCAGGCCGCGGTACAGCGCACGTCCCGGCGGCCTGACCTGGCGATCAATCAGCGGGAGGGCGCAGACCACACCACACGAGCCCCTCCAGCAGGACAACGGCCCCTACTCTGGAGCGTACACACACCTCGACGGTGGTGGGAGCCGTGGCGTCGCCGATCTACACCAGCAGGTCCGAACGGCACCAACCAGCACTGACATCTCTGCACGCTTTGCCGTACTCGGCTGTGCACTACAGCAAGTACGCCGACAGCCTGTTCCTGGATCCAGTGACATCCCAGAACGGGTGCACGCCGCTGACGCATACCCGCACTCGACATCAAGATCAGAGGCGAGCTGCATCCGTCCCGAAACGTACGCCAACGTCCGCGACATCGCGACCGGCTCGACCCTGGACGACGCGGCGCTGGCAAGTTCCTGGACGAGAACGGCGGGCTGCTGTGAACCGGCGGCAGCGCGACGCGATGGGCTGGACACAGGCCGAGCTCGACGTCGCGGACGTGATGATCTGGCTGCGCGGCAACCACGGACGCGAGCTTAGCCACGCCGACATCGCCGCCGGCGTCGGCATCCCCAACGGCCACCGACTGCGGCGGGCCGTCCGCCTCGTCCGCGTGATCGCGGCCAACCGGGGTGACCGCCTGGAAAGGTTCATGCCTTCCACTGATCCGGCCCCTCGCCGGGTCTCTGTCACCCGCTGCATGCGCCACGGACACGGCGATGAGTTCAGCGCCGCGACGCCATGTCCGCCGCACGAGCGGTGATGACATCGGTCAAGGACATGCACCACGCCACCACCTTCGAGGCCGCTAACTCCTGCTCGATCGCCCGCAAAGAGTTCGCCACAATGGCCCAGGCCGCCGACGAGTGCATCACGAAGGTCGCCGGCATCGACAAGGTCGACCCGCAGGCGGTCCGGCAGGAGAACACCAGCCTGCTCACGCAGATGATCGCCGACCTGGAAGCCCGGCTCACCGAGCCGGCGGCAGGCTGATCACATCGATCTTGGGCCGAGAAGAACTCACTCCGAGAACGCGGCTCGCAGCATGCGAAGCTGGCCTATTTCGCTGACGTTCTTCATCAGCTCGGAGTTGACCCAGGCGATCACGTGGGCGACGGTGTGCTCAGAGTCCTGTGGCCAAGGGAAGGAGGGCGCCAGGGCGTCCAGGTCGGCGTCGGTGAGTCGATCCAGCTCGGTCCGCCAAGTGGTGCGGAGGTCACGCAACCATGCGACGGCGCTCGTTCCATCACCCGGCCAGGTGATCTCGGTCCTGTCCCGAGGTTTGCGTCCCTGAGCGTGATCGATGGTCACACTCCACCACCAACCGATATGCCAGCTCAACCAGCCGATGGTGGGAACCGGGACGGGATCGGGCTCGGTCTCCGCCCAGTCGGGTACCCATGCTCCGGTGGCGTCAGGGCGCACAGTCCAGCAAAGAGTGGCGGGTTCCCACAGAAAGTCCGCGGGTTGCAGGCGTTCCAGGTGGTAATCGAACAATGACCAGGTGAAGTCGAACTGCCAGCGCAGCAAATCGCATCGAGATACGTTCATCAGGGCATCTTGACAGACTCCGCCGGCGCCGGCGGGGATCACGGGTCGATGCCGTAGTACTGGGTGGATGAACTGACCCCTCAACAGTCCACCGGCGCCCGTCGCGAGTACGAGAACCGCGTCAGCGCCATCACGCCGATCGGACCGATCGATATCTTGGGTTCTTCCCCCCTTCTCGTAGGTCAGAGCGAGAAGATCTTTTGAGGCACGTAAGGCATGTTGGCCGGCGCTGTAGGCATGTTGCATCGCAGGCGTGCCCCAGTGTTTCGGCCCGCCTTCAGCGTGGCAATCAGCGACCTGGCGGGATCGATGCGGGAGGACCTGGAACACGAGGGGCCGCGGGTCGCCAAGCTGCTCACGCACAAGACGACCCTGCACTTCTACCTGCTGGACCATACGCACGCCGTCCTCGACCGCCTGCTGGAGGCGGCGATACGCCTGGGCGCCCTGTTCCATATGGCCTTCGATGGAGGCCTGCTGCAGCTGCCCGCCCACGGCGACGGCTCAGGCGCTCCCCGGTCTGCGAGGCGATGACATGACCGCCGTCCAGCACGACACCCAGACCCGTCTATGCCCGACCTGCCAGGCCACCTGCTCGCAAACCGGCGGCAACGGCACTGCCCGCCGGCCAGGCCGCCAGCCCGTTCACCGCGGCACTCGCCGCGCTGGTCGCCCTTCAGGCCAACCAGTTACACATATGATCAACGATCATGAGTGCGCCGCCGGGGAACGCGACCCCGGCCCCCGAGCGCGGTAAAGCAATCTTCGCATGAGCACTCTCGCTGAACGACTCCGCGCCGGAGCCACCTCGCCACCCCGTCCGAGGCCGCCGCCGTCGAACTCGTCATCGCCGACACCCAGAGCGCATGGCTCGACAACGATGACTTCCTCGAAGTGTGCGTGGACGACAACCTGCTCAACGACGACACGGCAACCATCGGGGGGAACGCAGCCCGCCTCTGGTTCGACGAGATGCTCGACAAAGACGATCGCAACTTCACCGACCGATACAAGAACCAACTCGCCTTCTTCAACTTCGCCATCGCGCTCGGCGAAGGCCGCTACCGCTTCGACGACATGGACGACCAGCGACGCAGCCTACTCGCCGCCGCAACAGCCCGCGCCACCGCGCCGATGATCGGGCTCTGATCACTTTCGGGGACGCCTCTTCCGCATGGGCTACTTGACCCCCGGATCGTCGGTTGGCGGCTCGCCGTTGCTATGGGAAGTCCGGGCCGTGACGATCCGGGAGCTTCGGCTCGACCACAGTGAGGCCGAACTCGGCCGCCTCTCCCTTGAGGGCCGCCACGCGTGCGGCCCGCTCGCCCTCGTGCTCGGCGTGGGTCTGCTGGACCATCGCGCCGTCCTCGACCCACAACTGGGCCACCTTGTCGGCCCGGACCTCCCATAGCGACGGCGAGCCGCGAACCGACGATCCGGGGGTCAAATAGCCCTCGTGGAGAGGGTGTACCCGCGCGTTACCAGGTGGGAGAGGGGGACCGCTGCCCCGTTCCGGCGTACTGGTCTGCCCCCTACTTGCCCTTGCTGCGGCCGCGCTCGGCGCCGCGCAGTTGCTCCAGCTCGTCGCGGAACTCCGTGACCTGTGTGTTCAGCGCGTCTTGCTTGGTGCTCTCCTCCTGCAGCGACGAGCGCGTGGGACGAAGCTGCCGGGCCAGATCCTCGCGGGCAGTGCGCTCGGCCACCGAGCACAACCCCGCGGCCTGACGTCGTGCTCGTTGACGATCAGCGGGGCTTCACCCGCTGCCGCCCTCCCCTGGGGTCGCGTCGACAAGTGTTGCGGCGATTCGGTCCAGCCCGCTGCAACACATACTCGTCGTGTCCGGCCGAACACCTGGCTGTCGGCCCCGATCGCAACATGCTGTGAAGATCAGTTAACGTGTCTCACGTGACAGAAAAGATCATCTCGCTCTGACCTGCGAGAACAGGCATGCAACCCAAGATAACAATCGCACCCTCGCGCCGCTGATCTCGGCATGGGGACGCCGCCCGGGATAGCCCGCGGCGTCCGGGCCGCGGTCAGCCACAGGCCGGTGAACACGGCGCAGGCCGGCGTCACGATGGCTTCAGCATGCCGAGCCTGACCGCCGCAGCGATGCGGCGGTCCTACCCGACCCCGGGCTGAAACGCCCAGCGCGACCCGACCGGCCGTCCCCCCCTGCAACACCGCGCCCTTCGCCTGGTGGCGAAACTCGGCACGGGTGATCCGGCTGCGGACTTCACGGTCCCGGAGGGAAGACGCCCTGGCCCGGAGTGAGGATTCGGTCGGGGTCGTAGCGTTCACGGGCCGCCTCGAAGTCGGCCCATGCGGGGCCGTAGTGGGTGCGCCACTCCTCAGGCGTGGTGGGTATGGAGCCGACCGGGTACTGGTAACCCCCGACAGCTCGGGCGCGCAGGTAGAGGGAACGGTTGGCCTCCACCATGTCCTGCGGGCTCTCGGCTCCGGGCGAGGCGGTTCTGAGCAGTGTGAAGAGGAAGACCGTCTCCTCGTCGGGCACGCGCAGCAAGGGCAGGTGCAGGCGGGCGCGGGGGAAGGGATAGAGCAGGACCACGCCGCTGGCGCCGACCTCGGTCTCGGTCAGGTCCTTGATGGCGGCCTCCACGAAGGCGTCGGTGCGGCTCGCGGGCAGGAACATGTTCCACCAGGGGTGCGGGCGGTACCACTCGCCTGTGGACTTCAGATAGGCGACGCCCGCGGCGAGCCGGTTGAGGAAGTCGAAGTAGGACATGTCCTGGATCTGCCGGTCGCCGGGCTGGTCGGCCAGACCGTCGAGCAGCCTGGCGTCGTCGGGCGGGGTCGTGCCGTTGAAGAAGGCGACCGCTTCAAGCTGGTAACTCCAGCCGGCGGGGCCGGTCGGCAGCCCGAGCTCTCCCTCCACGTAGGCGAAGCGGCCGTCGTTGACCACGCGCCGCTGGTCGGCGGTCAGCGCGGCGACGCTGGGGTAGGAGAGCAGGTAGTGGCGGACCGTCGCGGGGGCGGGCAGCAGGCGCACGGTGGCCTTGGTGATGATGCCGCACTGTCCTCTTCCGGCCAGCGCCGCGCGGAAGAGGTCGGGGCGCGACTGCGCGGAACACCTCCTCAGGCTGGCATCCCCCGTGACGACCTCCAGCTCCACCACGTTGTCCGCCTGGGATCCGTGGTGGTGGGTCTGGCCGCCGACACCGCCCACCGAGAGCGTGCCGCCGACCGAGAGCTCAAGGTAGTCGGTGAAGACCGGAGGGGTCAGGCCGTGGGCCAGGGTCGCCTGCGCCAAGCTGCTCCAGAGCGCGCCCGCCTCCACGACGGCCGTGTCCTCCCGCACCTCAACCGCGTTGAGCGGGGTCATGTCGATGATCAGACCGCCCGCGACCTGGCCCTGACCTAAGGTGGCGTGTCCCTGGCCGCGCGCGGCCACCTGCAGGCTGTGCGTCCGGCAGTACTTCATCATCGCCATGATGTCCGACACGGCGCCGGGCTCCAGCACGGCCCCGGGGATCCGATGGACCAGGTGCCCGAAGTCGTCGGCCGCCTGGCCGCGCGAGGCGGGATCGGTCACCACCTTGCCCTTCAGCGGCGGCAGGTCGACCATCCCCTGAGACTGGGCGGCGTCGGTGACCCATGTGCGCGTTGACGGGTCGAAGCCGACCACGGCCGCCCCCGCCGTGAGGAACGCCCGTCTCCACGGATACCACGTCATACCCGATCCTTTCGCAGCGCGGTCACGTCGCGTCGATCATCGCCGACGGCACCCGGCGACGCTACCCGAACGAAACCGGATGACAGCCACAAAAGGGTTACTGCGGCGCTGCGGGCCTCGACGGGCGAGCCGTGGGGCAGGCGAGCATCGTCGGGGCAGGATGGACCGATGAGTTTCGCGTGCCTGGCCGGCCTACATCGCCCTCGCCCCGCGTGGTCGCATTGTCGCTGCAACATGCTGTGAAGTGATGACAATCGACCTGCGGCGATCTTCTACCTTGTCCCCCGGGGAGGCCGACCCGAGAACCGGGCCGACATGGCGGTCGAGCTGTACTGGTGATCGCGATTTGACCTCGAGCTCGGTTGAGGTTGCATGCTGAGACCGACATCAGCTGAACAGGGGAGAGTGTTGTGCGTGCGGTGTGGCTGAAGGAGTTCGGCGGGCCCGAGGTGCTCGTACCTGGAGACGCCCCCGATCCGGTCCCGGGGCCGGGGCAGGTGTTGATCGACGTCGCCTACGCCAACATCACCTTTGTGGAGACCCAGTTCCGGTCGGGCGCCCCGTCACCGTTCAAGCCGGAGCTGCCGATGATCCCGGGCAACGGCGTCGGGGGCATCGTCACGGCGGTCGGCGAGGGCGTCGACTCCGGCCTGGTCAGCCGTCGGGTGGTGACCTCCACGGGGGGCTCCGGCGGTTATGCCGAACGGGCCGCGGTGGATGCCTCCGGGCTCTTTCTCGTCCCCGACGGCCTGGAATTGGACGCCGCGGTCGCGGTCTTGGCCGACGGGCGTACCGCGACCATGATGATCCGGGCGACCGCACCACAGCCCGGAGAACGGGTTCTGGTCGAGGCGGCGGCCGGCGGCGTGGGCTCGCTCCTCGTGCAGCTCGCCAAGTCGGCGGGCGCCACCGTCATCGGAGCGGCCGGGGGCTCGCGCAAGACCGGTGTGGCCCGCGACCTGGGCACCGACGAGGTGGTCGACTACACGGCTCCGGGCTGGACCGACGAGGTCGACCCCGTCGACGTCGTTTTCGACGGGGTCGGCGGCGACATCGCTCGGGCCGCCTTCGAACTGCTCGGCCAGGGCGGGCGGATGGTCAGCTTCGGGCTGGCGAGCGGAGAGTGGGCCGGCATCGAGGCGGAGGCCGCTGTTGCGCGCGGCATCACGCTCGTCCAGGCGAGGCCCACCCCGAAGATGATGCGCGAGTACACCGAGAGCGCCCTCGCCGAGGCGGTGGGCGGACGGCTGCGGCCGCTGATCGGGCAGCGCTTCCCCCTCGACCGGGCCGCCGCCGCGCACGCCGCCATCGAGTCGCGCGCCAGCGTCGGCAAGACCCTGCTCGAGGTGCGCTGATGCTCAAGGTCGGCGTGAACCTACCGTCGTTCGGCGTGGATGAGACCGCTGGGGTGCGCGAGCATGCCCGGCACACCGAGGAGCTCGGCCTGGAGTCGATCTGGGTCGGCGACCATCTGATCCCGGTGCGGCCGTTCCTCGACAGCACCATAGTGCTGGCCACGGCCGCCGCCGTCACCGAGCGCGTCAAGATCGGCTTCGGGGTGATGGTCTTGGCGCTGCGCCCGGTCGCCTGGGCCGCCAAGCAGATCGCCAGCCTGCAGCACCTGTCCGGCGGTCGGGTGCTGCTCGGCGTCGGCTCGGGCGGCAGCGTGCACGGCGACGCAGCCTGGCGGGCCGTCGGTATCCCCTACGCCGAACGCGCGCAGCGCACCGACGCCGCCCTGGAGATCCTGCCGAGCCTGGTCGAGGGCAAGCCCACGAACGTGAACGGCGAGGTGATCACTCTCTCTCCGGGCGCGACGATGCCGCCCGTCCTCATCGGCGCCGGCCCCATGCGCCGAGCCGCCCGTTTCGCCGACGAATGGTATCCGGCGTTCTCCACGCCGGCTGAGATCGCCGAACAGAGCCGCCAACTGGCCGGCCTCGCCGCCGAATACGGCCGCCCGGCGCCGCGCGTCACGATCGGCCTCAGCGTCGGTCTCGGCGACCTGCCCGCGTCGGTGATCGACGCTCAGGCCCGGTCGCTGATGGAGTACGGGATGACCGAGGAGGAGGCCCGTGGTGGCCTGGTCACCGGCCCACCCGCCGCGGCCGCCGAACGGCTTGCCGCACTCGCCGAGGTCGGCGTGCACCGCGTCATCGCGATGCCGTTCCCCGCCGACCGCCTCCGCCAGAGCGAGCTGCTGGCCGAGACCAACCGCCTCCTCAACCCCTAGAGACCTGGACCTGCCGCTCGGGTCCGTGCCACCAGCCTCAAAGTAGAGCGTTTCCGCAGGCCACAGCGAGTGACGGCGGCGGTGCCCAACGCCGGGTTTCGGCCCGGGCGTTCAGGGATGAGTCCGGCGCTCTCCGCCTCGATAACGACAGGCCGCCTTGTTTGCGACCGGCTTATGTCAAACCGTCCGCAAACTTCCGGTTACCCACAGCTACTTTGCGCCTGGTGGCGCGGACCCGAGCGGAGGGCCAGGTTCTGCTCCCCGTGGGCAGGCGCTGCTCGGGCCAAAAGGCGGTTCTGCAACAAGTGCCGGCTGGACGCACGCAGGCCACGGGTATTGACAGCGGGTCTTACGAAAGCCCGTAGCCGACCAGCGACCACTGTCTGCCTATCGGTACCGTGGCGCCTGATCGACCTTGAGCCATTTTGCTGTGCGGGCAACGCCTGCGAATTGATCACAACATCACAGACTCCAGTAGCCGACAGAATCCGATTGGGTCAGACTAGTTGTTCGAGTTCGGCCATTTCACTCCCTCTACTCCGCGAGCAAGGCCGCACTCAACCACTACGCTGACCCATTACGCGACGAGGTCGCGCCCTTCGGCATAGAAGTGGCGTGCATGGAGGCCACCAGCGTACGCACGGGCGCGGCGGACTCCATGAGTACGGACGAGCCGATCCACGCCTACGAACCCCGGCGAGCGCGGGTCGTCGACCGCTTCCGTCAACTCCAGCACGACGGGCGCTCACCCGAACCGCTCGCCCAGGCCATAGTGCGTGCCGTCGAATCCCGGAAAATGCGCCACGTCTATCGCGTCGGACCACGGGCCCGGTTCCTGCCGGTCCTGCGTTCCGTGCTGCCCGGACCTGTGTTCCGCCGGGTCTACGGTGGCTTCTTCGGTTTGACGCGGACTCGCTGAAACCCTCCCGCTCACAGGTCCGCGGTCCGGCGATGCGCTAACCATCGGATACCGGCGTCGGCGAGGATCTCGTCCATGAGAGCGAGGAACTTCAGTATCACCCGTAAACGCACCAGAAAAATGGTCCAATATCGCTATGGGCTCATTATTTGAGATTAACTTCCAATTGCTACGATTGCTATACATATTTGCGAAGTGCATTTAGCATCGGTGTTCCCGGCGACGAAGAAAGGGAACGCCCTCCATGCGCAACTCGCATCCCAGCCAGACCGCCACCATGGCATCCTGGTGCTCACCGCGCTTGAGGCTGCCCGGTTCAGCGCCGTGCCTTACATGCCTGACAGGATCATCTCGCTCTGACCTGGGAGAAGAGGCCAAGAGCCCAAGATAACGATTGCAGCGCGTGCAGCCGCTCGTTCTCCGCCCGCCGCACCTCGCCGACCAGTCGCACCAGCACGCTGATGCCCGGCAGCAAGATGCGCTCCTTCAGCAGATGCACTCGTGCCCGGTCGAACAACGCCCGCGGCCCTTCCACCGAGGCCCACAGCCGCGCCGCCACGTACTGGCGCACCTCGGCCTCACACGCGCCGAGCGCGGTAGCCCAGCAGCTCGCGGATCTCCCGCGCGTGCTCGTAGGCGGTCTTGGGACGCTGGCCAAAGTCGGCCAGGCAGGCCGGGTCGAGGTCAAGCTGCTCGGCGACGAAAGCGACCGCGCCGGAAGGCACCACGAGCGGGTCCTCGGTCAGGAATCCCGAGCATCCAGACCGTCCCCCACTGCACCGCCCACCCCAGCATCGTCGCAGGGCGCCGCTTGCTCGCCAGAGCGTCCAGGGCCGCACGGTCCAGCCGGAAGAACTGCTTCAGCTCCGCCGGCGAGGGCTCCTCAGGGAAGCGACCATAGCGGGCGATCTGCTCATCAGAGAGAAATTCGAAGGGCATGGCCCAGGAACGTAGGCCCCGCAACCAGGACAAACGAGAGCAGCCACCGAACCGAAACGAAGATCACGTTCCTAGCGCCAATTTCTGCACCCAGGCTCCTCAAAGGCCGATCCACACCGTCCTGCGGCGCCGCACGGCCGGCGAACCCGTCGAGAAAATCCGCAAGGACCTGATCATCCCCACTGGCAAACCAAGGGACACAACCCCTCCCTTGCCAGCGTCTACCGCGCCCTCGCAGAACACGAGAAAACCCAGCGCCACCCCGACGCCGTCGAACAGGCCCGCGCCGAGTACGCCGTCCTGCGCCAGTGGCGCTGATCTCGCTCAATCAGCCCTCACCGCCGATAACCAGGGCGGGTCGTGCCTACTGGGACCCCTGTCAGCGTGCCTCCGATGGAGGGTGGGGTACCCCGCCGCGGTGTGTGGCCACAAGAGATGCCGTCAGCGTGGCTACAGCCGCGATGCCGATGGACAGAATCACCCTGCCGACGCCTAGGACGGGGGTGGCCAAGGCCAGCACCAGCACGATGACGGCCCCGGCAACCATCAGTGTCGGATGTGCCAGGCCGGTGCGTGTCAGTCGGCGCAGCCAGCACATGACCAGGAGGAACCCGGCCACCGGTACCGCCACCGCGAACGTCGCCGTCGTCGGGGCCACGTGGGCGCGGTGCACGGCCACGTCAACGATGACCTGCAGGCCTGCGCCGAGTGCGGCGACCGCGGCGAACACCAGGTAATGGGCGTAACCCCAGGACAATGCGATACGCGGCGTGCTCAGGGCGGCGTCCGGGCCCATGAAGTAGATCCACCACATTGTGAACACCAGAATGAGGCCGCCAGCGGCTATCAGCAGCATCTGTCCGGAGACGCCGCGTTCGGACAATGCGGATTGGATGCTGGTAAGGCTAGCGAAGATGACCTCGCCGAGGACGATGATGGTGAACAGCCCGTAGCGTTCAGAAATGTGGCCAGGGTGCCACGGCGTGGCCATGCCCCGGAACTCGGCCCACAGCGGCACCACTAGTTCGGCGATCACGAGGACCGCGAACCCCGTGTAGTCCCATGGATGCGGCAGCGCCAACCGAACAAGCCAGCCTGCCTGGACCGCCATGATGCCGACGGCGTACCGGATCCCCGCCGGGCGGCCGGTGGGGTCTTGCCGAGCTACCCGCAGCCACTGGGCGACCAGCGCCACGCGCATCACCACATAACCAATGGTGATCACGGTGAAGTCGTAGGAGGTCGCCGCGGCGGGCACCCCGGCCGCCAGTACCAGAACACCCGCCATCTGAAGCATAGTCAGCAGCCGATAGGCAACGTCATCGGTGTCGTAGGCCGAGGCGAACCAAGTGAAGTTCATCCACGCCCACCAGACCGTGAAGAAAACCATCACATAGCCCAACAGTCCGACGCCGAGGTGGGCTTCGGTCACGTGGTGGTGCAACTGGGCGGCCGCCTGCGCCACCGCGACCACGAAACAGAGGTCGAACAGCAGCTCCAACGGGGTAGCAGCGCGGTGTGCCTCGCGCGGATCCCGCGCCCGCATCGTGCGGAGCCATCGCCTGGCCCGAGTCGGGTTCGCCGATCGCCGATCGCGCGTCATCCGTTCCCCTTATGATCGTCAGAGTCGGAGGCCGCGCACCTGGTCCGCCTGACCGGTGCCGATGTTCCGCCTCCCACGCCCGCAAACCCGATCAGCAGCGCAAGCCCCCGCGTCATAAACCTGGCCCATACGATCTTGGCTGGCCGCCTTGGCCTGCGCGGTACCGATGCGCTGCAGCTCAATCTGCTCGGCGCCTCGATCGAACCGGCGGTCTTCTCCCGAACGTATCCCAGCCGCCCCCTGTCCGGAATGACCACCGCTGCCCACACCGCCATCGTCCCGCTCCGTGCCGCTGGCGGAGCCGCCGACGCCGGACAGGCCCTGATCAACGCCGCGGCCGCGCTGCAGGAGGCAACCAAAGAGGCCCACCGGAAGGCGTTCGGGTGTCATGCAGCCGCATTCAGGCCGGGTGGCGTTTCATCAGCGGCAGGCGCAGGACGAAGCGCGCGCCTCGCGGAGAGTCATCGATCTTCAAGGTCCCGTAGTGGGCTGTGGCGATCGCCCGGCTGATGGCAAGGCCCAAGCCGGTGCCTGCGGGGTCCTTCCGGTGCCCTTCTTCCAGGCGGACAAAGGGCTGGAACACGCGGTCTCGGTCTTCGAGGGCGATGCCATCCCCGTCATCGCTCACTGTCACCACGGCCTGGTCATCCTCGCGGCCGGCGTTGACCTCGACGCTGGTTGCTGCGTGCCGCTGGGCGTTGACTACCAGGTTGTTCAACACTCCGATCAGCTGCATATGGTTGCCGAGAACCATCACCTCGCCCTTCACCCGCGTGCGCACCGGCACGTCCCGGGTTGTGGTGACCAGCTCATCGTGTACCAGCACGCCGAGATCGACCGGTTCGGGAGGCTCAGGAGCCGCCGTGCGGATCCGGGCGAACACCATGATGTCATCGATCAGCGCTCGTAGCCGGTCCGTCGTCGCCAGCCCTGTTCTGATCGTCTCGCGAGGATCGACGTCATCCGGATACAGCACGGCTTCCTCGAGTTGGGCCTGGAGACCGGCCACGGGGGTCTTGAGCTCGTGGGAGACAATCGAGGCGAATTGCCGTTGCTGCTGCACTGCCGTCTCCAGCCGGGACAGGGTCTGGTTGGCGGTGCGTGCCAGCTGTCCGATCTCATCACAGCCCGGTGGTTCCGGCACCCGAAGGCTCAGATCGGTGACGCTGATCTCCGAGATTCTCGCGCGGATCGCTGCCACCGGTCGTAGCGCCCGCCCGACCGCAGCCCAGGTGATCCATGTGGCGAACCCGGTCGCCAGCAGGGCTGCGGCCAGCGTGCTGAACTCGAGGATGTGGGTGGACAGGGCGGGAGGCTCGGCCGTTCCGGCGTAGACGAAATGGGGCTCTCCTCCCCAAAGGAATGAGGCCTCCTGAGGTGAGACACGGACCGACGTGAGCACGAAGCATCCACTGGGGGAGCACTCTGTGAGGTGGATGATCCGGTCGTCATGGGGCGGCCGAACGGCGCTCAGCGGGGGCCTGCCCGCGCCCGCGGGACTGGCGGCCACCACCCGACCGCGGGAGTCGACGAGTTGCAGAAGGTTGACAGCGGCCGGGGGAATCGGGCTCGCGATGCGGCCGGGCGTCATGGACGCGATCCAGTCGGTCGCCACTCGCTGCGTGTCACGGAAGATCTGGTCCCGGACTCTGTTGCGGACCGTGAGGTCGAGACCGATGGCGATCAGCACGAAGAAGATCAGGGACAGCGCCCCCGCGGCCGCTGTGAAACGTGTTTGGATTGAGCGACGACGAAAGAGGAATCTCACCCATGCACTCCCGTGACTCTCGCCGCACTCACCAAGTCCATCCATGCACTGGTGGAAGCAAAAGTCCGTTGTTACGATCTGGGACGAGTTCGGCGTGGCACGGCATTCAGCGGCGGATCACGGCCACTGGCCTGCGCTAACTGCTCCCGCGTACGCCCTATCTCCTACAGGGTTACCACACCAGGGCATCTGCTCCATCCGCCCGGCCCCTGGCCGGCCTGCTGTGCCAGGTGTTCGATGTGCGGTTGTGCCCGGGTACTGGGCGGGCTCGCCTCCAACTGGGCCCCGGCTGGAGCGAAGACGCAATTTTCCAACCTGTATACCGTCAACCTGCAGTAATAACGGTCACGGTAGGGTCGGGAGCTGGCGCGGTTGTTTCTCCTGGTGGTAGGACCTGAGGCCGTCGATGCCGCCGGTTCCCCAGTGGCCATGACCAGGTTCTGGCTCCGTTTCCAGCTCCCGCCGCTTCGAACCGTGCATGCGGTTCTTCCGCACACGGCTCTCCGACGCCCTTCACCGATGGCGTTCGGCCGTTGCCCGCCAGGACCGGAAGGGCCTGGGAGCGACGACGGCTCCATTGAGGTTGATCAGGCCGAGCTGAGTGGGGTCGGTGTAGATGACCTGAAGCCAGCCCCACTTGCGCCCTCGTTTGTGCTTCTTGCCGAGGAATAACGCCAGCCTCGCCATGCCCTTCCTCGCCGACGACGGCACCGACCCCGACCCGGACGCGCTAGCGGCTACTCCACGATCATCACGGAAAACGCCTCTGGGTACCGTTTCCCCGGCTTGGCTCGGCCGGCAACCGGACCGCGGCAACCGAGCGGGCGACCGAGTCCGGGTGATATTACGACGCTGCCTGGCAGAATCGATCAGAGTTGTCGGATCCGGGCCACGTCGTTCGTAGTTGGGGCAAGAAGCCGCCCACGAGGGCGCTGTCACGACTAAGGGAGATGCGAACGATGCCGCACCCTCAGGCCAAGATCCACCGCATGTTCGAACTCATCGAGCCGATCGCCACCGTCACCTTCTCCGAGGTGGCGAACGAGGCATTCCTGGCCCTCGGCATGCGCGACTATCGCCGGGCCGGGTCATTGGGCGGTGTACCCGCCGTCGACGGGGAGCGCGACGCCGGTGACGTAGCTGGCGCCGGGGTTGCACAGCCACAGCACGGCCTACCCTCCCGTCGTCCTGTGTGGAAGGGTGCGTTCTAGATCACCAGTGGGTGTGGGAGGACATGCGGGTGTCCAGCGAGAAACTGAAGCCGCTTGAGGCGGGCGACCCGAAGACGGTCGGTGGGTACCGGCTGCTGGCGCGGCTGGGGGCGGGCGGGATGGGTCGCGTCTACCTGGGCCGCTCGAAGGGCGGCCGGCCGGTCGCGGTCAAGGTGATCCACCCGTACCTGGCGGAGGACGCGCAGTTCCGGCGGCGGTTCGAGGCGGAGGTCGCCGCGGTGCGGCGGGTCGGGGGCATCCACACCGTGCAGGTGGTGGACGCCCGCGCCGACGCCGATCCGCCCTGGCTCGTGACCGAGTACATCGCGGGGCCGTCGCTGCACGAGGCAGTCGGCGAGCACGGCGCGTTCTCCGATGCGGCGGTCGCGGGGCTCGGCGCGGGCCTGGCCGAAGGGCTGATGGCGATCCACGAGCGGGGCGTCGTCCACCGGGACCTCAAGCCCGGCAACGTGCTGCTCGCCCAGGACGGACCCCGCATCATCGACTTCGGCATCGCCCGCGCGCTCGACGCCACCTCGCAGACCACCCGCACCAGCGTGGTCGGCACGCCCGGGTTCATGTCGCCCGAGCAGCTTCGGGGCCGCGAGGTCGGGCCGGCCAGTGACGTGTTCTGCCTGGCTGCCGTGCTGGCCTTCGCCGCCACCGGCCGGCGGCCCTTCGGCGAGGGCCCGATCGAGGCCCTCGGCTACCGCGTCATCCACGAGGAACCCGACCTGACTGGCGTGCCGGAGCCGCTGCTCCCGCTGATCGCGTCCGGCCTGGAGAAGGATCCGGAAGACCGGCCCGGCCTCGACGCGTTCCTCGAACGTTGCTCCGCGCTCGCCGAGGGCGGGGACGCTCCGCTGCCGGAGCCCGTCAGCACGATGATCGCCACGCGGGTGGCGGAGACCGAGGTGCTGGCGCCCCCGCCGCAGGACACGCCGGGGAACGGCCGGCGGTTTCCGCCGCTCGGACGAATGAAGCTCCCGGTGGCCGCGGTCGTGGGCGTCCTGCTGGTCGCCTTCGCCGCCTGGGCCATCGGGGACGATGGAAACGCACCGGCCATCTCCAAGGCCATCGCCACTCTCCAGCAGACCCCGACTTCCCCGACACCCGCGCCTCAGCCGTCCGAGACCGCGAGCGCCACCGACAGTGCCACCCCCACCCCCACCCCCACATCCGATCCCACCCGCAAGGCGTTCGAGAAGATCTCGGCGGGCGACTGCCTGGACGCCTACGAGCGTCCGTCCGGCGAGTGGAGCAGGAGCAAGCCGCGCGCGGTCGGCTGCCGCCGCTCCGACGCGTACCTGAAGGTGCTCAAGGTGGTCGACGACTCCTCCGAGTGCCTCAGGCACGGCGCCGATCTGGACGGGGAACTGTGGTGGAGTTACGGCGAGGACGCGAACGAGATCGCCCTCTGCGTGCAGCGGCGGTTCCGCACGGGTGACTGTTTCCTGGCCTCAAAGGGTGAGAACGAGAACTCGGTCACCATCAACAACGCGGATCTGATGACGTCGTGGCCGTGCGGGACCGGCTCCGCTCCAAGGGAGTACGACTTCGTCCTCCGTATCACCGCGTTCACCAGCGGTGCCTGCCCGCCGGGCGGCAGAAGGGTCCACTGGGAGGTCCGAGGCCGCACCCTCTGCACCCGCATAGTCTGACCACGTCCGCCACCACGGCACCGACACCAAACCTGGAATGGATCCTGCCGGCCGCGCGGGACCTGGTCATCGAGCGCGGACCCGCCGTGCCGCTGGACGACATCGCGCGCCGGGCGGGCGTCGGCAGCGGCACCCCCTCTACCGCTGGAGGTCCCCTCGCCGAGGCGGAGGTCGTGGCCGACGCCGGCCAGGTGCTGGTGGCGGGACCTGGCCTGGAGTTCGGGGGCGGTGCGGCCGGCGGCGGCGGCGGTCAGCGCCGCTCGCCCAGACGCCGGTCGCGGCCGCGACCCGGACGAGGAGCGGCAGCCGCCGGGCCTGGCGCAGCCGGACGAGGTCATCGAGGGTCGGCCACGCCACGATCGACGACGTGGAGATCCGGGTGGCAGGGCTGATCGGCAAGGACGATCTCAGCGGGGTCAACGTCATGCCGAGCCGCATCATCAGTGCGTGCCAGCCGGCTGATCGCAACCGCCGCAAGGCGCCCGGACCACTGCAAGCCGGGCTCAATCCCTGCGCAAGGCGCCACCCTTAGCGTCGCAGCGTGTTCAAACGACTGGTCCTCGGCGCCGCCCTCACTGCGGCTGCGACACTGACGCTCTCCTCCGTCGGCCCCGCCCTGGCCGCTCCCGTCTCGGCTGGGACGCCCGCGCCCGGCAAGGTGGCGAACAAGCTGTTCCACGCCTGGCTGGCCGCCGACCGCGCGGCCGCGGCGAAGGCGGCCACCCCCACCGCGGTCAAGACGATCTTCACTTACGTCTACCGCGCGCCCGACCGCTTCGACGGCTGCTCCGGCAACGTGTGCCGGTTCGTGCACACAAGCGTGCGCGTGCCCGGCGGGCTTGACGGCATCGCGATGGTGGTCACCGGCTCGAAGGTCAGCAAGGTCTACCTGTCGCGGCACATCACCGAGCCGCCCACCGTGGCCAAGCATCTCTTCGCCGCCTGGAAGCGCGGCGACAAGTACGGCGGCCTCGAGGTCGCCACCTCCACCACGGTACAGAAGCTGTTCAAGATCACCTACGACCCGCGCGGCGCCACCCACTTCTTCCAGGGCTGCAGCAAGGAGCCGCAGGGTTACTCGTGCGCCTACTCCTATGAGGGCGGTGCGATGCTGATGCACGTACGCGGCTCCAGGACCACCGGCTACGAGGTTCGCTCGATCTCCTACCTGGCCGACTGAGGGGGCGCCGCGTCAACCGGACCGGCGCGGGATGTGATCGTCGTTCAGGAGGAGTGGACTTATGCCGCTGCGGTCCAATGGTGTGCTGGCCGGGCGCGCGGTCGACCGGCGTCGCGAAGGGGGCGCAGACACCCCGCACTACCGGATCCACCTCACCGACGCCACAGGGACCGATTACAGGGTGGCGGTGAACGTGCAATCGCAGCAGGCCCCCTCCGAGCTGCTGTACCTGGCGGCCGAGGACTTCCGCCACCCCGTCGTCCAGGTGCTCGTGCGATCGGCGATCCCGACGCGCAGGTGTTCGTGCTCGGCGAGCGGTGGGGTCCCGAAGCCTTCCAATCCCAGGCCTGGCACACCGACGACCGCACCGGGCACGCCATCGAGACCGCGCCCGCCCGGCCCGCCGGGGGCGAAGAACCGGTGCGGATTCTGGCCGCGCTGGTCAACCCTGACGGACCGGCGCCCGAGCGCGAGACCGTCACACTGATCAACACCTCGCCCGATCCGATCGACTTGCAGGGCTGGCACCTGGCGGATCGGGCCAAGCGCACGCTGACGTTGCCGGCCGGGCCACTCGCGGCCGGGGCCACCCTGGTGGTGCCGGTCAGCGAAGCACTGCAGTTGGGCAACAACGGCGGCGCGATCACCCTCCTGGATGACGCCGGGCTCAAAATTCATGGGGAGTACCTGGTGACAGAGAGCGACTCCACGCGGCGGTCAATCGAGAAGGTACGGGGAGGCGCGCCGATCAGCCGTACCGGCTGCAGACTTTACTCATCGGGCGGCGTTTCATGCGGGAACACAGCGTCACGTTCCGCTACCCTCCCCACCGCAACCTGCCACCGCGGACCTACACAGGAGGACACCCGACGATGCCGATTGACCCGTTGATGTCAGAACGGTTCCCACGGACCTCCCGCTACAACCCGGACTGGATCCGCTCCAGCGTCAGCGGCGGGGCCAACTCGCTGTGGCTGGCCGAGTGGCTCACCGAGGCGATGTCGTTGGGGCCGGGTATGCGGGTGCTGGATCTGGGTTGCGGCCGGGGCGCCTCGTCGATCTTCCTGTACCGCGAGTACGACGTCCAGGTATGGGCCACTGACCTGTGGTTCAGCCCCGACGAACGCATGCAACGCATCTACGACGCCGGCGCCGAGCACGCGGCGTTCCCCATCCACGCCGACGCCCGAGCCCTGCCGTTCGCCGCGGGCTTCTTCGATGCCGTCGTCAGCATCGACTCGTTCGTCTACTACGGCACCGACGATCTGTACCTGAACTATCTGGCCAGGTTCGTCCGGCCGGGCGGGCAGATCGGCATCGCCGGTGCCGGACTGGTCCAGGAGATCGACGGACCGACGCCCGAGCACCTGGCGGCGTGGTGGGAGCCGAGCATGGCCAACCTGCACTCGGCCGAGTGGTGGCGCCGCCATTGGGATCGCAGCGGTGTCGCCCACGTGGACGTGGCCGACACGATGGCCGACGGGTGGAAGTACTGGCTGGAATGGCAGCGGGCGATCGCACCGGACAACCAGGTGGAGATCGACGCCCTCACCGCCGATGGCGGACGCCACCTCGGCTATGTGCGCGCGGTCGCTCGTCGCCGGCCGGACGTCGCACTCGACGAGCCCATCTCCTCGGTCCCCGTCACGTATGTCAAGCGGCCCCTGTACCGCCCCCGGACGAGGACCAACAGGCTCGACGCCGGCATTTGATGGATGCCTCGCCCGCCCGGCCGACCGACCGAACTTCAGGGCGGGCGAGGTCTCGGCTGGCATCCCGCCGTTTCAGCAGGTCGCGGCGCTGACTTAAGTGTCTTCGCCGGAAGTCGCATCACTCCACAGACTCGCCGTCCTCGGGCTGGTTCTGCACCGAACGCATCGTGTTCGCGTAGCTCTCTGCGTCGACGTCGCCCTTGCCGGCGTGCTCAAGGAGCGTGATGTGCTCCATCACAGAACGCTGGAGGTCGGAGATGGGCCGGACGCCGGCCCTCATCGACCAGGCGCGCGCGGGGTGGTTTCCGAGGTCAGTTCGGTGCTGCCCAAACCGGGCCGCGCCCTGGTCTCCGCCGCGGAGTCGGTGACGCGCAGGCGCTTGAGCAGGCGCAGAAGGCCGTCGCCGGTGACATGGGACGGATGAAGGCGGCGTACCGCCTGCTCGTACATCCCCGCGGGCACCACCCGGATGGCCATCGAACCCCCTTCGCCCGACATGCCCGCGAACCTGGCCCGCGTCGTCGACCTGTACGACTGACCGCCCCGTCTCCGGGTACGGCGGGTGCGGCAGCTGTCGACGCACCAACGAAATGATCCACCCTCCTGGGGACATATGATCGTTTCAGCAGGTATTTGCCCGATTGTCGGAAGGCCTCCATGACCCACCCCCTCAGTCGGCGGTCCGCCCTTCTGGGCGCCGCGGCCTTAACCGGCCTCTCCCTGTGGGAGCGACCGGCCGAGGCGGTCGGCGCCGCCGCGTTCGACGCCGCGCGGGAGCGGTGGGTGAGCCTGCTGGCCGGCGGGTCGTACGACGCCACGTACGCCGACAAGACGCAGGCGGTCGAAGGCTCGGCCAACGCGGTGCTGCGCAAGCTGAAACTCACCCCCGGCGCCCCGAGCCTGTGGCCCGACCTGCCGCTCGGAGACCCCCGGACGGGCAACTTCAACCGCGCCTACAACCGCATGCGCACGCTGGCGCTGGGCTGGGCCACGCCGGGCACCGCCCTGCACCGGAACGCGCAGGTCGCCGAGACGGCGGTCAGCGCGCTGGACTTCCTGTACGAGCACGCCTACCGCGAAGGGCTCGACCGGCAGGGCAGCAACTGGTACTGGTGGGAGATCGGTGTCCCCCGCGCGCTGACCGACACCTGCGCCCTGATGTACGACGGCCTGCCCAAGGACCGCATCGAGCGCTGGCTGCGTCCGTTACGCCGCTGGTGCCCCGACCCTGAGCGCCGCGTCAGCCACCCCGGCGTCGTCGAGACCGGCGCCAACCGGGCGGGCAAGGCCATGGCGGTGGCGATGCGCGGCTTGCTCACCCACGACGCACGCCTGGTCAAGCGGGCCAGGGACGCCGTCTCCGACCTGCTGCGGCGGACCAAGGGCCCGGGCGACGGCTTCTACCGTGACGGGTCGTTCATCCAGCACGACGTGTTCCCCTACACCGGCAGCTACGGCGTGGACTACCTGGACAGCGTGGCCAAGCTGATCGCCATGCTCGCGAAGTCACCGTGGGAGATCGGCGGAATCGGGAACGTCTACGACATCGTGGACCGCTCGTTCACGCCGTTCATCTTCGACGGGCTGATGATGGACTGCGTACGCGGCCGGCAGATCTCGGTGCAGGGCCACCGCGATTACCACTCGGGGCAGAAGGCGGTCGAGGCCATCCTCACCTTGCTGGAGGCGGCGCCCGAACGCTATGCCCAGCGCTGGCGGCCGCTGGTGAAGGGCTGGCTCACCCGCAACCAGGCCATCCCGTACGACACGCTCGCGCCGCTGCCGAGCATCGCGGGAGCCAAGGCCCTGCTGGCGGACCCGTCGGTGCCGGTCGGTCCGCGTCCGACGGGCACGTACGTCTTCGCGGACATGGACCGGGTCGTGCACCACCGTCCCACCTGGGCCTACGCGATCGCGATGAGCTCGGAGCGCATCGGCGCGGCCGAGGCCATGAACCTGGAGAACTTGCACGGCTGGTACACCGGCGACGGCATGACCTACCTCTACACCGGCGACCTCACCCACTGGAACGACGACCTGTGGCCCACGATCGACCCGTACCGGCTGCCGGGCACGACGGTCGACACCCGCAGACGCGCCGAGCTCCGGCACGGCAAGCGTCGCCTGCCGCCCACCCCGTGGGCGGGCGGCGTGGCGCTCGACGGCGAGTACGGCGTGGCGGCCATGAGGCTGATCGCCGACGGCTCCTCGCTGCGGGCCAGGAAGGCGTGGTTCCTCCTCGATGACGCGGTGATCGCCCTCGGCGCCGGCATCACCGCCTCCGACGGCCGCCGCATCGAGACCGTCGTGGAGAACCGCAACACCCACGACACTCACCCGCCGCTGACCCAGGGCGACGGCTGGGTCCACCTGTGCGGGGTGGCCGGTTATGTGCTGCTCGACGGCGTCAAGGCGAAGGTGATCCGCGGCAAGCGCACCGGCCGCTGGCGGGACATCGACAAGGGCGCCACCACCGGAGGCGACGACACCCCCGTCACCAGGCACTACACGACGATCCTCGTCGACCACGGCGTCGAGCCGCGCAGGGCGCGCTACGCCTATGCCGTGCTGCCCGACGCCTCCGTCGCCCAGACCGCGGCGTACCGCGGGCGGGTCGAGGTCCTCGCGAACTCCCGTACGGTGCAGGCCATTTCCCGCGACGGCGTGCTCGCCGCCGTCTTCTGGCGCGCGGGGACCGTCGAGACCGCGGACGGCCCGCTCGCCGCCGACGGCCCCTGCACGCTGCTGATCCGCCGCGACCAGAAGCGGGTACGGCTGGCGGTCTCCGACCCGTCCAGGACCGCCGACGAGGTGAAGATCACGCTGCCCTGGCCGGTGAAATCGGTCAAGGAGAGCGACCGCAGCGTGCGCAAGTCCAAGAAAGCGGTCAAGGTGGAGGTCGGCGGCAGCCGCGGGCACGCCCACACCGCTGTGGTGCGCGTCTGAAACCTCCGGGGCGAGTCCATGGGCTGATCACCGCCGGTGTGGCACGATGCGAATGGGCACACTGACCGGGCGGAGCCGCCATGAAGGCCCCGGAACGGATCTACGCCGGTGCGGCGGTGGCCGCCGGCGTGGTCGTGCTGGTCGTCGTGCTCCGGTTCGGCGGCGCGATCCAGCCGGAGCTCCCGGGGCTGCCCACCGCCGGGCCGGTCACCGTGTGGGGGCTGCCGCTGGTCCGGTTCTGCTACGACTTGTGCGCGCTCGCCTGTGTCGGAACGCTCACGGCGGCCGCCCTCGCCCCGACCGGTACGAAGGAGGTCGGGGCGTGCCTGCGCGCGGCCGGCTGGTGGGCTCTCGGCTGGACCTTCGCCGCGCTGCTGAGCTACGTGCTGACCCTGTCCAACCTCATCCCCCTGCCCGTCGCGGACCTGCTCGGGGCCCCTGACCTGCTGCGGTTCGGCACGGCGCTGCCGCAGACCCGGGCGCTGCTGTGGGTCCCGGCCGTGGCGGCGCTGGCGGCCGTCTCCTCGCGGCTGCGGACGCTGCCCGCCTGGGTACGCCCGCTGATCGCCGCCGTCGGGCTGTTGCCGCCCGCGTACGTGGGGCATGCCGCCTCCGCCGGTGACCACGACATCGCCGTGTCCGCGTTGATGGCGCACCTGGTCTCGGTCTCCGTCTGGGTAGGCGGCCTGGCCGCGGTGCTCGTCCACTTCCGCCGCTCCGAACACCTTCCGACGGTGTTGCCCCGCTTCAGCACGCTCGCCCTGTGCTGCTTCGCCGCCGTCGCCGTCTCCGGCGTTGCCGGCGCCTGGGTACGGCTCGGCAGCCCGTCCGACCTCTGGCAGAGCACCTACGGGCAGCTCCTGGTGGCCAAGACCGTGGCGCTCGTGACGCTGGGCCTGTTCGGCTGGACGCATCGCCGCCGCACCGTCGCGGGCGTCGCCGACCGGACCGTACGTCACACCTTCGTGCGGCTGGCGACCGGCGAGCTGACCGTGATGGCGGCTGTCGTCGGGCTGGCCGTCGGCCTGTCCCGCACCCCGCCACCGCCAGGCAGTGGCGGCGGCCACGACCACCTCGTCCTGGAGTACCCGCTCGCCCCCTTCACCCCAAGCGCACTGATCACCGAGGTCCGCCTGGACCCGACCGTCCTGCTGCTTCTGGCGCTGCCCGCCGTCGCCTACCTGGTCGGCGTGCGCCGGGCCGCATCGTGGCCGGTCGGACGTACGGTCGCCTGGTGCGCGGGGGTGGCGCTCATGGCGCTGGTGCTGCTCGGCGGCGTGGGCGGGTACGCGCGGGCGATGCTGTCGGCGCAGGTCCTGCAGCACGTCGTGCTCACCGCCGTCGCCCCGCTCCTGCTCTGCCTGGGCGCGCCGCTCACCCTGGCCGCGTCCTTACGCGAGGACCTCGAACTCCCCGCCCGCCGCCTGACCCACCCTGCCCTCCTCCTCGCCGCCTACCCCGTCGCTTTCCTGCTGCTGTACGCCACGCCGTGGCTCCCGTGGTCCCTGTCCGGCTACGCCCAGCACCTGCTCACCCAGGTCCTGTTCGTCGGCCTCGGCCTGCTGACCTTCTGGGTGCCGGCGGGTGTCGACCCGCTCCCCCGCCCGATTCCCTGGGCCGTCCGCGCCCGGCTGCTGGCCGCCGCCATCCTGACCCACCTGGCTCTGGGCGCGTTCCTGCTGCTCGGGCCGCCGGTCGCGAACGACTGGTTCTCCCTCGCGGCCCCGCCCGGCGTCCCGGACCTCCTCGCCGACCAGCGGCTCGCCGGAGCCGTGGCCATGCTCCTTCCACTGCCCGTGTTCGCTCTCCTGGCCGTACGCATGGCCTGGCTCAGGCAGGCGGCGCTCGCCCGCGTACGGACGAGCCCGCCCTTGAAGTGACCGCGCTCTGTCAGTGCCGGGCCGTGTGCATGAGGCGTAGCGCCGCCTCGGCCGTCTCATACCGCCAGGCGGCCACGACGTGGTCGAAGCCATGCGCCTGGTCCCGCTGCCTGCGCAGGCTGCGGATGATCGGCTCGATGCGCTCCGCCTGCGCGTCCAGCAGCGGGCGCGGGTCCGCGCCGGATCGCTGGAGCAGGGCGAACTTGATCAGGAACTCGGTACGGATGTCGCGGATGTGCTCGACCGGGCATATCAGCCAGCCACTCACGGCCGAGGTCCCGGCCGACGTGGCGGTGAATACCGTACGCTGTGGACCGCCCTGCCCCCGCTCCTTGCCGCACGGCTCGATGAGAGACAGGTCGGCGAGCCGATCGAGCGCGCGGTAGACCCGAGGCCGCGGCACCTGCCAGATCGCGCCGACGGCGCCGGTGGGAGCGGTGAGCCTCGCGACGGCGAAGCCGTACGTGGGCCCTTCGGCCACGAGCGCGAGCACGATCCACTCGGTGAGCGACAGCGCGCGAGGATTCACACGCTCAAGGGTAGGGCCAGTCGCGGGCATCAGAGGGTCGCCAAGTAGTCTCGCATTGACTAGCCACGGCTGCGGAGGACTGCTCTGTGAGGGAGAACGAGGCCGGCACCTTAGGGCGTCGCCCGGGATGAGACCCGTCCCGAACGCCATCTGCGTCGGCGGCCCGCACGACGGCATGCTGACCCGCATCGACCAGGACGTCGGCGTCGTGGAGGTCTTCGCGTTCGAGGCGGACGGCTCGACGCGCGGCGCCCCCTATCGGGTCACGGCGGGTCGAGTCCACCATCCTTCGTGTGCCGCCCCGTTCGTCGTGCTCAGCTGGGTCGAGCCCGCCCACGGCCAGCTCTGAGGTCGCGGCGCGCCGCCGCCAGCGCAACCGCGACCGCTTCCGGGTCAAGGCGATCTCCGCCGGAGGCGGCAACCTGGAGACGCTTGCGCGGCAGGCGCTGACCCTGGGTGTGGAGTACGTGGGCATCGCGACCGACCGCGCGGCCGCGTTCGAGGAGGGGTGGGCGCGGCCGGCGGCGTGCAGGTTCCCGCCTGGCAGCGCGCCGCCCGCGCCCACCCCTCGTTTCCCGGGTCCGCCAATCCCGAGCCCGGGAGGTCCTCTACAGCTGGGTGCACACCGCCTTCACCTCGGTGTACGCCTCCAGCACCTCGTGACCCATCTCCCGGCCCCAGCCGGACTGCTTGTAGCCGCCGAACGGCAGGGCCGCGTCGAAGACGTTGTAGCAGTTGATCCAGACGGTGCCCGCCCGGAGCTTGCTCGCCAGGGCGTGCGCCTTGGAGATGTCGCGGGTCCAGATGCCCGCGCCGAGGCCGTACGTGGTGTCGTTGGCCTGGGCGGCGATCTCGTCCAGGTCCGAGAACGGCGAAGCCACCACGACCGGGCCGAAGATCTCCTCACGGACGATCTTCATCTCGGGGTGGGTGTCGGTGATCACCGTGGGCTGGACGAAGTAGCCCTGGTCGCCGTGGCGGGCCCCGCCGACGACCGTACGGGCCCCTTCGCCGCGCCCGGAGTCCAGGTAGCCGGTCACGCGCTGGAGTTGTTCGTCGGAGACCAGCGGCCCCATCTGCGTGTCGGGCTCCAGCCCGGAGCCGAGCCTGATGCCGCGGGCGATGTCGGCCACACCTTGTCCGCCGACAGGGGGATGTCCGCGGCCCGTGCCACGGCCAGCGGTTTGCCGTTGTCGAGCGATTCGAGCTGGGCCGGCTCGTCCGCGTGCTCCAGGATCAGGTCGCCGATCTTCCAGATCAGCCGGCCGCGCTCGGAGGGGGTCAGCCGCGACCACGGGCCGTCGAAGGCGCGGCGGGCGGCCCGCACGGCGCGTTCGACGTCCTCGGCGTCGGGCTCGGCCACCTGGGCGAGCGGCCGGCCGGTGGCGGGGTTCGGGGTGGCGAAGGTTCTGCCGGAGGCGGCGTCCACCCACCGGCCGTCGATGAAGAGCTGCCGAGGCGTCGCCACGAAGTCTTCGACGCTCTTGTCCAAGGTCACCGTCATCAGCGTCGGCTTCCTGTCGATGAACGTGCGCTCGCCCGGGGCCTGGCTTGGCCGACCGAGCCGGCGCTTGGTAGTCCCCATGAGACTACTGACGACATAAGAAGGCAAGAGGCAGGGGCACTCACAAGCGGTGCCGGTAGCCGTCTTTCCCTCTCATCCACCATGAGAAAGCTGGTTAAACCTCGCAGATGAGTACTACGTTTCCGGGCCGCGGCGCCACAGGCCCGGCGTGCGCCGACGACCGGCTATGAGTCCAGGCCGCACGAGCATGGCGGGTCTGCCCAGTGCAGGGCGATGTACGGCTCGGCCTGGCCGAAGTAGCGCACCCGTTCGCGGGTGATGCGGTAGCGGGCGCACGTCTCGGGCTCGTCCGGTGAGAGGCGCGGCACGGGGACGGTCAGGATGCCGATGTCCTGGTCGACGTGGGTGAGGAGACCGTGGCAGGGTCCGCCGAGGCAGATGGCGTTGCAGTCGTGGCGGCCGGCGGGCGGGAGCTCGTTCATGCGGGGTGGGCGTGGGTCTCGGCGGCCTTGACCGAGGCCCAGATCTGCCGGCCGGGGGTCCACGGCAGCCGCCCGGAGACCTTGTGACCCGCGGCCGGACGCCCGGCGGGCCCGCGACGCGGGCCCGCCGAATCGTGCTGCTCCGGCGCCAAAGAGCTCATCCCGGATCAGGGGGCCTCGAAGCCGGCCTTGGTCAGCACGTCCTTGCCCTGCTGCGACACCACCAGGTCCACGAACTGCTTGGCCAGGTCACCCGCGGGAGCCTTGGCCAGGGTGGCGATCGGGTAGTCGTTGATCGCCTTGTCGGCCTCGGGGAAGGCGATGCCCTGGACCTTGCCCGCCGACGCGATCACGTCGGTCTTGTAGACCAGCGCCGCGTCCACCTCGCCCAGCTCGACCTTGGTCAGCGTGGCCTTGACGTCCTGCTCCAACGTCACCGGCTTGACCTTGAGCCCGGCCGCGTCCAGCGCCTTGATCGCCGCCGCCCCGCACGGCACCTGCTCGGCGCACAAGGCCACCTTCACCTTGCTGTCGGCCAGATCCTTCAGCTCGTCCACCTTGGCCGGATTGTCCTTCGGCACGGCGATCTCCAGCTTGTTGCGCACGAACGTGGTCGGCGAACTCGCCAGCGACGCGTCGGTCACCGTCTTCATCGTGGCAGGGCTCGCCGCGGCGAACACGTCCGCCGGAGCCCCTTGGGTGATCTGCTGGGCCAGCGTCGCGCTGGAGCCGAAGTTGAACTTCACCGTCGTACCCGGGTGCGCGGCCTCGAAGGTCTTGCCGAGCTCGGTGAACGTCCCGGTCAGCGACGCCGCCGCGAACACCGTCACCTCCTTGGCCCCGCCACCGGCGGCCGGGGCCGACGAGGCCCCGGCCGTGGACGTGGCCGGTCCGCCGGAGCCGCAACCGGCCAGGCCCGCCAGCGCGAATGCGACGGGCAGGGCGATCGCCCATCGGGAAAGACGCCTGAACTCCACAGGGGGCTCCTCACAAGTAACTGGCCACGCGCTCGTGACCGGGAATCTCCACGACGACGTTGGTGGACTTGATCACGGCGACCGCCACCACCCCCACCTCCATGCCCAGCTCGTCGGCGGCCTGGCGGCTCATCAGCGACACCACCCGGAACGGCCCGGCGGCGATCTCCACCTGCGCCATCACCGCATCGCGGATCACCTCGGTCACGATCCCGCGGAAGCGGTTACGCGCCGAGGAGCGGCTGCCGTCGCCGCTCTCCTCGATCTGCGAGCGGGCGAAGGCGGCCAGGTCGGCGCCGTTCACCTGCCGATGACCGTGCTCGTCCCGCTCGGCCCCCAGCCGACCCGCGTCCACCCACCGGCGGACCGTGTCGGAGCTGACCCCGAGCAACGCCGCGGCCTCGCTGATCCGAAACGTCGTCACAAGCTCTCACGATACCTTCCGCACATTCGAGCCTGAATACCCGACTTCCGCCGCATCAGCGGCATGATCTAAGTTCGCGCCATGGCATCCACGAGATCGGAGAGCACCCTCGTGAGTCTCGGTTCACCCCGCCGCCGGGCCGTCGCGTCCGTGCTCGCCACCGCCCTGCTGGCCACGCTCACGCCCACCGCCGCGACCGCCGCCGGCCCCGCCTCCGTCCGGCAGTCCGCCGCCGGGACGGTCAAGGTGCGCGGCCAGGTCAACCGTCCGCGCTCGTTCACCATGGCGCGGCTGCGCGGCCTGCCGCAGCACACCGCCCGCGTGCGCTACCAGACCTCCCACGGCGCGGAGAAGCACACCTTCACCGGCCCGCTGCTGGCCGACGTCCTCCAGCTCACCGAGCCGCGTATCGACCCCGCCTGACCGGCCCCTCGCCCGACCGGAACGCCCATGTCACGACGACTGCTGCGATGGGCCTGCTGGCCGCCGGCTCCGCCATCGCCATGACCGGGTACCTGCTCACCGTGGACCGGGCCGACCCGCGCGTCAGCGCGCTGGGCGCTCTGCTGGGTCTGACAGGACTCGCGCTCGCCGCGCGCTGACGCGAAGGCCGCCGGTCAGGCGCCGCCCGGCTCGGCGGTCCGCTCCCACAGCGACTTCATCTCGGCGAACCCCTGCTCCATGATCCCCACCATGGCCTCCCGGGCCCGCTCGCCGTCGCGCCGCTGGATCGCCTGGGCCACGTCGGTGTGCAGCTGCAGCGCCTCCTCGTCCGGGTAGTGAGGCATCAGGTGGTAGTGGTGCCGGCCGGCCAGCACCTCGGCCACGATCAGCTGCAGCTTCGCGAACATCTCGTTGCCGGAGGCGGCCAGCACCCGCCGGTGGAAGTCGATGTCCAGGTCGAGGAAGCGGGCCTCGTCGCCGGCCTTCCCGGCGGCCCACATCTTGGCCGCGAGCCCGACCAGCTCGCTCGCCTCGTCGTGGTCGACCCGCCCGGCGGCCAGCCAGGCGGCGTACGGCTCGATCGCGGTCCGCAGCTCGGTGATCGAGCGCAGTTGCGCCATCCGCCCCTCCGAGGCGAGCCGCCAGCGGATCACCTGCGGATCGAAGACGCTCCACACCCCGGGAGGCTGGATCATGATCCCGACCCGGCGCCGGGTCTCGATGAGCCCCATGGACGCGAGCACCCGCAGCACCTCGCGGATCACCGAGCGGGAGACCTGGTAGCGGTCGACCAGGTCTTCGATGCTCAGCACCGAGCCGGCGGCCACGTCGCCGCTGCAGATGGCGGTGCCGAGGTGGTCGAGGACCCGTGCGTGCAACCCAGCCTCCGCAAGGGCGGGCCGAGTGGGGGCGGCCCCCGGGGAGGACTGATTCACGGCATAGAACATATCAGTTGAAGGCTGACTCTTGAATAAGTCAGCTTTTTTGTCCTAGCATCCCGGCATTAAGCAGATGTTACGAGCATGTGGCGCTCTTCCGGGGGGCGGCGACCATGCCAGGAAGGCGGGATTGACGTGCGACGTCGAGCGATATTCGGTACATCTCTGGCCGTGGTGGCCGCCATGGGGCTGTCCGCCTGCGGCGGTGGCGGTGACAGCGGCGGGTCCAAGACGGTCCGGATCACCCTGGCCAACCACGTGTGGACCGACAACATCAAGAAGGCCCTGCCCGAGTTCGAGAAGCAGACCGGGCTCAAGGCCGAGATCACCCAGCTCGGCGAGGACCAGCTCTCCGACCAGTACAACGTCAAGCTGAACGCGGGCTCGTCCGACATCGACGTGATGATGTACCGCCCCTTGCAGGAGGGCAGGCTCTTCGCCAAGAACAAGTACCTGGCCGACCTGTCGGACCAGGTGAAGGCGAACAAGGACTGGGACTTCAGCGACTTCCAGGCCGGCCCCGTGGAGGCCACCACGTACGAGGGCAAGCCGGTCGGTGTCCCCATCATCACCGAGCAGGAGGTCCTCTACTACCGCAAGGACCTGCTGTCCAAGGCCGGCCTGAGCGCCCCGCCGAAGACCCTCGACGAGCTCAAGGCCGCCGCCGCCAAGATCAAGGCGGCCGAGCCGGACATGGCCGGGTTCGTCGCCCGTACCGGCAAGTCGCCGGCGGTCACCCAGTTCTCCAGCTTCCTGTACAGCTTCGGCGGCGACTTCGTCGACGGCAGCGGCAAGGCCGCGGTCGGCAGCGAGGCGGCCAAGCAGGCGTACGCCTACTACGGCGGGCTGATCAAGGACTCCGGCCCGGCGAACGTCAGCACCGACATGGGCTGGCCCGAGGCGATGGCCATCTTCACCCAGGGCAAGGCCGCCTTCTACACCGAGGCCAACTCGCTCTACAAGAACGCCACCGACCCGGCCAAGTCCAAGGTCTCGGACAACGTCGGCTTCGCGCCGTTCCCGGCCGGCCCTGGCGGTTCGAAGCCGTACAACATCCCGTCGTGGGCGCTGGGCGTCAACTCCAGCTCGGAGAACACCGCCAACGCCTGGAAGTTCATCGAGTGGGCCACCGGCAAGGCGCAGACGCTCGCCCAGCAGAAGTCCGGCGTGCCCGGCGCCCGCACCTCCGTGTGGGCCAACCCGGAGAGCACCTCGACCTTCCCGAAGGACCTGGTGGAGGCCATCGCGGCCAGCACCAAGGACGGGGTGGGTCATGACCGGCCGCTGGTCGTGAAGGTCGCCGAGTCCCGCGAGATCGTGGGCCAGCCGATCGTCGACGCGATCACCGGCAAGGACGCCGCGGCGGCCGCCGACACGGCCAACGCCGCGTTCCAGAAGTTCCTGGACGACGAGGCCAAGTAAGCGGCACCCGCCGACCCCTGGAGTCCCCATGGCAACGATCACCACACCGACCACCAAGGCGCCGCGCGGCGCCCCCGCCGCCCCCGGCACGCCCGGCTGGCTGCGCTGGGTGGACGCCCACCGCAAATGGCTCTTCGCCGCGCCCGCGATGGTCTTCGTCGCCGCGCTGCTCGTGTTCCCCCTGGCCTGGACCGGCTACCTCAGCCTGACCGACGCCGAGGGATCCGTCCGCGCGGAGAGCGAGTTCGTGGGCCTGCGGAACTACCTCGACGTCCTGTCGGACACCGAGCGGTTCTGGCCCGCGGTCGGGCGGACCGCCACGTTCACCGTCGTCGCGCTGCTGTTCGAGGTGGTCCTCGGGATGGCGATCGCGCTGCTGCTCTGGCGGCCGTTCAAGGGGCAGCGGTGGGTCCGGGTCGCCATCCTCATGCCGCTCGTGGCCACTCCGGTCGCGGTCGGCATGATGTGGCGGCTCATCTTCGACCCGAACATCGGCATGGCCAACCAGCTCCTCGGCTGGTTCGGCATCGGGCCGCAGCCGTGGCTGGCCGGCCAGCACACGGCCCTGGCCACCACGATCTTCATCGACGTGTGGCAGTGGACGCCGATGGTGGTGCTGATCCTGCTCGCCGGGCTCACCTCGCTGTCGGACGAGCCGCAGGAGGCGGCGCACATCGACGGCGCCAGCACCTGGCAGCGGTTCCGGCACGTCACCCTGCCGCTGCTGATGCCCACGCTGACGGTGGCGGTCCTGCTGCGCGGCATCGACGCGCTGAAGACCTTCGACGTCCTCTACGCCACGAAGGGCCGCGGTGGCGGTTCGTTCCATGAGGTCGAGACGCTGAACGTGTACGCCTACGGCCTCAGCTTCGACTACAACGAGTACGGCGTCTCCTCCACCGTCCTCATCCTCTTCTTCCTGATCATCATCGGGGCCATGTGGGCCCTGACCGCCCGGCGCAAGGAGGCGCAGCGATGAAGGCCCGGCCCGCGTATCGTGTGTTCCGGGTGGTGGCGCTCACCATCGTGGTGCTCTCCCTGGTCGCGCCGCTGCTCTGGATGGTCTCCGCGTCGTTCAAGACCAACGTCGACATCTACGACCCGGGCAAGGCGCTGGCCTTCTCGCCCACCATGGACAACTACGCCAAGGTGCTCCAGCAGGCGAACTACGTCGAGTTCATCGTCAACAGCCTCTGGGTGGCCTTCGCCGCCACGGTGGCCTCGCTGATCCTCGGCGTGCCGGCCGCGTACTCGATGAGCCGGTTCAACATGAAGAAGTCCGCGCTGGTGGTGCTGATGGCCCGGGTCATCCCCGGTGTCTCGCTGCTGGTGCCCTGGTACTACGTCTTCTCCAACCTGAAGATGGTCGGCGGCTTCGGGGTGCTGATCATCAGCCACATGTTCGTCGCGCTGCCGCTGGTGGTCTACATCATGATGGGCTACTTCGACAGCCTGCCCGAGGAGCTGGAGGAGGCGGCGCTGGTGGACGGGCTGACCCACGTCGGCGCGTTCCGGCGCATCACCCTGCCGCTGGCGGTGCCGGGCATCGCCACCGCCGGGATCCTGTCCTTCATCTTCTCCTGGAACAACTTCATGTTCGCGCTCGTGCTCTCCGACGCCGACACCAAGACCCTGCCCGTGGCGATCTTCGACTTCGTCGGGTACGCCAGCATCGACTGGGGCGGCCTGATGGCCGCGGCCACCGTGGTCACCGTGCCGATCATGGTGATCGCTCTGTTCGTGCAGAAGTACGTGGTCTCCGGCCTCACCGCCGGCGCGACGAAGGGCTGACCGGCATGACGACCATCGCGCGCGTGGAGACCTTCCTCGTCGCCCCCCGCTGGCTCTTCGTCCGGGTGGAGACCGACTCCGGGATCGTCGGCTGGGGCGAGGCCACCTGCGAGGGGCGCTCCGAGACCGTCCGCACCGCCGTCGACCAGCTCGCGGAGCTGCTGATCGGCCGGGACGCGCTACGCATCGAGGACCACTGGCAGGTGCTGACCAAGGGCTCGTTCTACCGGGGCGGCCCGATCCTGGCCAGTGCCGTGGCGGGCCTCGACCAGGCCCTCTGGGACATCGCCGGCAAGCACTTCGGCGCCCCCGTGCACCAGCTGCTCGGCGGTCCGGTCCGGGACCGGATCCGGGTGTACGGCTGGGTCGGCGGCGACGAACCCAGCGAGGTCCGCGATCACATCGCCGCCCAGCTCGAGGCCGGGCTCACCGCGGTGAAGATGAACGCCTCCGGCGCGATGAGCCCGGTCGCCTCGGTCGCCGAGCTGGACGGCGTGGTCGCCCGGGTGGCCGCCGCCCGCGAGGTGCTCGGCGACCACCGCGACGTGGCCGTCGACTTCCACGGACGCTTCACCCTGGCCAACGCCCGCCGGGTGGCGCCGCTGCTGGAGCCGTACCGGCCGCTGTTCCTGGAGGAGCCGGTCGTACCGGAGAACTCGCACCTCATCGGCGAGTTCGTCCGCTCGACGACCACCCCGGTCTCGACCGGGGAGCGGCTCTACAGCCGGCAGGAGTTCCTGCCGGTCTTCCAGGCCGGCATCGCGGTCGCCCAGCCGGACCTCTCGCACGCCGGCGGCATCACCGAGGTCCGCAAGATCGCCACCCTCGCCGAGGTGTACGACGTGCAGCTCGCCCCGCACTGCCCGCTCGGCCCGATCGCCCTCGCGGCCTGCCTCCAGGTCGGCTTCGCCACCCCGAACTACCTGATCCAGGAGCAGAGCATCGGCATCCACTACAACCGTGGCGCCGAGGTGCTCGACTACTGCCTCGACAAGACCCCGCTGACCTTCGTGAACGGCTACGTCGAGCGGCTCACCGCACCCGGCCTGGGCATCGAGATCGACGATCAGGCGGTCCGCGCCGCCGACAAGAAGGGACACGCCTGGCGCAGCCCTGTCTGGCGGCACCGGGACGGTTCGTACGCGGAATGGTAACCACCATGGCTCTCGACATGAGAAAGGCACCCGCTTGAAGATCATCGCCGCGGACGTCATCGTCACCAGCCCCGACCGCAACTTCGTCACCCTCAAGATCACGACGGACGAGGGGATCACCGGGCTGGGCGACGGCACCCTCAACGGGCGTGAGCTGGCGGTCGCGTCGTACCTGGCCGACCACGTCGTCCCGTTGCTGATCGGGCGGGACCCGCATCGCATCGAGGACACCTGGCAGTTCCTCTACCGCTCGGCGTACTGGCGGCGCGGGCCCGTCACCATGGCCGCCATCGCGGCCGTGGACGTGGCGCTGTGGGACATCAAGGCCAAGGCCGCCGGGATGCCGCTCTACCAGCTGCTCGGCGGCGCCTCCCGGACCGGGATCATGGCGTACGGGCACGCGTCGGGCCGGGACCTGCCGGAGCTGTTCGACTCGATCCGGCGGCACCTGGAGATGGGGTACCGGTCGCTGCGGGTGCAGACGTCCGTACCGGGCATCAACGCCGTGTACGGAGTGGCCGCCCAGCCCAGCGTCGAGGGCAAGCGGTACGACTACGAGCCGGCCCAGCGCACCGCGCTGCCCGCGGAAGAGGACTGGGACACCCGCGCCTACCTGCGTCACCTGCCCGGCGTCTTCGAGGCGGTGCGCAACGAGTTCGGCCCCGAGCTGCCGCTGCTGCACGACGGGCACCACCGGATGACCCCCATCCAGGCCGCCAAGCTCGGCAAGGCCCTCGAGCCGTACGACCTGTTCTGGCTGGAGGACTGCACCCCGGCGGAGAACCAGGAGGCGCTGCGCCTGGTCCGTCAGCACACGACCACCCCGCTGGCCATCGGGGAGATCTTCAACACCGTGTGGGACTACCAGACCCTGATCCGCGAGCAGCTCATCGACTACGTCCGCTCCGCCGTCACCCACACCGGCGGGATCACGGCCATGCGCAAGCTGCTCGACTACGCCGCCCAGTACCAGATCAAGTCCGGCATCCACGGCCCGACCGACATCTCGCCGGTCGGCATGGCCGCCGCCCTGCACCTGGACCTGGCGATCCACAACTTCGGCATCCAGGAGTACATGCAGCACGGCCAGGCGACCAACGAGGTGTTCCGGCAGTCGTTCAGCTTCAGCGACGGCTACCTGCACCCCGGTGAGCTGCCGGGGCTCGGCGTGGATCTCGACGAGGAGGCCGCGGCGCGCTTCCCGTACCAGCCGGCGTACCTGCCGTTCAACCGGCTCAAGGACGGCACCGTCCATGACTGGTGAGCAGCGGCGCACCCGGCACATCGTGGTCATGGGCGTGTCGGGCGCGGGCAAGACGACCGTGGCCCGCAGGATCAGCGAGCTGACCGGGCTGCGGTTCGCCGAGGCGGACGAGTTCCACCCGGAGGCGAACGTGGCGCGGATGCGCGCCGGCATCCCGCTGGACGACGCAGACCGCTGGCCGTGGCTGCGGGACCTGGCCGCCTGGATGGCCGCCCGGCACGCCGAGGGCGTCTCCACGGTGCTGGCGTGCTCGGCGCTCAAGCGCTCCTACCGGGACGTGCTGCGGCAGGGCCCGCCGGAGGTGGAGTTCGTCCTCCTGGACGGGCCCGCGACTATGATCCGGGACCGGTTGACCCGCCGTACCGACCACTACATGTCGCCCGGCCTGTTCGACTCGCAGCGGGCGATCCTGGAGCACCTCGGCCCGGAGGAGTCCGGGATGGTGCTGGAGGTGGCGCTGTCGCCGGACGAGCTGGCGGCGGCGGTGGCGACCCGGCTCGGCCTGCCGACGGCCACCCGCCCGACGATCCCCTGATCGGCCCCTGATCGGCCCCTGATCAGGCGGGCCCCAGTCGCCGCCGGCCGGCGTGCCCAGCCGGATCCGGAAGGTCCCCTGGCCAGGCCTGCCGGCGTCACCCACGCGATGCGGTTCGGCGCTTTCTTCAGCGTGGATGGCAGGCTGCCGGCCGCGGTCGGCCAGGGCAAGGTCAAGATCGTGGACGCCGCCACGGGAACCGTCCTGGGCGAGCGCGTGGCCTTCTTTCCCGACGGCAAGCAGCCGGCTTTCGCCAGCACCGACCAGCGTCTTCTCGACGCCGGTGGAGGTCAGGATCCGAATACAGGGCAGCTCCAGTCGATCGCTTTCACGGCCGACGGGAGGGGGATCCCTCACCACCGCCGAATGGAAGGCCTGCATCCCAGCCCTGCCCTACCGCAAGAGCTGCCCCCGAAGCTCACCACTTCAGAGGTGAAGAGCAGCAGGTCATTACTCCTTCGGTTTGAAGTAGTGCGCAACCATGTAAGCGGTGACCTTCTTGCCGATTTTCGCGCCTTCGACGTCGGCCGTTCGCGTATGGATTCCGCCCCAGATGCGTGCTTCGATGACCTCGGCGAGCGCCTGCGAGAAACTGCGGAAATACCTGGTGGTACCCGAGGCGGCGCTGTACCCGCTGAAGGGGATGTCGTTGCGGCCGAAGAAATACGCCAACGCCGACATGCTGGCCGCTGTGAAGCAGGTATGTCCGGATGTGTAGTCGGGGTGCGGTGGTGTGACGAGCAATGGCGTCCAGTCGGGATCGGCCGCCGTTCCCGGATTTCCGTCGGTGTCGGCCAGGCGGATCGCGGTGACCGGCCGCCAGAAGTTCCACGCTGCCTTCTCGTTGTAGCAAGCGATCGTGGCGTCGGCTTCGGCCAGGTCGACCATCGCGAACATCCGCGCCGTCTGCAACGTGTTCAGTTGCTGCTTCGTCGCCAGCTGGCGCTTGATCTCCCATTCGGCCAGGTGCCGGTCGTGCCACCAGATCGCGGCTTGTGTCTGGTCGGACGTCCTGACCGTGCTGGTCGCCGAGCCGATGGTCTTGACCTCGTTGAAGTCCCGGGCGTACCGGTGACTGGTGAGCGATGGCGGGCCGGACGTGCGGAACATGGAGGCGCTGCGGATAAGGAACGGTTTGAGGTCACCGACCCAGGCTCCGTCGGAGGCGAACGTGGGTGGCGCCGGCCGCCATTGACCGGGCTGGGTGCCCACAGTCCAGGTCTGGTTTCCGAACGCTCCGTCGTTCTGCCGTGCGGCGTTCATCGCAGAGGCCGCCTGAGTGCCCACGGTGATTCCGCGCTGCTTGGCGGTACCGTCGGGGATCACGGCCAGCGCCTCGTCGTACTGCGTCTTCAGCCTCGCTTGCTGTTCTGGGAACAGAGCGTTCAGCACAAGGAAGCCCGCGGTCGCGACGGCCGCGTCCGTCGACTCGGTCCCGTCGGCAGGCGGCGCGATCAGATACGGCTGATAGGGAGTGCCGGCGATCGCGTTTACGGCGTCGTAAACGGCTCCGTGCACCATTGCGAAGCTGCGCGCCTGGACCTGTGGTTGCTGGCCGGCGATGTCCCATATCGCCGTCTGGGCGTTTCTGTCCCAGGTGATGACGGCATTGGGAGGCGCGTTCGAAGTCGACGCGTTCGCGAACGACGAGCCGAGTCCGATCGGCGACCCGACGGCGATGACTCCGGCGACGGATAAGCTGACGGCCTTGCGCGGGAGGACGCCTGCCCATCCGGCGTCACGTAATTTGACCATGATGGGAAATTACTCCGACCGCCACCGATCGAGCCAGTGCGCGAACAACTACCACGTCGGCAACCAGGCCGACGGCACTGAGGCCCGTTCGTCGAAAGCGGGTCAGGAGATCGCATTGTCGTAGGCGGCGGCTCCTCGAACCCGTCCCTACCTGCAAGACCTTCCCGTGGGCGGTGCACGTCTCGCCCACGTTCCTGACCGTGATGCACGCGGCCCAGGGGCACCCCAGTCGCCGACGGTTGGAGTGTCCTCGTTCCCACCGGTCATTGCTCGGCGCGATCTCCGCTCCAGTGCTGGTGTTGCACGGATCCGACACCATGCCCTTCTACCACGCCGGCGCGCGGCACGTGGCCGCCCGTCCCGCCCAGGCTCGGCGCGAGGCCGGACAGGGAGCCGACCACGGCCGTGGCGACGGTCGCGCGGATCTCACGGAAGAAGTTGCCGGCGGAGGCGCAGCAGGGCGACCCCCATCCCGGTGCGGAGCACTTCTCTTCGACTCGGCCTCACAGAAGACCCTCCCGTGGACGCAGCTGATATGTGGACAGCCTCGGGCCGCACAGCCCTCGCCTCTCAGGTGCGGCGTAGCTCGAACGCCCGCACCGCCCCCTCGGCCGTCGGCCGCAGCGCGAACCGGACACCGCCGTCGCCGGGGTATTCCTGCCGGTGGTCGAAGCCACCCTCATAGATCTCCGCCGGGACGCCTGCGGGGAAGGCCTCGCAGTAGGGGACGTACCGGCCTGCCGCCTGCGAATCAACCCGTTGCCGGAGCCTGGCGCACGCGTCGCAGATCGCGGGCCGCCGCCGCGTCACAGCGCCGCCTCGTAGTCCTCGGCCGCCGACTCGCCGGTGTACATGGAGTCGTACTCGACGAGCCCGCCGTCGGCCCGCCGCACCAGGACCGGTCCCAGCCCGGCGTACGTGGTGCCAGGGTCGCCCGTCTCGACGAACTCCACCGTGGTGATCGTGAAGAACCACCCGTACGGCCGCTCCACCGTCACCGCGTCGTGCACGACCAGCCCCTCCCCCACCGCGCTCAGTTCCTCCGCGATGTACGCGCGCACGATCTGCTCGGCCTCCTCCTTGCCGATCATGATGGTGATCCGTCCTTTCTCAGCGGGTCTGGAAGAAGTCGTACTCGCGGTACTTGCCCTCCATGGGGTGCCGGTCGATGTACACCCGCTGGTGCTGGCCGTCCGCGTAGTAGATGTTGCCGTTGACGTTGAGGACGTTGCACACGTGCCCGATGCCGGAGCCGCTGTAGCCGATCACCACGCCGCGTGATCCCGGCCCCTCGTTCTGCAAGATCTTCGCTACCTTCTTGAGATTGCTGAGCCGCAGGTGCTTCTCGATCGCCCGCCTGCCCATCGTGGTGCGGATGACCGGGACCGGCGCGGCGTTCAGTGGCCCGGCCACGGCCGGCTTGCCGCGCAGGATGTCATCGATGGCCAGGCTGGTCTCCGGGCAGTTCCTGTTGTGCCCGGTCGGGTTGACCTTGTTGATGATCGCGAGCAGGTCACCGAACCTGATCTCCCTGGAGCCGAGGTCGTCGATGAACTTCCGCAACTCCCCGTACGCCTTCCGCATGGCCTCCTTGTGCTCCTCGCTGAGCGGCTGGGAGGCTTTGTCGTAGTCCTCCACCCGTTGCGGGCGCAGTCCGGCGAGGGGCACCTTGGTCCGGCGCTCGACATTGACCTTGCCGAAGTCGTCGTGGTCGGAGATCGGCGGCTCGTACCCCTTCGTCCCACTCTGACCGGCGGCACCGGTGCCCTTGAGGTCGTCCGGCTCCAGGTCGAAGTCATAGAGCAGGATCTCGCTGATGAAGCCGATGCCGGTGCTGGTGTCCTCCCTCTCGCGGAAGGCCATCCAGTCGTCCATCTCCGCCGCGCCCTTGAACTTGTACCAAGGCGTCCGGCTGGCGTCGGCCAGGCCGTGACGGCGGACGAACGCCTGGGCGTTGTCGATGGCGTCCTGGAACGCGTCCGCGTCCTGGTCGCGGTCGGCGGCCGTGTACTGGTGGGCGAGATGGTCGGCCTCCCGCATGACATCTTTCCAGTGGCGCCGGTCGGCCTGGGAGTCGTACAGGTTCTCGGCCTGGTAGGCGGCCTCCTGTGGCTGGCCGCTCTGGCCGCTCCGGCCCAGGGGCCGAGGCGTCTGTGCCATTGACTGCTGCTCGCCGCTCGGGCCGGCCAGGCCGTTCTGGCGGGCGGCCCAGACGATGCCGTCGCGTACGTACGGGGAACGCGCCTGGAACGTATCCAGCAGCCACTGGGTCCCGTCGCGGCCCCAGGTGTTCGCCATGCGCTGGAGGATCTTGCCTGCCTGGCGTTCGGCGTCCTCGTCCCGATAGCGGGATTCGCTCATCCGCCCGTCCATGGCCCGCAGCGCCCACAGGTCCGGATCCGCTTCCGGGTCGTCGGAGGGACCGCGCCTGCGGGCATAGACCTCTTCGCGGGAGCGCGTCGTCAGCGCGGTGTCCTGTGTCCGGGGTGCCTGCGTGGTGTGCAGCCGATCGATCAGCTCACCGACCGCCCTGGCCAGGGGACGCGGGGTCGCCGAGGCCCTGTACTCGGTGAACGCCTCCGCGATCAGGTCGCGGGGGGTGGTGGCGCCGTACGTGGACAGGCGGGACTCGACGGCGGTCACGGTCTCTTGGTCGTGCACGCCTGTGACGTCGTACGGGCGCCCCAGCGCGGCCGAGACGGTGGCGTTCAGGGCGGTGCGCGCATCGGGGTCGCCGATGATGCGGTCGGCGATGTGCTCGCCCACCTCGTGGTAGAGCACACCGCGCACCGACCCACCGCCCGGCACCGTCCACCCGGTCGCCTCCTCCACCCGCCCGGCCTCCATCTGGTCGGCCATGGCGACAGGGTTCAGGTGGATGCCCCGCTCACCGCCGTCCATGACCGCGTAGGCCACCAGGTCCGGCTGGGTGACGAAGTTCCCGTGCGGGTCCGTGGTGCTGACGGCGCCGAGGGCGCGCGTCAGGTCCGGGTAGTCACGGGCCAGCTCACGTAACGCCTGATCAATGTCATTCGCCGCCTCCGGCCCGATCCCCTCAAGCCTCGGTACGGACGGGGTGCCCGCCCCACTGAGCGCCAGAGCCAACGCCTCTTTGGACGGCACCAACCCCCCGCCCTCGACATCCACCCCAGGCCCTGTCACGTTCGGGGCGCCAGAGGCCGTCGGCACAGAGGCGGCAGCGGCCGGGGCGGTCGGCCCGGCCCCCGCCGTGGCCGAGGTAGTGGGCCCACCCGTCCCGGCGACCGAGCTGCCGGCAGCCGCGCCGATCGGGCTGGTCTGTGCCGATGAGCCACCTGGCGCACTGCCGGCCGCCGACTGGCCGCTCGTTCCCGCCTCTTGCGATGCCGCACCAGCCTGCGCCGTCCCGCCGGACGAGGTGCCCGGTGCCGATCCTTGCGATGCCGCACCAGCCTGCGCCGTCCCGCCGGACGAGGTGCCCGGTGCCGATCCTTGCGGTGCCGTACCCGCCTGCGCCGTCCCCCCGGGCGCGGTGCCCGATGGCGCACCCTGCGACGCCGCGCCGACCTGCGCGGTCCCGCTGGACGCGGTGCTCTGTGCTGATCCTTGTGGTGTCGCGCCTGCCTGGGTGGCGCCGCTGGAGGTGGTGCTTGGTGGTGCTCCGGTAGGTGCGCTTCCGGTCTGGGCCGACGCGGTGGGGGCCGACGCGGTGGGGGCGCCGGCCGGTGTCGGGGTGAGGCCGCTGCGCTGGGGGGTGCCTGTCGAACCGGTCCCGTGTGCGTCGCCGGCCAGGGTGGGTGGGGTGGTGGTCATCGGGGTGACCCCGCCGGCCCCGTGGGTGGCGGTGTTCTGGGTGCTCCCGACCTGGCCGGAACCGGCGGTGGGTGCCGAGGGCGAGGGGGTGGGGTCTTGGGCGCGGACGGTGGATTCCGCGCGGGCGAGGGCCGTTGACGGGTTGGCGAGGGCGGAGAGGACGTCGGTGCTGAGAGGGCTGATGGTGCCCACTCGGCCGGCGCCGGCCGCCATACTGCCCACCAGCCCCTCCATCGTGGGGAGTTGCCAGGTGCCGTACACGACGCCGTTGGAGATCATCCCGGCGGGGGCCGAGACGAGCGCGTTGGTGGCGGCCGCGCTCGCGGCCTTGGTGGGGTACCGCATGAGGACGTTCGCCAGCCCACCGGCGTCCCCGGCCGCGGTGTCGAGGTGGCGCAGGCCGGGGAGGCCGGAGACGTACTTGGAGACCGCGGGCGCGACCCGGGACGCCAGCAAGGCGCCGGTCGCGTCGCCGAGGACGTTCGCGGCCGTCATGCGGGTGTCCCAGCTCGTACGCGTCCCGAGGTCCATCTGCCGGCGCTGGGCGAGCCCGTCCATGAGCAGGCCCTCGCCCACCTCCTCCGGCAGTTCGCGCAGCATGTGACTGGTGACCGCCCTGGCCAGCAGCCCCTGGCCGAGTTTTCGCCCGCCGAACTGGGCCGTCTGGACGGCGGCGAGCTTCGGCGCGACGGTCGTGAGCCCGCGCCCGGCCCCCGCCGCCCGTTCCAGCGAGCCGAACACCTGGTTGAGGAAGGTACGCAGCCGCTGCGCGTACGCGGCGAGCAGCGGTGTGGTCGCGCCCGCGGTGAGGAAGCTCGCCGTGACCCCGACGGCGGCCGCGCTGACCGTGATCCAGTAGCCGACGTTGATGGACAGCTTGCCGTACTGCGTGGCGCGCGCGAAGGAGTCCTGCTGCAGCGCGTACGCCCGAGCGGCCTGCGCCATCCCCGCCAGCCCCGTCTCCCCCGACGCGAGCTCGTCGGTGTGCTCGCGGAAGGCGTCGGCCGACGCGCCCGACCACCCGTCGAGCATCGTGGCCCGCGAACTCACGTCCTGCCCGGCCAGCGCCGCCCGCGACAGGTCGTCGAAGGCCACCGCCAGCTCCGCCAGGCCTTTCTCGCTGCCCTCCGGCCACATCTGCCCGGCAGCCACCAGCGAGATCAGGACGTCCACCCACTCGGGCGCGCCCTCTCCCCAGGCCGGCGTGACGTCGGTCGCGTAGCCGCCGCTGCCGATCGTGTCGTCGCCACCGCCCGGCGGGCTGGTGACCGGTGTGCTGCGGTTGTGCTCCGCCCCCGCGTGGACGCTCACACCCGATCGCCCTTCGGCGTGGAGGCGGCCTCGCTCGTGGTCTCCACGGTCTGCCGTACACCCTCGCCAGTGGCCTCGTGGTCTCTCATGAGCTGCCCGGCCCAGGCGATGAGCGTGTCGGGCCCTCCTTCGGCCGAGTACGCCCGGTAGAACTCCTGCCCGGCAGAGTCGCCGCCCCAGGGGGCGGCGGCGTTCAGCCGTTCGATGCGGGCGGTGGCGTCGCGCAGAGCGTCACCGAGTCCGGCGGCGTGGCCCTGCCAGCCCTTGAGCCCGGCCTCGACCTGAGACCGCTCCATGCGTACGTGCTCGGCCATCCGCTACCCGATCTCGCGCAGCCGGTCGTCCAGGTGCCCCAGCACGCTGTCGAGGTCGCCATCCAGGTGGGCCCGCATCTGCTCTGGCGGGACGAGGGGCGCGAACATCCGCACGATCTCCTCCTGGGCCATCGCCGCGGCCTGCTGCACGGTGGCGGTGATGAGGCCGGCCAGCCTGCCGCTGTCCCGCAGGCGGGAGACCCGGGGGTCGAGCTCGAGCCGGATCAGGTCACCGCGGGCGCCCACGGTGGCGGTGACGAGGCCGTCGGGCGAGCTGTGGGTGACCTGCAGGGCTCGGGCGCGTTGGTGCAGTTCCAGGGATTGATCCTGCAGTCGCAAGAAATTGTCACGCAATTGGTTCGCGTATTCATGCAACTGGTCAGCGTTCATTTCTCGCACCATAATGGGGGAAAGTCGGCTCTTAGCCCCATTTCAGGATTCGTCGAAGTGACCCGGCCCGCGCGGTCAGAGGAGCTCGGCCACGGTCTCCGTCCTAAGTACGGGAGACCACCTCGGAGCGCTGAGCGGCCCGCGGCTGGGATAATTGCCGGCATGTGCGAAGCCGGGGGCTTTTGATGCGGTTCGGCGTGTTGGGTCCGGTTGAGGCGCGCCTGCCCGACGGTGGCCCGGTGGCGGTGGGCGGCCCGCAGGTGCGGTCGCTGCTGGCGATGCTGTTGCTGGAGGCCGGTCGCCCGGTGAGCGTCGGGCGGCTGGCCGCCGGCCTGTACGGCGAGGACGCGCCCGCCGACGTGGCGCACGCGCTGCAGTCGCAGGTCTCCCGGCTCCGGCGAGGACTGCGCGACGGGGCGGCCGTGGAGTTCGGACCGGCGGGCTACCGGCTCGCGGTCGACCTCGACGCGGTGGACGCGCACCGGTTCGCCCGGCTGGCCGGGCAGGGCAGGCAGGCGCTGGCCGGCGGGGACCCGGCGGGCGCCGCGATGGTGCTGGGTCAGGCGCTGGACCTGTGGCGCGGGCCGGCGCTCGCCGACGTGCTGGACGCGCCGTTCGCCGAGGCGGCGGCCGCCCGGCTGCTGGAGGAGCGGCTGGCGGCGGTGGAGGACCGGGCCGAGGCCGCGCTGGCGCTGGGCGAGCAGCACGCGGTGGCCGCGGAGCTGACGGAGCTGGTGGACGCGCACCCGTTGCGGGAGCGGGCGCGGGCGCTGCTGATGCGGGCCCTGTACGCCGGTGGCCGGCAGGCGGAGGCGCTCGCCGCGTACGAGCAGGCCCGCCGGTTCCTGGGCGACGAGCTGGGCGTCGATCCGTCCGCCGAGCTGGCCGAGGCGCACCTGGCCATCCTGCGCGCCGAACCCGCGGCCGCCCCCGCGCTCCGGCGGCTGCCGGCCCAGCTCACCAGCTTCGTCGGAAGGGCGGAGGAGCTGCGCGAGCTCGCGGCGCTGCCGGCCGGATCACGGCTGGTCACGCTGACCGGTCCGGGTGGCACCGGCAAGACGCGGCTGGCGGTGGAGGCGAGCGGCCGGGTGCCCGGGGAGGTGTGCTTCGTCGACCTGTCCGCGTTGAGCGACGGGGCGCAGGTGGCGCCCGCCGTGGCCGCCGCGCTGGGCCTGCGCGAGTCGGGACCGCCGGAGGATCGGCTCGTCGCGGCGCTGGCCGACCGGCCGGTGCTGGTGATTCTGGACAACTGCGAGCAGGTCGTCGCGGACGCGGCCGGGCTCGCGCACCGGCTGCTGGCCGCCTGCCCCGCGCTGCGGATCCTGGCCACCAGCCGGGAGGCGCTCGGCATCACCGGTGAGGTCCTCTTCCCGGTCGGGCAGCTGGCCGTGCCCGCACCCGATGCCGCGCTCGCCGAGGCGCTGGCCTACCCGGCGGTGCGGCTGTTCGCCGACCGGGCCGCCGCCGTACGGCACGGGTTCGTCGTGGACGCCGCCACGATCGGCGCGGTGCGGCGGATCTGCGCCGCCCTGGACGGGCTGCCGCTGGCCATCGAACTGGCGGCGGCCCGGCTGCGCTCGTTCACCCTGGACGAGGTGGACGCTCGGCTGGCCGACCGGTTCCGGCTGCTGTCGCGCGGCGAGCGCACCGCGGCGCCCCGGCATCAGACGCTGCGCGCGGTGGTCGACTGGAGCTGGGGGTTGCTCGACCCGGATGAGCAGGCGCTCGCGCGCCGGCTCACCGTGTTCGCGGGCGGCGTCACCCTGGCGGACGTGGAGCGGGTCTGCGGCCTGGACGGGCCGGCCGGGTCCGACGACGTGGCGGCCGTGCTGGCCGGCCTGGTGGACAAGTCGCTCGTCGAGGCACACGACGGCCGCTACCGGATGCTGGAGACGGTGCGCGAGTACTGCGCGGAGCGGCTCGCCGAGACCGGGGAGCGAGAGGAATGTCTGCGGGCGCACGCGGAGTGCTTCACCGCGCTGGCCGAAGCCGCCGACCACCACCTGCGGGGGCCCGGCCAGCTGGATCGGCTCGCGCGGCTGGACGCCGAGCACGGCAACCTGCTGGCCGCACTGGGCTGGGCCGTCACCGCCGACCCGCCGCTGGCCGCGCGGCTGATCGCGGCCCTGTCCTGGTTCTGGTGGCTGCGCGGCCTGCGCGGCGAGGCCGCCCCGCTCGCCGCCCGGCTGCTGGGCGAACACGCTCCCGGTGCGGAGAAAGTCGAGGAGTACGCGTGCTGCGTCGTGACCGCCGCCGCGACCGGCAACTCCACCGACGCCGGCCTGCGCGACCATCTGGACCGCGCCGCCGCCGGCCTCGCCGCGCACGACCGGCCACTGCGACGACCCCACGTCGTGTTCCTGCTCTCGATGGCCGGACGCCTGCTCGACGTCGACCCCGCGCTTCAGCACCGGCTGTTCGACACCGACCCGTGGTCGCAGGCGTTCCTGCGCATGGGCGACGGACTGCGGCTGCTGCTCGGCGGGCGGACCTCCGCCGCCGAGGACGCGCTCACCGCCGCGCTGGCCGGTTTCCGCACGTCGGGCGACCGCTGGGCGATCGCGAACTCGCTGGACAAGCTCGCCGGGATCGCGGCCTGGCGCGGTGAGCGGGCCCGCGCGGTGGCCTGGATGGACGAGGCCATCACGCTCATCGAGGAGCTGGGCCGTACGGAGGACGCCGCGGACCTCCTCACCCGCCGCGCCGACCTGCTGGCCCAGGACGGTGACCTCGCCGCCGCCGGGACCGGCTACGAGCGCGCCGCCGAGGTCGCCCGCGCCGTCGGCGCGCCGGACCTGCTCGCCGACGCCCGCCGTGGCCTCGCCGACCTCGCCCGCCGATCCGGCGAACCCGACCGGGCCCGGCAGCTGTACGAGGCGGCGCTGGCCGGCTGCGGAGGCGCCTCGATCACCGGGAGCCGGATCCGTGCCCGCATCCTCACCGGACTCGGCTGGGCCGCCGCCATGGACGGGGACGCCGCGCAGGCCCGCGCCCACCACCGCGCCGCGCTCGAGACGGCCGTGCGCAGCGGCAACCTGCCCGCCGCCGCGGACGCGGTGGACGGCCTCGCCGGGGCCGCGCTGCTGACCGGTGACGCGGAGCGGGCCGCGACGCTCATCGGCGCAGCGGCGTCCCTGCGCGGGGCGGAGCTGGTCGCCGACCGCGACGTGGACGAGACGGCCGCCGAGGCCGAACGCGCGCTCGGCCCCGGCCGATATGCCGAAGCACGTCACCGGGGCCGCGGGCTGAGCGCCGAGGAGGTGCTCGACCTGGCCGGTGAGTGACGGTGAGCGCTTGGTGAGCGCCCGGCGAGCGGGACCGGCGACGCTGTCGCCATGACACAGCACCTCGTGAACAAGACGGTCCTGATCTCCGGCGCCAGCGTGGCCGGTCCCGCCCTCGCGTACTGGTTGCAGCGGTACGGATTCACCCCAACCGTCGTGGAGCTGGCCCCGGCGCTGCGGGAAGGCGGCTACAAGGTCGACCTGCGCGGCGTGGCGATGGACGTCGTCGACCGGATGGGCCTCACCCCGGCCGTCAAGCGGTACAGCACTCAGATGCGCGGGGGCGCCTGGGTGAACGCGGCCGGCAAGCCGCTCGCCACCCTGGGCCCCGACCTCATCGGCCTGCGGGCCCCCGGCGACGACGAGGTGCTGCGCGGCGACCTGGCCCGCATCATGTACAACGCGACCAAGCAGGGCGTGGAGTACCTGTTCGGCGACAGCATCACCGGCCTCACCCAGGGCCACGACGGCGTCATGGTGACCTTCGCGCGCTCCGCGCCGCGCATGTTCGACCTCGTGATCGGCGCCGACGGGCTGCACTCGAACCTGCGGGCCCAGGTCTTCGGCGAAGAGGCGACGTTCGTGCGCCCGCTCGGCATGCACGCGTGCGTGTTCACCGTGCCCAACCACCTCGGCCTCGACCGCTGGGAGCTGATCTACCCGACCCCGGGCAAGGTCGTGAACCTCTACAGCACCCGGCAGTCCGCCGCCAAGGCCCAGTTCATCTTCCCCACCCCCGCCGTGCTGCCCGACCGCCGCGACGTCGCGGCACAGCAGCGCCTGGTCGCCGAGACCTTCGCCGGCGCCGGTTGGGAGAGCGCCACGCTGCTGGCCGCCATGCCGCACTCCCCCGACTTCTACTTCGACTCCGCCAGCCAGGTCCGGCTGGACCGCTGGTCGGCCGGGCGGATCGCGCTGGTCGGCGACGCCGCGCACAGCCCGTCGCCGCTGTCGGGGCAGGGCACCAGCCTCGCCCTCGTGGGTGCGTACGTGCTGGCCGGCGAGCTGAAGGCCGCCGGGGGCGACCACCGGGTGGCGTTCGCCCGCTACCAGGAGGAGATGAGCGGGTACGTCGACGTGAACCTCAGCCTCGGCGAGAGCAACGCCAAGCAGATGGTGGCCGGCAGCCCCCGCCAGATCCGCATGCAGACCACCATGATGCGGATGGTCAGCCACCTGCCCTGGAAGGACCTGGCCCTGCGGCCGATCCTGAAGCCGCTCAACGCCGCCGCGAACGCCATCACCCTCAAGGACTACTGAGCGGGACTCGGCCCCCGTCAGGAGTGAGCCGCGCCGATCACGAAGCACTCCAGCCGGTGCAGGAGGGCGGCCATCTCGCCCTCGGGCAGGCGGGTCGTGTCGGCGCTCAGTTCCACACCGAGCGTGCCCTTCCAGCGCATCAGGGCCACGCAGAAGTCGCAGCTGCGCCGGTCCATGCCGGGCAGCCATTCCAGCTCGGACTCCCCGTCCCCGCGGTCGGCGCCACCCGAATTCTCGCCGGGGCGCAGGTCGTTGAAGCAGCACAACGGGAACATGGGGACGCCTCGGTCGGCGCTCATCCGGTCGACCATCGCGTGCAGGGCCAGCGAGTCGAAGCGGGCGCGCCGGTAGGACGCGAGAACCGCCGAATACGCGCTAACGAGGGTCTCGGCAAGGCTTCCGCACGGGCCCAGGGTGAACAGTCCCAGCTGATTCAGGCTGGTGACCAGGCCCCGGGTCCGGCTGTTGAAGCGGTTGTGCACGATCGGGGTGATCGCGGACACCTCGTGCCCGGTCAGCTCGCGCAGCAGCATGGCGACCGCCACCAGCAGGACTGTGGCGGTGCTGACGCCGGTGCGGCGGGCGAGCACCTGTGCGGCGTGGTCGAGCCGGGGCGACGACAGCACGGCCCGCGCGAACCTCGGCGTCGCGCCGCTGCCGACCACGGTGGGGAACATGGCGGACGGTACGGTCCGCAGCAGCGCCTCCCACTGGGCGATCGACCGGTCCGAACGGGCCGAGGCCGCCTCCTCCTCCCGTACCAGGTCGAGCAACTGCGACGACGGCGGTCGCGTGATCACTCCGCGGAGCAGCAGCATCCGCAGATCGCGTACCACGACGTCGGCCGCGCGCCAGTCCGCGACGACATGATTCATCACGAGCGCCACCTGGGTGGCGACGCCGTCGCAGACCACGATCCCGGCGCGCAGCGGCTGCTCGCCGTCGCCGAAGGGTCGCCCGGCCAGACGGGCGACAAGTCCGGCCGCGGCATCGTCCACGTCGCCGCGTGCGGCCTCGACCAGCTCGATCGCCAGGGTCCCGGCCGCCGCCACCTCCTGGTACGGCCCGGTCGCGCCGAGCCGTACCACGGATCTCAGGGCGTCGTGCCGACCCATCACCTCGGCCAGAGCGGCCGCCACGGCCCCGGGATGGCGCGGGCCTCCCGCGCTCGGGACGGTCAGCAGCCGGGGCACGTTGAAGTAGCGTGCGTCCGGCCCCACCCCCTGGATAGCCGTCCAGACGTCCCGCTGTCCCCATGCGAGCTCCGCCGTGCCGGAACGGCCGGAGGCGAAGTCCACCGAAAGCCGCATGGCGCTCTCCTTAGTTCCGGACCGCTGCTCCGAGCTCGGACAGCCGCAGGCTCGGGTCGCCGCCCGCGCGCGTCACCACGCGGGCGAACGCCTCCACCAGGCGGTGCGCGGTGGCGGCGTCGAACAGGTCGGTCGAGTACTCCAGCCAGCCGCCGATCCCCTCGGGCCCCCGGTACACGTCGAGGGACACCTCCACCCGGGCCCGGCCCAGGTCGGGCTGCGGACACACCTCCACGGCCAGGTCCCCCAGCTCGGTGCGGAGCAGGTCGCCGGTGGGCAGGTTGTGGGTGAGGTTGAACATCGCCTGGCACAGCGGCGGACGGCTCAGGTCGCGCGGCACCCGAAGCGCGCCGAGGATGCGGTCCAAGGAGGTTCCGGCGTGGGCGAGGGCCTTCATGGTGCTGATCCGGGTACGCCGCAGCAGCTCGCCGAAGGTCGGGTCCCCCGACAGGTCGGCCCGCGCGACGAGCGTGGTGGAGAAGTAGCCGATCAGCGGGGCCAGCTCGGGCCGGTCCCGGCCGGCCACGGGCACGCCCACGCAGAAGTCGTCCTGCGCGGCGGCCGCGCCCAGCGTGACCTGCCACGCGGCGAGCAGGGCCATGAACGGGGTGGCCCGGTGGGCGCGCGCGAGGAGTTCCAGGCGGGTGACGTCCGCGTCCGGCACGGCCACGTCCGCCTTCGCGCCGCGGCCGGTCCAGCGGGCCGGGCGCGGGTGGTCGAGGGGCAGGTCGAGCGGGGGTGCTCCGGTGAGCCGTTCGGTCCAGTAGTCCAGGTGGTCCCGGCCCTCCTCGGCCCGCCGCCGTTCGGCCGCGGCGAAGTCGCGGTACTGCGCGGGCAGCTCGTCCAGCAGGGGCGCACGGCCCTCCCGGTGGGCGCAGTAGCACTCGCCGAGCTCGCGCATGAGCACGTCGAGCGACCAGTGGTCGACCACGATGTGGTGCAGCACAATGCACAGGACGGCGTCGTCGGCGGCCAGGCGCAGCAGGCCCGCCCGCCACGCGGGGGCCGCCGCGAGGTCGAACGGCCGCCCCGCGTAGCCGGCGACCGCCTGTCCGAGGTCGGCGGAGGCGGGATCCAGGCGGTCCAGCCGTACCTCGCCGGGCTCGTCCACGACCTGCGCGGGCAGGTCGCCGTCCAGGACGAAGCGGGTGCGCAGCACCTCGTGCCGGGCGGCGATCGCGGTGAACGCCGCGGCGAGTGCGTTCTCGTCGACGGGGCCGCGCAGCCGCACCGGCCAGGTGATGTGATAGGCGCAGTCGTCAGGATCGAAGCGCTGCAGGAACCACAGCCGCTCCTGCCCGGTGGACAGCGGCCAGGTGCGCTGGTCCCGGCCGCCGAGCAGCGCCCTGCGCAGGGCCGCACGGCGTTCGGGGGGCAGCGTGGCCAGGCGGCGCCGCAGCTTCTCGCGCTCGAGGTCGGGGCTCACGTGGGGGTCACCTCGAAGGTTGGGAACGCTCCCACCGAAGCCTAGGTATCGAGCTCGAGGCAGGTCAAGATCCCCCACCGCGACGCCATGTGACCGGAAGCGGACGGTGGGCGATCAGTACACGTAGCACCGGCCCTTCATTCTCGGCATTTGACAGTCTGGAAAGCTCCCCGTCCGACCATTGCCGCTCCTCACGGTGATCGATAGAATTTGTGGGAGCGCTCCCAAAGCCACCATTCCCTCTCAAGGAGTGCCGATCGTGCCGGAACGCCTGCTGGAAGAGATCACGGAGGACCTGTCCGACGACGACCTCGGGCTGCTCCTGCTGATCAGGCACTTCGAACGCAAGCTGCTCGACCTGTTCGGCCAAGGGCTCGTGCAGGGCACCACCCACACCTGCCTGGGGCAGGAGTACGTGCCGGTCGCGCTGACGCCGCTGCTGGGCGAGCGGGACCACGTCTTCAGCAATCATCGCGGACACGGCCACTACCTGGCACGATTCCGGGATCCGTACGGACTGCTCGCGGAGATCACCGGGCGGGAGGGCGCGGTCTGCGGGGGCGTGGGCGGCAGCCAGCACATCCTGTCCGGCCGCTACCTGTCCACCGGGATCCAGGGCGAGAGCCTGCCGGTCGCCGCGGGCGTGGCGCTGCACCTGCGGGACGCCGAGCCGGGCGCGCTGGCGCTGGCGTACATCGGCGACGGGACGTGGGGCGAGGGCGCCGTGTACGAGGCGCTCAACATGGCCGCGCTCTGGCGGCTGCCGCTGGTCGTGGTGACCGAGAACAACGGGATCGCGCAGACCACGCCGACGTCGGCGCAGCTGGCGGGCACGATCGGGGATCGGGCGCGGGCGTTCGGGTGCCGGTTCCTGCACGTGGACTCGCGGCATCCGCACGAGATCCGGGACGCGCTGCGGCCGCTGTTCGAGCAGAGCAGACAGGGCGCGGGGCCGCTGGTGGTGGAGTTCGCCACGCACCGGATCGGGCCGCACAGCAAGGGCGACGACACCCGCTCCGCCGAGGAGCTCCGGCACGCCCGCGACCACGACTGGTACCCGCGCGAGGGCGGTTCCCCCCGCTTCGCCCGCCTGGACGCGAAGGCGCGCGCGTTCGTCGAGGTGGTGGCCGGTGAGGTGCTCGGGCGGCCGCTGTCGGCGCGGGAGGGCTGAGGCGATGCGGGTCGCGGAGAGCCTCAACCGGGCGCTGCACGAGGTGCTGGCCGAGGATCCGTCCGTGCGGGTGCTCGGCGAGGACGTGCTCGATCCGTACGGCGGGGCGTTCAAGATCACGAAAGGGCTGTCCAGCCGTTTCCCCGGCCGGGTGCTGGCCACCCCGATCAGCGAGAACGGCATCGTCGGCGTGGCCGGCGGCCTGGCCCTCGCGGGCGGCAAGGCCATCGTCGAGATCATGTTCTCCGACTTCGTGGCCCTGGCCTTCGACCAGATCGTGAATTTCGCCAGCAAGTCGGTCTCCATGTACGGCAGGCCGCTGCGGCTGCCGCTGATCGTGCGCTGCCCGTCCGGGGGCGGTCGCGGCTACGGCCCCACGCACAGCCAGAGCCTCCAGAAGCACTTCATCGGCGTCCCTGGTCTCGCGGTGTACGAGGTGTCCCCCTTCGACGACCATCGCGAGCTCTTCGGCGAGATGCTCGCGCGCGGCGAGCCGTGCCTGCTGTTCGAGGACAAGATCCTCTACACCCGGCAGCTCTTCGGCGGCGGGGTCGCGGACGATCTGTTCCAGTACGACGTGCTGCCCGGGGCCGGCGGGGTGGCCAGGGTGTACGTGGACGATCCCGAGCAGGCCGACTGCGTGATCATCGCGCCGGGCGGGCTGGCGCACCGGGCCCTGGCCGCGATGCGCACGCTGCTGCTGGAGCGGGAGATCTCCTGCCTGCTGCTCGTGCCCCGGCGCCTGTACCCCTTCGACGTGGCCCCGCTGTCGCCGCTGCTGGAGCGGGCCGGCGCCGTGGTCGTCGCCGAGGAGAGCACCGCGGGCGGCACCTGGGGGGCCGAGGTGGCGCACCAGGTGCACAGCCGGCTCTGGGGGCGCCTGCGGCGTCCCGTGTCCCTCGTCCACTCGGCGGCAAGCGTGATCCCGGCGGCCGCCCATCTCGAGCGTGACGTGCTGGTGCAGGACACCGCCATCGTCCGCGCCGTACAGGAGCTCCTGCCTTGACCGAGCTGCGCGTGCCCAAGCTCAACAACAACGACACCGAGTACCTGTTGGTCGAGTGGCTGGCCGAGGACGGCGCCGGGGTGGTGAAGGGCGATCCGGTGGTGGTCCTGGAGACCTCCAAGGCGGCCGAGGAGCTGATGGCCGAGGCCGACGGCGTACTGCGGCGGACGGCGGAGACCGGCGCGACCTGCCGGCCCGGGGACGTGATCGCGCACATCTCCGACGGCTCGGCACCCCCGCCGGCGGTCCCCGACCCCGGTGCGGCGGCCGAGGGGCCGATCGTCACCGCGCCCGCCCAGGCGCTGATCGACGAGCACGGCGTGGACCCGGCCCGGATCCGCGCGCTGGGCAAGAAGCTGATCAAGCGAGCCGACGTGCTGGCCCTGCTGGAAACCGGCACACTGGAAACCGGCACAGGCGACGCGCAGCCGCTGCCGGCCGTTCAGCGGGCCGTGGCCGCCGCGGTCACCCGTTCCCACCAGACGATCCCGGCCGCCTTCACCGCCGTGAAGCTGGACGCCGGCCCCGCGATCGCCCAGGCCCGCGCCCTCAGCAAGGAGGCCAGGGCGCTGATCGGGCTGCCGGAACTGCTGGTCTCGGCGGTCGCGGCGCTGCACGGGCAGTTCCCGATGTGCTTCGCCGAGCCGGTGGCAGCCGACCCCTTGGCCGTACGCCCCTCGACGGCGCCGAACGTCGGCGTCACCGTGGACGTCGGCAACGGCCTGTACGTCCCGGTGCTGCGCGACGCCGACCGCCTGTCCGTCAAGGAGATCGCGGAACGGCTCACGGCGTACCGGACGAAGGCGGCACAGGCGGCGTTCCGCGAGGACGACCTGGCGGGCGGGAACATCGTCGTCACCCTGCACACCGACACGGCCGTGCTCCTCGCCGTGCCGATCGTGTTCCCCGGGCAGACGTGCGCGCTGTCGCTGTGCGCGCCACAACACGAGTTCGCCCTCGACTCCGCCGGGAACGTCGTGAAACGCACCACGGTCACCCTCGGGCTCGCGTTCGATCACCGCCTCGTCAACGGGCGCGAGGCGGCGATGTTCCTGAACGCCATCCGGAAGACGATCACTCCCTGAGCCCGGACGGCCCGGTCAGGGCGCGCCGCGCGTCCTCCTCGCTCATCGCGTCGATCTCCGCGATCAGCAGGTCCTCGACGGCCTCGGCGAGCTCGGCCACGGTGCCGCAGCCGAACACCACCCGGATCGGCACCTCCACCTCCAGCATCGCCCGCAGCCGCGCCGCGACCCGGGTGGTCATCAGCGAGTGCCCGCCCAGCTCCAGCAGGTCGTCCAGCACGCCGACCCGTTCGAGGCCGAGCACCTCGGCCCAGATCTCGGCGACCAGCGCCTCGCTGTCGGTGCGCGGCGCCGTGTAGTCCGTCCCGGTGACCCGGTCCGGCTCGGGCAGCGCGGCCCGGTCGAGCTTGCCCCGGGAGGTGAGCGGCAGCTCCGCCAGCCGTGACCACCGGGTCGGCACGAAGCCCCTCGGCAGCCGGCCCGCGGCGTGCGCGCGCAGCTCGGCCGGGGCGGCGGGGCCGGTGAAGTACGCCACCAGGTCCTCGCCGCGCGCGGCCACGGCCACCTGCCCGGCGCCGGGGTGCTCGCGCAGGGCGGCCTCCACGTCGCCGGGCTCGATGCGCACGCCGCGCACCTTGACCTGGTCGTCCAGGCGGCCTAGGAACTCCAGCTGCCCGTCCGAGCGCCACCGCGCCCAGTCACCGGTGCGCAGGCGCCGGGCCCCGGGCTCGCCGTACGGGTCGGGCTCGAAGGCGGCGGCGGTGCGGCGAGGCAGCCCGGCATATCCGCGGGCCACCCCCGCCCCGCCGATCGCCAGCTCGCCCGCCGCGCCCGGCGGCACCGGCTCCCCCCGGGCGTCCAGCACCCGCACCGACGTGGCCGACAGCGGCCGGCCGATCGGCGGGCGCCCGCCGGGGTCGGTCCCGTCCAGCTCGGCCCACGTGGCGATGACCGTGGCCTCAGTCGGGCCGTACGTGTTGACCAGCCGGGCCCCGGGCCCCTCACGATGCCGCAGCGCCTGCCATCGGGTGATGGCCGCCCCGTCGGCCTGCTCGCCGCCGAGGATCACCAGCCGCAGCGCGGGCGGCCAGGCCACCTCCGAGGGTGACTCGACGAGCCGGTGCCAGTACGCGGTCGGCAGGTCCAGCACGGTGATCCGGTGCCCGTCCGGCCCGGCCAGCAGGTCGGGCAGGCTCGCGGGGCCGTCCGGCAGCGGCATCACCGTCGCCCCGGACGCGAGCGCCGGGAAGATCTCCTCGACGTGGGTGTCGAAGCTCAGCGACGCGAACTGCACCACGTGATCCCCGGGCCCCAGGCCGTACTCCCGCCGCATCCACCCGACCCTGGCCGCCACCGAACGATGCTCGACGAGCACCGCCTTGGGCAGCCCGGCGGACCCCGAGGTCGTCATCACGTAGGCGATTCCCTTCATCGGCCCCTTGGCCGCGCTCCCCTCGGCCACGGCGCGCACCCGGTCCTCGCCGATCAGCCAGGCGGCGCCCGCGGCGGCCATGGCGTCGGCGTGCCGGGCGGGCGGGTCGGCGGGGTCCAGCGGCAGGTACGCGGCGCCCGCCCGCCACACCCCCAGCAACGCCGCGATCACCTCGGCGGACGGGGCCAGCCGCACGGTCACCACGTCGCCCTCCCGGACGCCGCTCTCCCGCAGGGTGCCGGCGAGCGCGCCGGCCTGGTCCCAGAGGGCCGCGTACGAGACCACCTGATCGCCGCAGCGCACGGCCACGGCCTCCGGCATCCGGCGCACCACGTCCGCCACCAGCTCCAGCACCCCGTCCGCGACCGGCTCGGCGGGACCGTCGGCCAGCTCGGCCATCGCCTTCTCGTCCCGCTCGGTCCACGCGGGCAGCCGCGAGATCGGCGTGTCCGGCCTGGCCACGGCCCCGGCCAGCAGCGTCAGGTAGCGCTCGGCGATCGTCGCCACCTCGCCGGCCTCGAACACCGCGCCGTCGTAGCCGAAGCAGATCGCCAGCTCCTCCCCCGCCGGCCAGACCTCCACCAGCAGGTCCACCACGATCTGCTCGTGGCGTCCCTCGAAGTCCGACACCCGGACCCCGCCGTACGCCCGGTCCTGCCCGGCGGCGTAGTCCTGCAGGATGAACACGGTCGGCAGCAGCGTCTCGACGCCGCGCGCCAGCCGCTCCAGCAGCGGCGCGGGCCGGCCCATCGCGTCCAGCACCACCCCTTTGACCCGCCCGAGCAGCTCGGCGAACGTCGGATCGCCCGCCAGGTCGCCGCGCAGCGGCAGGGTCTGGGTGAGGTAGCCGACCATCCGCTCCAGCTCGACCCGATCCCGCCCGGCGACCACGGTGCCGACCACCAGGTCGTGCTGCCCGCTGTGCCGGAACAGCAGCGCCTGGTAGGCCGCCATGAGCACCATGAACGGGGTCGCCCGGTGGGCCACGGCCAGCCGCTCCACCTCCGCGAGGTGCCGCGCGCCCAGCCGTACCCAGTGATGGCCACCCTCCCGGACGGCCGCGCGCGCTCCCGGACGGGCGAAGGGCAGCTCGGTGACCGGCGGCGCGGCCAGCGCCTCGGTCCAGTACGGCATGGCCTTGTCCGCCCTGCGCCGCTGCCAGCGGGCGTAGTCGCTGGACTGGATGCGCACGTCGGGCAGGCGGGCGGGGCGGCCCTCCACGGCGGCGGCGTAGTGCTCGCCCAGGTCGTCGAGCATGATCTCCAGGGAGTGCCCGTCGGCCAGGATGTGGTGCAGCGTCAGGCACAGCACGTGATCGTCCGGGGCGACCTCGATGACGGCGACCCGCAGCGGGACGCCCGCGGCCAGGTCGAAGGCGGCGTTGGTGCGCTCGGCGACCAGCGCGCCCACCTGCTCCCCCGCCGCCGTCAGCCACTCGATCGGCGGCGCCCAGCCGGCCGGCCCGGCCACCGCCCAGGGCATGCCGTCCTCCTCGGCGAAGGCGGTGCGCAGGCTCTCGTGCCTGGCCACGAGCGCGCCGACGGCGGCGGTGAACGCGTCGCGGTCGAGGGGGCCGCGCAGGCGCCGTACCAGGTACATCGTGTACGAGGCGTCGCCGGGCTCCAGCCGCTGGAGCATCCAGAGCCGTTCCTGCGCGGGCGACAGCGGCGCCCTCATGACCCGGCCGCCAGGTCGTCGAACAGCCCCTGGAGCTCCTCGGCGCTCAGGCCGTCGAGCTGGTCGCGCAGCGCGGCGACGTCGGCCAGGCTGAGCTCGGCGTCGTCCAGGTCGTCGAGCCGGGCGGCGAACCCGGCGATCGTCGGACGCTCGAACAGCACGACGATCGGCACCTCGAGGCCGTACCTGGCCTGGACCCTGGCGATGATCTGCGTGGCGGCCAGGGAGTGGCCGCCGAGCTCGAAGAAGTCGTCGTCGGCGCCGATGGGCTCGGTGGCGCCGAGCACCCCCGCCCAGATCTCGGCGAGGTCGGACTCGACCCCGGCGGCCGGGGCGCGGAAGGCGGCGGTGCCGGGGCGCGTCCAGGACGGGGTGGGCAGGGCGGCGCGGTCGAGCTTGCCGTTGGGGGTGAGCGGCAGGGACGTCAGGGTCGTGTGCCGGACCGGGATCATGTAGTCGGGGAGCGAGGCGCGCAGCCGTTCGCGCAGCGCGGCCCAGTCCACGGCCTGCGCCCGCGGGACGAGATAGGCCACCAGCCGCCCGTCGCGGACGGCGGCCGCGGCGTCCTTAACCTCGGCGGCCGATCGCAGGGCGGCCTCGATCTCGCCCAGTTCGATGCGGAATCCGTGGACCTTGACCTGCTGGTCGGCGCGACCGAGGTACTCCAGCCGGCCGTCGGGCGTCATCCTGGCCAGGTCGCCGGTGGCGTACATGCGGGCGCCGGGGACGCCGGCGTACGGGTCGGGCAGGAAACGCGCGGCCGTCTGGCCGGGCAGCCCGTGGTATCCCCGGGCGACCCCCGCGCCGCCGATGTGCAGCTCGCCGGCCTCCCCGTCGGCGACCGGCGTCCCGTTCCCGTCCAGCAGGTGGAGCGAGGTCCGCCCGATGGGCGAGCCGAGATCCACGGCCTCGGGTCCCGGCCGCACCCGGCCGGCCGTGGACCACACGGTGGTCTCGGTGGGGCCGTACACGTTCCACAGCTCGGCGCCGTCGGCCGACAGCGCGTCCGCGAGATCGCGGGGCAGCGCCTCGCCGCCGCACAACCGGGTCCTGATCGTCGCGGGGACCCCGCCGGACTCCAGCAGGATCCGCCAGCCCGCCGGCGTCGCCTGCATGATCGTGACCCCCTCGGCGACGGCCCGTTCGCGCAGCGCCCACCCGTCGGAGACCTCCCCGGCGGCCGCGATCACCACCCGGCCGCCCGTGAACAGGGGCAGCAGCAGCTCCAGGACCGAGATGTCGAACGACAGCGTCGTGACGGCCAGCCACCGGTCCTCCGGCCCGATCGGCAGCAGCTCGGCGAACGACTCCAGCAGGTTCGCCACGGCCCGGTGCGGCACCGCCACCCCCTTCGGGCGGCCGGTGGAGCCCGAGGTGAACATCAGGTACGCCAGCCGGTCCCCATCGGCCGCGACCCCGCCGGACGGGGCGGGAGCGCCGGTCAGCGGCCTACCCCCGGGCGAGAGCGTGACGACGGCGGGAACGCCGTCCAGCAGCGCGGGATCGACGCCCGCCTGGGTCAGCACCAGGCCGATGCCGGCGTCCTGGCGCATCATGCGCAGCCGTCCGGCGGGGAAGGCCGGATCCAGCGGCACGTACGCACCGCCCGCCGTCCACACGGCGAGGATCGCCACGAGCATCCCGGTGGTCCGCTCCATGCACAGCCCCACGGGCGTCTCGGGGCCGACGCCGTGCCCGCGCAGCACGGCGGCCAGGTCCTCGACGCGCCGGTGCAGCTCCCGGTAGGTCACCTGGCCGTCGGAGCCGGTCACGGCCACCGCGTCGGGCGCCTTGTCCAGCCACCGCCATATCGTGCCCACCGTCCCGTTCGCGGCACTGCGCGGGGGCGGCGTCGTGTCGTCACTCAACGTCGGTATCGCCTTTCAGTTTCGCAGGCTGAGCGGGCGCATGTCCGTCCAGACGGTCTCGATGTGGGCCAGGCACTCCTCCTGGGTGCCCGCGAACCCCGCGTCGGACCAGCCGGGCGGCAGTTCGCGATCCGCGGCCCAGACGGAGTACTGCTCCTCGTGGTTGACGACCACGCGCATCTCGGCACTCACGTGTTCTCCTCGCTGACCAGTAGCGTCTCGACCTCGCGCAGCGTCGCCTCGATCGCCTCCCGGGGCAGGAGGGCGGTGTCGGCGAGCAGGTCCAGCCGGCAGGTGTGGGTGGCGGGCCCGGCGGTGCAGAACACCTCGGCGTCCACCTCCGGCCAGGCCCCCACCGGGAAGATCCGGCCGGGGGTCGCGGGCGGGTTCGGCGGCAGGTTGGGCCAGCCCCCGGCGACCCGTACGTCGTTGAAGTAGGCGGTGGGCGGCGGCCCGGTCTCCTCGATCAGCGCCCGCTGGCCGGCCGGGTCGTAGCGGGCGTGCCGGTACGCCGCCAGCACCCCCCGGTGGGCGGCCCGCACCACCTCGGCGAGCGGCTGGCCCGGGGCCACGTCCAGGACGAAGATCCCGTCCTGGACGAGGGTGGCCACCATGGGCGCCAGCCGGGGATCGTGCCGGTTGCCCACGATGAGCTGCAGCGCGACCGTGCCGCGGCCGGTCAGCCGGGACAGCAGCGTCGCGTACGCCCCGAGCAGCACGCTGCTGGTGCTCACCCCCCAGCGCGCGGCCAGCCCGGTGGCCGCCGCGCCGAGCGCCGCCGACTCCATGCCGAGCTTGACGAACCTGGGCTCCTCGGGCCTGCCCGGCGGCGTGGCGAACAGCGGGCGCGGCATCCGTTCCAGCGCCGCCCGCCAGTACCTGAGCGCCCGCTCGCCGCGCGCCGTGCCTTCGGGCGAGCGTTCCTCGGCGGCCAGGTCGAGCGGCTGCGGGACGTCCTGGGGCAGCGGCTCCCCGGACAGCAGCCGCGGCCACTCGCCGGCGATGACGTCGAGCGCCCGCCCGTCGACCGCCATGTGCGTGAACGCGAACGCCACCGCGCGCGGCCTGCCGCCGTCCATGACGACGGCGCAGCGCACCGGCAGCTCGTCGGCGTAGTCGAAGCCCTTGGCCGCGAGCTCGGCGGCGATCTCCCCGGCCAGCACCCTGGGCCGGGAGCCGGCGGCGTCGACCAGCTCGACCGTCAACCGCCCCTGCCCCGCGACCCGCTGCACCATATCGGCCTGCTCCGGGCCGGGGAGCCAGTTCGTCCGCAGGCTCTCATGCCGTCCGAGCAGCCGCGTGAGGGCGGCGAGTACGGCCGGCAGGTCGGGCTTGCCGTGCACCGGCAGGGCCCACGGCATGTTGAAGTACGGGTCGCCAGGGGGCAGCCACTCGGTGAGCCGCCAGATCGCCCGCTGGCCCCAGGTGAGCGACCCCTGGCCGGACCTGGCGCCGGTGAACTCGACCGTCACGGGTCCGATCACGGGGCCGATCATGACGGGCGGCCCGCGAACCGGGACAGGTGGTCGACCAGCCCGTCGAGCGTGTCGAGGCTGCCGTCGAATTCGATGTCGAAGCCGAACGCCTCCTCGATCGCGTCGATCAGCCGGATGTAGCCCAGCGAGGTGAGGCCGAGCGCCGTCAGCGAGCAGTCGGCCGCCAGCACCTCCGCCGCGGTGAGCTCGCCGTCGCTGGCCTGGGCCACCAGCGCGGCCACACGCTCCCTCAACATGCCTGCTCCCGCAGGCGGGCGACCTCCGCCGCGATGCTCGTCGCGGTGGCGTCGTCGATGAACACCTCGAAGGAGAGCTCCACGCCGTACCGCTCCCGGGCCCTGGCCATGATCTGGGTGATCGTGAGGGAATGGCCGCCGAGATCGAACAGGTCGTCGTCGGGTTCCACGTCGTCCAGTTCGAGCTCCTTGGCGAAGATGGCCTGGATCTCCCGTACGAGCTCAGCGGCCACCGGCCCGCCCGCTCCCGTGTCGGCAGTGATCACGGACGCCGCCGGCACGGGGGCGGGCAGCGGCAGCCGGTCCAGCGGCGCGTCCGGGTCCGCGGCGACCGCCGCCAGCAGCGCGGCGAAATCCTCCCGGATCCGCTCGGCCCCCGCCGGGTCGAGGAGCGCCGGGTTGTACTGCAGCCGCGCCGCCGTGCCCGCCGGGTCGTCGACGATCTGCAGGTGGAGGGTGTTGCGCACCCAGCCGTTGAACATCATCCACTCCACCGACGCGCCCAGCCCGGGGAACAGCGGGCCCGTCTCGGGCCGCCGTCGGTAGCTGAGCGACACGGGGGTGAGCGCGGCGCGCGGGCCGATCCCGTCCACGGCCCTGGCCAGCGGAACCTCGCGGTGCCGGTACAACCGCCGCAGCTCGACCCGCAGGCTCCGCGCGAACTCGCCGAACGTGCCCGCCTCCGGCGCCCCGATCACGGGCAGCTCGTTGACGAAGGCGCCCACGTGGTCCCGGCTCCGCTCGGTCCGCGTGGACAGATCCACGCCGACCGCGGGCCGCGCGTTGCCGTACGCGCGCAGCAGCGCGACGAACGCGGCCAGCACCGCCTCGAAACGGGTGACCTCGAGCCGCCCGGCGAGCCCGCCGAGGTCTTCGACGACGAAGTCGAGGGCGCCGCCGGGCGCCGCGGCCACGGACACGCCGGTCAGGCCGGGCAGGTGCAGCTCCCGCTGGTCCTGCCACCGGTCCTGCCAGTAGCGCTGCGCGTCCGGCAGCGCGTCCGCCAGCCTGACCTGCTGCTGGACCGTGACCTCCGGGTGCGTCAGCACCAGCGGCGCCGGCGCCGCGCCCCCGTACCAGGAGGCCAGGTCCCGCAGCAGGATGTCCTTGGACTCCCCGTCGAACACCGCGTGATGGGCCTGGAACAGCAGCACGTGCCGCTTGGCGTCCTCCCGGATCAGCGTGAACCGCGCCGCGGGGCCCTCCCCCGGATCGACCGGCCCGGCCAGCTCCTCCTCAAGGTCGCCGCCTTCGCGCATCGGCGGCACCCCGTGGGGGACCACCCGCAGCTCACCGCCGTCCTCGGCGAGCACGCCGCCCAGCACGGGATGCCTGCGCGCCACCTCCTCACACGCCTCCCCCAGGGCCATCACGTCGAGCGGCCCGTCCAGCCACACGGCCAGCGGCATGTGAAAGGCCCGCCCGGCGACCCCGGCCCGCTCGGTGAGCCACATCCCCTGCTGCGCAGGGGAGGCCGGCCACGATCCGGTCATCTCCCGCCTTCTTTCTCCACAGCGCCTGTTTCCATAGAGCCTGTTTCCAGCACGGAGTCCGCCTGCTTCAGCAGATCGCGCAGGCCGGACTTGACGACCTTGCCCGAGTGGTTCCGGGGCAGGTGGTCCACGAAGATCACTCGTGTCGGCAGTTCGTGCGCGGCCAGCCGGGTCATGAGAAAGGCCCGCAGCTCCGTCACGCGCGGCGCCCGCGAACGGGGCACGACGGCCGCGGCCAGCACGGTGCCCAGCACGGGGTGCGGCACGCCGGTGACCGCCGCCTCGGCCACGTCCGGGTGTTCGTGCAGCGCCGCCTCCACCTGCACGGTCGACACCTTGTACGCCCCGGACTTGACGACGTCGCTCTCCCGGTCGACGAGATACAGGTAGCCGTCCGCGTCGAGGTAGCCCAGATCGCCCATCCGCACCCACCCGTCGCGGAAGGTGTGCGCGCTGGCCTGCCGGTCCCGGTAGTACGAGCGCGCGGCGGCGGGAGAGCGCAGCCAGATCTCCCCCGTCTCCCCGGCCGCCGGCGGCGTGCCGTCGGGGCCGGTGATCCTCAGCCCGCTGCCGAGCGCCGGCCGGCCCAGGGCGGCGGGCCGCGACGGGTCGTAGATCATGACGGTCTGGGCGGGCGCCGCCTCGGTCGAGGTGTAGTAGTTCGTCACGGTCGCCTTGGGGAACGCCGCCGCCAGCCGCGCGCACAGCGCCGCCGGCAGCGCCGAGGCCGCCGACCCGAGCAGGACCACGCCGGAGAAGTCGTGCCGCTCGTGCAGCCCGGCGTTGAGCAGCTCCAGGGCCATGGCCGGCACCAGGAACACCGTCCCCACCCGCCGCGACTCGATCAGCCTGGCGAACCTGCCCGGGGTGAACCGCGCCAGGGTCAGCACCGAGGGCCGCGCGTCCAGCGCGTTGATCAGCATGGCCTGGCCGGCGTTGGTGCCGATCGGAAAGGCGTGCAGCAGCAGCCGCGAATGCCCGAACCTGCGGCGATTGGCCCGGGTGGCGCTGCCGTAGGTGAGGTTGGCGTGGGTGGCCGCCACCGCCTTGGGCCTGCCCGTGGTGCCGGAGGTGTAGAGGATCTGCGCCAGATCCGCCGGCCCCGGCGGCTCGGGTTCGCGCGAGCCGGGCTCCAGCTCGGCCGGCACGGCGCTCCAGTACCCGCCGTCCGGCGGCGCGGCCGGCCCCTTGCCGGCGTGCAGCACGCCGGTCGCCGAGCAGTGCTCCAGCATGTACGCCACCTCGGCCGGCGCGAACCGGTCGGAGATCGGCACGGCCACCCCGCCGGCCAGCTGTACGGCGCAGTAGGCCACGGCGAAGCCGGTCCAGTTCTCGGCCCCGAACAGCAGCCCCACCCGATCGCCCCGCCGCATCCCGCGCCGGACCAGCCCGCGCGCCAGCGAGTCCACTTGCGCGTGCCAGTCCGCGAAGGTCAGCGTGCCGCCCCCGGCGACCTCCAGCGCGACCCGCTCGGGCTCCTCCGCGGCCCGCCTGGCGAGCAGCTCCGGAACGATCATGACTCCCCTCCCGTACACCGCCGCAGCTCCCGCACGATCACGACTCGCCTCCCGCACGCCGCCGCAGCTCCTCGATGCCGACGAGATCGTCGGGCAGCGCGTCGGGCACCTCGCGATCGAAGCGCGCCAGCACCCGCACGCGCATCGCGCACACCGCGATCAGCGCGATGGCCAGCCCGAAGACCACGTACATCAGCCCGATCCCGCGCCCCTCCCCCGTCCCGAGCAACGCCCCCGCCGTCGCGGCCAGCGGCCCGTCCGGCGCCATCAGCGGCTCCAGCACCGTCGCGCCGTACGGCGCCACCAGCCCGAACCCGATCGGCAGCGTGGACCAGGCGACGAGCGTGTTGAGCGCGATGACCCGCCCGTGGAACCGCTGCGGCACCTTGACCTGGATGATCGTCGCGTACACGCCGTTGAGCAGCGTCAGGCACAGCGACATCCCGAACGCCCCCGCGGCGATCGCCACGAGATCCGCCCGTACGCCGACGACCACGCAGAACCCCGCCAGCGCGAGCGTGAACAGCAGCACCCCGCGCAGCCGCCCCCGGCGCGGCCCGCCCCACACGGCCATCAGCAGCCCGCCGGCCAGCACGCCGATCCCGCCCGCCAGCGACACCCGCCCGACGTCCTGCAGCGTCGCGAACGACAACACCAGCGGCGAGATCATCAGGAACAGCGGCGACAGGAACACGTTCAGGACGGCGAAGAACACCAGCATCCCGCGGAAGCCCCGGTTCCCCCAGGTCAGCCGCCAGCCGCCGGCGATCTCCGCCATGACCGTCTCGCGCCGCCGCCAGGCCATGCTCCGGGGGAACCGGACCGCCAGCACGACCGCGGCCGCGAACACGTACGACAGCACGTCGACGACGAGGATGCCCTCCAGCCCGATGACCGCCATCAGCCCGACCGCCAACAGCGGCACCGCCACCTGGGCCGTGCCGGTGACGAGCTGCACCACCCCGTTGGCGTGGCCCAGGAACCGTTTGGGGACGAGTTGCGGGATCGCCGAGGCGTACGCGAACCGCTGGAAGGTCAGCGCGACCGACAGCAGCGCGAGCAGCGGGTAGATGTGCCAGATCTCCAGGTTGCCGGTCCACAGCAGCACCCCGAGGACCAGCTGCACGCCGCCCGCGGTGACGTCGCCGGCGAGCATCACCGCGCGCCGGTCGTGCCGGTCCACGATGGCCCCGGCCAGGGGCGCGACCAGCATGCCGGGCAGCAGCCCGAGCACCGCGAACAGCGCGAAGTTCGCCAGCGAGCCGGTGGTCGTGTAGATCCACAGCGGCACGGCGAACTCGGTCAGCGCCGACCCCAGGATCGACACCAGCTGCCCGGCCGCGACCAGCGCGAACCTCCCCATGCCCGGCCGCGCCCGGCGTTCCTCCGAAGGGGCCGGCAAGTCTCCGGATGACACGCCCTCCAGCCACCACGTCGATCGCGGTGTGCGTGCCAGCGGCTCGGTCCGCCCCTCGGCGATGGCGCGGTGCGTGCCGGTCACGATGGCCGCCAGCTCCTCCGCCCGATATTTCAGGAAGAAGTGCCCGGCCTCGTCCAGCACGACCAGGGCCGTCAGCTCCGACAGCACGTGCCATTCGCGATAGCGCTCCTGGTAGAACTCCATCGCCGGGTCACGCTCGCCGGCCAGCGCGATCACCGGCGCCCGCAGCGGAGCCGCAGCCTCTTCGAACATGCGGGTGAAGTACCGCTCCGCCTGCCGGGTGCCGCGCCGCCGGTTGCGGACCATGAGGTCGAGCTGGTCGCGCCCGACCTCCTCCACGTCCAGGCCGGCGGAGCGCAGGTCGTTGATCCAGGCCTGGTCGCCGCGGATGCGCTCCATGAGCTCGGTCAGGCCCGAGAGGCGGCCGCGGGGGCGGGCGAAGGGGAAGACGCCGCCGAGGTAGACCGCGTCGACCTCGCGGCCGGCGTCCTCCAGCCTGCGGGCGATCTCCGCGGCCAGCATCACGCCGAGGCCGCAGTGGCCGTACAGGGTGACGGGGCCCTCGATGCCGTCGAGGATCTCCTGTACGCACCCGTCGGCGACCTCGTCCAGCGGCCGGGACTCCTCGCCCAGCTCGTGCCCGGGCACGGCGATCGAGTAGAGCGCCCAGTCGGCCGGCAGCGCGTCGGCCAGCGGCTGGTAGATGACCGCGCTGCCGCCCCCGTACGGCGCGCAGACCAACGTCGAGGTGGCCGTCCTGGCGGGGGTGAGCCGGTGCAGCAGGTGGCGCGGGCCGTCGCCGTCCGACTCCAGCAGCGCGGCCAGCTCGCGTACGGTGCGGTGCTTGAACAGGTCGAGCACGGTGACGGTACGCTCCGGCAGCTCCTGCCTGAGCCGGGCCACCACCCGCATGGCCAGCAGGGAGTGGCCGCCGAGCTCGAAGAAGTCGTCCGTGGCGCCGACCTCGGCGGCACCGAGGAGTTCGGCCCACACGGCGGCGACCGTCCGTTCCGCGGCGGATCGCGGTGGCTCGAACCGGCCGGTCGTCTCCGGCGCCGGGTCGGGCAGGGCGGCCCGGTCCACCTTGCCGTGCGACTTCAGCGGCGGCGGCTCGTCCAGCCACACGTACCGGGCGGGGATCATGTAGTCGGGCAGCCGCTCGGCCAGCCACGTCCGCATCTCGGCGGCCTCCGGCCGGGCCTCACCGCACTCGGCGAGGAGGTAGGCCACGAGGAGACCGCCGCGCATGTCGGCGATCGCCGACGTCACGCCGGGATGCCGGCCGAGCACCGACTCGACCTCGGCCAGCTCCACCCGGTAGCCGCGGATCTTCACCTGCAGGTCGCGGCGGCCGAGGAACTCCAGGTTCCCGTCGGGGAGGTGGCGGGCCAGGTCGCCGGTGCGGTACATGCGAGCGCCGGGCGGGCCGTACGGGTCGGGCAGGAACCGTTCCGCGGTCAGGGCGGGGCGGTCGAGATAGCCTCTGGCCAGCCGATCCCCGCCGAGGTACAGCTCCCCCGCGACGCCGATCGGCACCGGCTCCAGATGCTCGTCCAGCACGTACGCCCGAGCCCCCGGCAGCGGCCGGCCGATGGGCAGCGTGGTGGTCGTGCCGGCGTCGCCTCCGACCGGGCCCTCGACCGGATAGGTGGTGACGCCGACCGTCGCCTCGGTCGGGCCGTAGTGGTTGACGACCCGGCAGCGTCCGGACGCGGCCAGCTCCTCCGCCCAGTCACGGGGCGCCGCCTCGCCGCCGAGGATCAGCAGCTTGCGCGGCAGCACGTCGGCCTGCAACGCGGCCAGATGGGACGGGGTGATCTTGAGATAGTCGATGCCGGCGTCCCGGACGTACTCGGCCAGCTCGTGCCCCGCCGTGCGCGGCGGGATGATGTGCAGCGTGCCGCCGGTCATCAGGCACGCGTAGAAGACCGTCACCCCGAAGTCGAAGGCCAGCGACTGCAGCAGCCCGTACGAACCGCCGGGTTCGATCCCCAGCCGCTCCCGCAGGCCCGCGAGATAGACCAGCGCCTGCCGGTGCTGGATCGCGACGCCCTTGGGCCTTCCGGTCGTGCCGGAGGTGTAGATGACATAGGCCAGGTCGTCGGGGGTCACGTCCTGAGGGACCGGCGCCTCGTCGCCGCCGGGCTCGTCGAGGCCCACCGTAAGCAGGCCATCGGGCAACCGCTCCCTGGAGGCCGAATCGGTCACTGCGATCCGCACCCCGGCGTCCTGCACCACGTACGCCAGCCGCTCGGGCGGATGCTCCGGATCCAGCGGCAGGTACGCGGCCCCCGCCTTGAGCACGCCGAGCACCGCCACGGCCAGTCCGGCCGACTGCTCCAGGCACAGCGCCACCCGTTCCCCGGGCCCGGCGCCGAGGGTCCGCAGCCGCCGGGCCAGCCGGTCGGCGCGGGTGCCGAGCTCGCCGTACGTGAGCGAGGCCTCCCCCGCGACCACCGCGACCGCCGCGGGATCCTGCCCGGCGACGACCTCGTGCAGCAGCCCGATCCCGGCGGGCGGCGCCGGCTCGGCGGCCCCGAGGGCCAGCACGCGCCGCCGCTCGTCCGGGCTCAGCAGCGGCAACCGGGAGATCGGCAGGCCGGGGTCGGCGACCGCCGCCCGCAGGAGCGTCTCCAGGCATCCTGCCAGCCGCCGCGCCGTGTCCTCCCGGAACAGCGCGGTGCTGTACGTGAGCTGCCCGTGCAGCCCGCCGCCACCCTCGAAGAGGTAGAGCGCCAGGTCGAACCGGCTGGCCACGGTCGGGATCGGGTACGGCTCCGCGCCCAGCCCGGAGGTGTCCAGGGTCCGGCCGCGATAGTTCTGCAGCGCGAACATGGTCTGGTAGACCGGCGTGCGGCTGACGTCCCGCTCCACGGCCAGCTCGGTGACGAGCCGGTCGAACGGCAGCGCCTGATGCGCGAAGGCGTCCAGGGTGGAGTCGCGGACCCGGCCGAGCAGTTCGCCGAAGGTCGGGTCGCCGCGCAGGTCGGCCCGGAGGGCCAGGGTGTTGATGAACGGCCCGACGACCGTCTCCAGCTCGGGCAGCTCCCGCCCGGACACCGGCGACCCCACCGCGAAGTCGTCCTGCCCGGCGAACCGGCCGAGCAGCACCTGGAAGGCGGCGAGCAGCGTCATGTACGGCGTGGCCCGGTGCGCCTTGCCCAGCTCCGCGATCGACGCGGTGAGGGCGGGGTCCACGACGACGTCCACGGCGGCGCCGTCCCAGCGCTGCTCGGCGGGCCGGGGCAGGTCGGTCGGCAGCTCCAGGGCGGGCACCCCGTCCAGCTTGGACACCCAGTAGCGCACGTCGTCGTCGAAGGTCCGGCCGCGCTGCCAATGCGCGTAGTCGCCGAACTGCAGCGGCACCGGCGCCGGTTCCCGGCCCGCGTGCAGCGCCAGCAGCTCCTGGAACAGGATGTCGCACGACCAGCCGTCGGTGATCGCGTGGTGCATGGTGAGCAGCAGCACGTGCTCGCCGGGGGCCGAGCGCACCAGCAGGGCGCGCAGCAGCGGCGGGCGGGCCAGGTCGAACGGCCGGACCAGCTCCCGGTCGATCTCGCCGGGGTCGTCGGTGACGCGGAACTCCACGACCGGCTCCTCGGCGACCACCGCCTCCGGGCGGCCGTCCGAGGTGGTGACCAGGCTGGTACGCAGGCTCTCGTGCCGCCTGGTGAGCTCTGTCAGGGCCCTGGCCAGGGCGTTCTCGTCGAGGTCGCCGGTCAGCCGGACCGCGAACGGCACGGTGTAGGCGGCCGTGCCTGGGACGTACTGCTCAAGGAACCACAATCGCTCCTGCATGGCCGACGGCGGCGGCGCGGTGCCGGGGTCACGGCGGGGAACACTGACCTTGGTGCCGCGCGCCCGAAGGCGACGCTCCAGCAGGGCCTGCTTGGCCGGTGAAAGGGAGCTCCTGGTCACGCGTCTTTCTCCTCGGAACACGCGGTGGTACACGTACACGTACGGAGGTCCGCGGCGATGACGCGGATGTGCTGCAGCCGGAACGGCGAAGCCTGATGAGGCCGTGGGAACGCTCCCACGAGGGAGGCTAGGTTTCGGCTCCTTCGAGGTCAAGGGCTAGATCCGCATTTCCGGATGCCCACCGTGGTCTAACAAGAACAATTCGCGATGTGCGCACGTCGCACCCGTGTTTCCGTTAGCTCTGTCTTTCGGGTCCTTGACAGCTCGGAAACATCTTCGTCATATCTCTGGGAGCGCTCCCACAGCGTGTCATCATCTCTGACCTGCCTCTGCAAGGAAGCCGAGCGCCTCCGCCCTTTGACCGCGCGTCAAAGGCGAGATCCTGCCGTGAACCCCTTGCCCAGAATGAGGTTCTGGAAGCAGGGTTGGGCCCATGATTATCGAGTACGCCGAGCGCGTGTGGCGCGGCGAATCGGACGACAGCGTCGTGGACGCGGGCCTGCAGGGCAAGGGTGTTCAGCCGATCGCCGACGGTGTCGGCTGGTGGCCGGGGTTCGGCAATGTGACCGCTTTCGAGACCGAGGGCGAGCTGGTGCTGTTCGACACGAGCAGCGCGTTCTCGGCGGCGAAATTGCACGAGGACGTACGGGCCTGGACACGGGCGCCATTGACCACGGCGTTCTACTCGCACGGGCACGTCGACCATGTCTTCGGGACGGGGCCGTTCGAGGAATCGGGGCCTCGGGCCGCGATTTATGCCCATAAAGCGGTTGTTGACCGGTTCGAGCGTTATGTGTTGACAAATGGCTATAACTCGGTGATCAACCAGCGGCAGTTCCAGGCCGCCGGGCTCCACTGGCCCACCGACTACCGCCGTCCGGACGTGACCTACACCGACGCGCTGACCGTGCGGCGCGGCGGGCTCACGTTCGACCTCGTGCACGCCAAGGGCGAGACCGACGACGGGACCATCGGCTACGTGCGTGAGCACAAGCTGCTGTTGCCCGGTGACCTGTTCCTCTGGGTGACGCCCAATTGCGGCAACCCGCAGAAGGCGCAGCGCTATCCCCGGGAATGGGTGCACGCGTTGCACCGGATGGCCGCCATGGACGCCGAGATCATGCTCCCCGGCCACGGCGCCCCCGTCTTCGGCCGCGACCGCATCCGGCAGGCGTTGCTGGAAACGGCCGAATGGCTGGAGGCGCTCATCAAGCAGACCCTGGAACTGCTCAACGCGGGCGCCCGGCTCGACGAGATCGTCCACTCCGTGAAGGCGCCGGAGCATCTGGCCGACCGGCCCTATCTGCGGGCGCGTTACGACGAGCCGGAATTCGTCGTACGCAATCTGTGGCGCCTTTACGGCGGCTGGTACGACGGCAATCCGGCCCACCTGAAGCCCGCTCCCGAGGCGGTGCTGGCGAAATCGGTCGCGGAACTGGCGGGCGGGGCGCAGGCCCTCGCGGACGCGGCACTCAAGGCCCTTTCCGAAGGCGATGAGCGGCTGGCCGGGCATCTGGCGGAAATGGCCGCCCTGGCGGCTCCAGACGACGCGGGAGTGCATCGCGTACGCGCGGAGGTCTTTTCCACCAGGGCGGCCGGCGAACTGTCCCTCATGGCGAAGGGCATTTTCGCCTGGGCCGCCGCCGAGTCCCGGAAACGCTCGTAACGGCCGGCCTCCACTCCGGCGGCAGCGGGCGTTTCCTGGCGGCGGACATGGTCACGTCCCATCGCCCCGGCCGTCGATCCCATCGTCGCGGCCGAGAAACCCACGGTTCCCACATCCGCACCCCACCCGGCGTGACCGCTGGGCGGCCCGGCGCCAGCTCGGCCCACCGCAGCCGGCAGCCCATCGCCGCAGCGGCGGGACGCAGGGACCGGGCCGATGGGGCTGCGCGGCGGCGCGCGGGCGACCTCGCCGCGGCGATCCCCATCGCCCAAGAGGCATGCCGGGCCGCCGGCACGGGGTCAGACGCGCTCGAAGGGGAGCACTTCCGTCAGGTGGAGGATCAAGGCCCCAGGGTTCCTGGTCTGCGTCATGATCCTGCCCGGCCCGGTGAACTCGAAGACCAGACCTTCGCCCGACTTGAGCGATTGGATCGTCTTCCCTTCGACCGCCCGGCGCAGATTGCTCTTGACCGTCTCGTCGTAGGCGACCAGATGCCCCGAGTCGACCACGACCTGCTGCCCGGCCGCCAGGTCGATCACGTCCATCGCGCCGTAGCAGCCGAGCACGACGACGCCGTCGCCCTGCGCCTTGATGAGGAAGCCGCCCTCGCTGCCGATGAGGTTGGACATGCCGCCCCACTTGGTGGCGATCTCCACGCCGTCGCTGGACGCGATCCACGATCCCCTGGTCAGCAGGAGCGCGTTGTCGCTTCGTACCTCGGCGGCCTGGACATCGCCGGGCAGGTGATGCGCCACGTCCACCCAGCCGCCGCCTTCCGGAGCGGTGTAGCGCGTGGTGAACAGCGACTCGCCGCCCAGCGCCGAACGCGCCAGCCCACGCAGCAGACCACCCTCCACCTTGGCCCGGAGCTGGACCCCCGCGCTCGTCGCGTACATCGCGCCCGCCTCGACGCGCAGGGTCTCCCCGCCGTCCAGGTGGCAGCGCGCGACCGCGAACGAACCAGGGTGACGGATCTCGGTCTTCATGTACCCCTCCATCCCGATCATCTTGTCCGGAGCGACTCTGCTGTACGGCCGTACACGATTCGTTGACAACACGTAAACGCCCCAGACGCTGCGCGAACGCCACCCGGGCGTTCCCGGGGTCTCCGACGGCTCGGCCCACGTGGAAGGGATCCGCGAGCGCATCGGGGCACGGCCTGTTCCCGCCGCGGTCGACCCCGTGGGCGACACGCCGGCCGGAGACCTCCTGCGGTTGCTCTCGCCCGACAGAGCGTGCCGCAGATCTACCGCCGCCTGGGCCTACCCGATCAACACCCGGTAACCGCTGTCAGCGGACGACCTCGACGTTGGCCATCATGCCGCGGTCCTCGTGGTTGAGGATGTGGCAGTGCAGCGGGTACTTCCCGAGGAAATCCCTGAACCTCGTCCTCATCACCACTTCGCCGCGCGCGGGGAGCTGCACCGTGTCCTGCCAGTTACGGGCGTTGTACGGCCTGCCATTCACGCTGATCACCTGGAAATCGTTGACATGCACGTGGAAGGTGTGCTCCTCGTTGGCGAGGTTGCGCACCCGCCACTCCTCGGTGGTGTTCAGCCTCGCCCGCACGTCGATCCGGTTCGGATCGAACGACTTGCCGTTGATGAAGAACTCGTCGGCGCGGGTGTTCTCCGAGAACGTGACGACCCGCCTCTGGGCGATGGGATCCTTCCTCAGGTCGTCGAAGTACCGGGCGGCGAACGTCGTGGGCAGGCGTGCGGGCGTCACGGCGCGCCCCGCGGACACCAGGGTGGCCAGGGTCGCCTCAGGGTAGGAGTCGCCGTCCTTGCCGGTGCTGTAGGGCCGGGTCACCAGGCGGGTACGGCCGGCCGGCGGCCCTTGCACGAGCACGTCCCACCGGCTGCCGGGAGGCATGAGCAGCGTGTCGGCGCTCCAGACCCTGGCAACGGGGTTGGCGTCCTGGGCGATGACGTGGAAGCGCACGCCCTGGAGCTGGACGTTGTAGGCGATGTCGGCGCCGATGTTGGCCAGCCGCCACATCTGCGTCTCGCCGGGCCGGATGTGGATGATCGGGTTGATGAGCCCGTTCACGGTCCGGGTGGTCGGGGCGTTGCTGTCGATGTTCGCCGTTGGTATGGCGCCCGCGCGCACCTGAAAGTCCTTGAGCGCGATGAGCAGTTCGGCCGTGTCATGGAGGTCGGACGGCAGGTACCGGTTCAGCCCTTCGATCACGATCGCGCCCGACAGTCCGGCGAACACCTGCCCCTCCGAGAGCGGGTGCGCGTGGGAGTGGTACCAGTACGTGCCCGGTGCCAGGTCCTCGGGCAGCCGGTAGGTGTAGCGGTAGGTCTGGCCCGGCCTGATGTGCAGGTAGATGTTGTCGGAGCTGTCCTTCGGTGAGACGTGCCAGCCGTGCGTGTGCAGGTTGGTGTGCTCGCCCAGCCGGTTCACCAACTCCAGGTCGACCCGGTCGCCGGGAAACAGGCGCAGGGTCGGCGGCATGAAGTCGCCGTTGTAGGTCAACGCGCGGACGTCTTGGCCCGCGAGCCGTACCACGCGTTGCTCCACGACCAGCCGCACGTGCAGGCGGCCGTTGTGGCTCGACAGTTCGCGCGGCTGGCGGAAGGCCGGCTGCGCCTGCGCGGTCGGGGTGGCCGGACTCGCCGGGCCGGCAGGACCGCCTGGGGTGGCCTCCCTTGTGGCGGTGGTGCCGCAGCCGGTCGCCATCAGCAGGGCCGGTCCCAGCAAGAGGACGGCTCTGGACAGGGACATGGCGCTCCTTGTGACGACGAGGTCGGCTACGTGGATGCCCGGCGTCGGCTCGCCCACGCGGGAGTTGGCCCGCATTTTCACAAAGATTGGCCGTTGGAGCGGCTGTGCTGCGAGGCGCGCGGACCAGGAGGCGGCGGAATGTCAGGCGAAGTGCCGGATGGTCGCAGGGTTGGCGGCCTCGTACGGGTGCCACTGATCTGCGGCGGGCCGGCCAGAGGCCGTGAAGGCCGCTACCGCGTGAGAGAACGTGTGGCCGAGCGAGCGGGCCGCGACGGTGGCCTCGCCAAGCATGGGACTGTCGGGGTAGGCGTCGATGGTGTCGAAGAAGAAGGGGAGTTCCACGCAGTGCGCGGCGCCCAGGTGTGCGGGGTCCTGAGCCGGGGCGTAGTCGAACTGGTAGACGTAGGTGGGGTTGCCGGCCGCGGCGTGGTGATCGGCGATGGCGAGGGCCCCGTCGCGGAAAATGATCTCGGTCTCGACCTCGGTGAAGACGTCGCTCGGTGTCGCGTGCGGAAGCCGGGCGGCGGCGGCGGCGCGGTCGAACCGCTCGGCGCCGCCGTCGATCTGGCCGGCCACGATCGAGCTCGCCTGGGCGGCGGTGACGGCCTGGATGCGCGGGTCGAACGCGAAGAACGCCGCCATCTCGTTCCTGGTGGTCCCCGTCAGCAGCTGCTTGCCGTCGAGGCGTCCGCAGGCCAGCGCCTGTTCCCACGCCTCGGGCATTCCGAAGGCGCCGAGGACGGGGTACATCGGCGGAGCGACGCTGCCCGGGCGGAAGACGTCCTGGGCAAGCTGCTGGTAGGCGGTGAGAAGCCGCTCGGCCGGGATGGCGCGCAGGGTGGCGATGGGATCCGGGCCGCGCTCCAGGCCGAGGATCTTGAGGAAGCGTCGGGCATGGTCGGCCGCCTCCCCGGGGTCTTGCGGGGGGAGCCCCCAGGGACCGCTCTGGGTGATGACCCGCTTGATCTCCGGGCCGGTGACCGGCGAGAGGGCGAGGTAGAGGGCGGAGAAGGCTCCGGCGGACTGGCCGCCGACCGTGAGGTTGCCGGGATCTCCCCCGAAGGCGGTGATGTTGCGCTTCACCCAGGTGAGGACGGCGGCCTGGTCCTGCACGCCGAGGTTCTCGATGCCGAGTTCCGGGAGGTAGAGGTAGCCAAGGGGACCGACGCGGTAGTTGGCGGTGACGACGATGATGTCGCCGGCGGCGGCCAGGTTTCGGCCGTCGTACCAGTCCCAGCCACCGGATCCGCTGGTGAATCCGCCGCCGTGGAACCACACCAGGACCGGGAGGGCGTGCGGGGTGGGTCCGCCGGCCGGCAGGCGGGGGGTCCACACGTTGAGGGTGAGAGAGCCGTCCTCGTTCCAGTCGGGGGTGCGGTGTCCCATGACCGCTTCGAGACGGGAGGGGGCCTGGGGGACGGACGGGCCGGGGCAGGCGGCATCCCACTGGCCCGACCAGTCGGGGTGCTGCGCGGGGGCGGCGAAGCGCCGGTCCCCCAGCGGGGAAGCCGCGTAGGGGATGCCGCGGAACGCGGCGACGCCGTCCTCGACGATGCCCCGCACGCTCCCCGACTCGGTGTCCACGACGGGGCGTTCCCTCACGATCATTGATGTCACCTTCCTTGCCGGAGTGGTACGCCTCCGTTCTACGGTCGTTCGGCGGAAAAGAGCGAGCAGGGGCGCCACGGCTTCGTGATATGCGTCATGGATCATGGGATTCTGGCGAAAGTAAGACACATGAGACCTGAGTTGGATGCGACGGAGCGGCGGATCGCCGCGGTGCTGATGGCGTCGCCGCGGGCGTCATGGCGAACGGTCGCCCGTGTCCTTGGGATCTCCGAGCGCACGGTCGTGCGCCGTGCGACACCGCTCCTGCACGACGGCACGCTGCGGCCCACAGCGATCCGCAATCCCGCTCTCTTTCCCCGGCTCATCCCCATGGTGTTGCGGATCCGGTGCCGGCCCAGCCGCATTCAGGCGATCGCCGCGGGACTGGCGCGGCGTGCCGACACGGTGTGGGTCGACATTCTCGGCGGCGGTGACGAGATCAGCAGCGTGCTCTTTCTCGACGGGCCCCAGGCCCGGACCTCGCTGCTGCTGCGGGACCTGCCCGCCACAGCCGCCGTCCGTTCGTGGGACGCCTACGACCTGTTGAAAGTGTTTCCCGCGGGGTTCGCCTGGAGCGCGGGACTGCTGCCCATGGATCAGTTCGAGACCCTCGCCAGCTTGCCGCGAGAGCCCGTCGACGCGCCGCAGATTCAACCGCTCGATGACGCGCTCATCGACAAGTTGACCACGAACGCGCGCGCCGGCTACAGCGACCTGGCCACCCGACTGGGAACGTCGGCGTCGACGGTGCGCCGTCGGCTGGACCTGCTCATCTCTGCCCACATGGTGCGTATGGCGTGCGAAGTGGACTTGAGGCTGCTGGGCATCGGCAGCGAGGCGCTGCTGTGGATCGCCACCGGTCCGGGCAGCCTGGAAGCGACCGGGCAAGAGCTGAGCCGGCATCCGCAGGTGCGGTTCACCGCGGCCACGACCGGGGCGGCGAACCTCCTGGTGGCCGTCGCGGCCGACGATCTGGGCGGGCTGTACTCCTTTCTCACCGAGACTGTCGGATCGCTTGACGATGTCCGCGGGCTGGAGGTGACCCCGATCCTGAGCTCACTGAAACGGACCGGCCTCCTTCGCCGATCCGAGATCTGAGTTCCTCAACCTGTCGCCGCCCACGACACCCTGCGTGTCATGACGTATCGTTCGCCAGACCTCCTCGCCGCCGCCCGAAGGAGCACGTCAGGTCCCGAGATCACGGATCGGCCCACGTTCTCGTTCCCTTGCTCCCGTCGGAGATACGCGCGGCTCCAGCACGTCATCCGGTACGTCACCGCGCCCGGCCGGAACCCTGATCAAGGTGGACCAGCGCTCTCAGCGCCGGTGCCCTCTACCGATGGAGATTACCCCCGGGGGTATATTGGGCGCGGAGGTGGTGCGGATGGAGATGGACGCGACCGTTCTGAGGGATGCGCTGACGCGGCTGAAGCGGGCCCACGGCCAGCTCGGCGGAGTGATCGCGATGATCGAGAACGCCGAGGACTGCGAGAAGGTGCTGACGCAGCTGGCGGCGGTGTCGAAGGCGTTGGACCGGGCCGGATTCAAGATTATCTCGACCGGGTTGCAGCAGTGCCAGGTGGCGCGCGAGCAGGGCGAGGAGCCACCGATCAGCGTTGAGCGGCTGGAGAAGCTGTTCCTCGCTCTTTCGTGACTGTGTGATCGGGTGAGCCGGGGCACCCATATGTTCTCTTGATACCCCCCGGGGTATTTGACGATCGAAAGGAGACAAGGAGATGACGATCCAGGTCGAGGTGATCGAGACCTCCTCCCTGGGGGACCGCAGTTATCTCGCCCATGACGGGCGCGTCGCGGTGGTGGTCGATCCGCAGCGCGACATCGACCGCGTTCTCGCCCTGGCCGGTCGCCTGGGGGTGCGGATCACCCACGTGGCGGAGACCCATCTGCACAACGACTACGTCTCCGGCGGCCTGGCGCTGGCCCGGATGAGCGGGGCGGCGTACCTGGTGGGCGGGCTCGAGGAGGTCGGCTTCGACCGTGTGCCGGTGCACGACGGAGATCGGATCGCCGTCTCCGAGCGGATGTGGCTGGACGCGGTGACCACGCCGGGACACACCTTCCATCACCTGTCCTACGTGCTGGCCGGTCCGGGTGGGCCGGAGGGGGTGTTCACCGGAGGATCGCTGTTGTTCGGCGGCACCGGGCGTACCGACCTGCTGGGCGCCGAGCATGCCCGCACCCTGGCCCGCCACCAGCACGCCTCCGCGCGGCGGCTGTCCGGCCTGCTGCCTGACGGCGCGCGGCTCTGGCCGACGCACGGGTTCGGCAGCTTCTGCGCGGTCACGCAGTCCGGCGCGTCCGCCTCGACCATCGGCCGGGAGAAGGACGTCAACCCGGTGCTGCGGATGGAGGCCGACGACTTCGTCACCCACATCCTGGAAGGCCTGGACGCCTACCCCGCCTATTACGCCCACATGGGCGCGCGCAACGCCGCCGGAGCGGAGCCGATCGACCTGACCCCGGCGCGGCCGGCCGACAGCGCGGAGCTGCTGGTCCGCCTGCGGGCGGGCGAATGGGTGGTGGACCTGCGCTCACGCAAGGCGTTCGCGGACCGGCACCTGGCCGGCACGCTCAGCTTCGGCCTGGACGGGCCGATGACGACCTGGCTGGGCTGGCTGGCCCCGTGGGGCACGCCCCTCACGCTGCTCGGCGAGTCGGCCGAACAGGTCGCCGCCGCCCAGCGCGAGCTGGCCCGCATCGGCATAGACCGCCCGGCCGCCGCCTCGACCGGCTCCGTCGAACAGTGGGCCGGACACGACCCGGACCTGATCGCCGAGCTGACCACCGCAACCTTCGCCGACCTGGCCGCCGCCCGCGCGGGGGAACCGGACGGCGGCCCGACCGTCCTGGACGTGCGGATGGGCAACGAGTGGCGGGCCGGTCACGTGGCCGGCGCCGTGCACATCCCGCTGCCCGAGCTGCCGGAGCGCCTGGCCGAGGTGCCGGCGGGAACGGTGTGGGTGCACTGCGGCAGCGGCTACCGGGCCGCGGCGGCCGCGAGCCTGCTGGCCCGTAGCGGCCGCCAGGTGGTCCACATCGACGACGCCTACCCCCGGGCCGCCGACGCCGGCCTGCCCATCACCACCTCCGACGAGAAGCCCTCTTGACCACCTCGGGTTCCTCCACGCAGGGCCGAAGGACGCGGCTGCCGTCACGGTTATCCGTACAACGGCGTTCAGTCACAATGGCAACGCATGAATGGCCTGCCCCACCTGTGCCGAGAGCGTAGGGCCTGGAAGGGACGGCCCCGATTTTTTTGCCAAGTGCCAGATTCCCTACCGGCACGGCATTTCAGCGCCACTCAGTCACCGACAACCGCGAATCCGATTTGCCCTACTTGCACCATCTATGGATATATGTCTATCTTTTGCCTAGTTGCGGCACGGATGTGGCGCCCTTTCACCACATCGTTGCCGCTTCGTTGACCGGACCGCGCGCTGCCCGAAGAAGCCCTTCGGGGACAGCGTCCGGCCGCCGAATCCGCGCCTCGCGGAACCGGGGACCCACGTTCTTGGGGTGAATCGGACGCCAGCCCAGGCTGCGCCATGTAGGGCACTTCCAGGCCCGAACCCGTCAGCTAACCCGGTAGGCGGTATGGAAGCAAGGAGTCAATGCCTCATGTCCAAGCCCCGGCTTGCCACCATCGCCTACATCCTCAAGAATCACCGCGATCTCCTCACCAAATACCTCAGCTTCGCCGTCGCCGTCGCGATCCTCGCCGCAACCGCCGCCATCGCCACCTTCGCATTCGCATCGCCCACCGCGCAGAGCCCGGCGCAGGCGACTCGTCATGGAGCCGGACCCCTCATCTACGGCCTGGACATCTCCAATTACGAGCCCCTGTACGACTGGAATGCCAGCCCGGCCAAGTTCGGCATCATCAAAGCCACGGAAGGCACGTCCTTCCGCGACGCCTCATTCGCCAGGCACTGGCGCGAGCTGGGCAAGAAGGGCATCGTGCGCGGGGCGTACCACTATGGCCATCCCCGCAACAATCCCATCGCGGAGGCCGAGCACTTCCTGTCCGTGGTGAACTCGCAGCCCGCCAAGGCCGGCGACCTGCTGGTCCTTGACCTGGAGACCGCGAACGGCAGATCCGTCGCCGAGGTCAACGCCTGGGCCAAGACGTGGCTGTCGTACGTGAAGGACAAGACGGGGATCACCCCGATGTTCTACAGCGGCTGGAACTTCGCCAACAAGTACGGCAAGGGCCTGTCCGAGTACCCGCTGTGGGTCGCCCACTACAGTAAGGCCAAGGGGGCCATCACCCCGCCCGCCGACTGGAAGTCCTGGGCCATCCACCAGTACTCCGAGTCCCCTGTCGACCAGAACGTCTCCGCGCTGACCGCCGACCAGTTGCGCGGCCTGGGCCGCCCCACGGCCTGAGCCGACACGGCGGGTCCGCACCGCGATCGGTTGCTCCCAGGTGAACGCCGCCCCGCGTGCTTCTCTCGGCCCGGAGGAGCACGCGGTGGACGCCGGTCACGGATGGCACCGGTGAAGGCCGCCTCGGACAACGGCTCAGCGGACTCCGGCAGTCTTGCCCAATGCAAATCTTGCACAATGCCATGAACACTCCCGCACCCTCCCGCGTATCCCTCAGTGACCGGCGCCACTCACGAAGGCCGCGTCCAAGGGACCGGAAGGGGATGACGGCGTATGCGACTCCTTGACAGCCGTCGCGCTCTCATCAGTTGCGGCATTGCCGCCCTCTGCACTCTGACCGCCTGCGCCGACTACACGCCGACGCCCGTCGCTGACACCGCCGGCCTCAGCACCGAGCCGACCGCCGTCGAGACCGGACCGACCGACGCACCCACCGTCCAACCCGTGGAGGACGAGCCGGAGGCCCGCACCCGGCAGACCAAGTGGGGACCGCTGTCCGAGGCCGACCAGGAGCTCATCAAGAAGGTCCGGCTCGCCAGCCTGTGGGAGATGCCCATGGCCCAGGACGCGATACAGCGCGCCAGCAGCGCCCGCGTCCGCCAGGTCAGCAAGGAGATCGCGGCTCAGCACGACATGCTCGACGGGCAGGTTCGCGACGTGGCCGCCAAGCTGAAGGTCAAACTGCCGGTGAAGCCCACGCCTCAGCAGCAGGACTGGATGACAGATATTTCCGGCAGGTCCGGATCCGCCTACGACAAGACGTACGTCAAATGGCTGCGCCTGGCGCACGGACAGATCTTCACCCTGATCGGCACGGTACGCGGCACCACGCAGAACACCCTGGTCCGGCGCTTCTCCGAACAGGCCAACGCCGCGGTGCTCAACCACCAGCGCCTCCTGGAGAGCACCGGCCTGACCACACCCGAGAGCTTCCCCACCCCGTCCATCTGACGGCCGAGGAGGGAGCCCACACAGTGCTCAGCGGGCATCGGCCGGCGGCCGGGCGCCGCGTGAGCGATTCAGACGGCGGACCAGCCCAGTGGGTTCGGCACGTTCACGGGCGGCTCGCCGCCCGCCTCGTTGAAGGCGTTCATGGCCGAGATGAGCGCCCGGCGCTGCCTGGCCGACATCCGCGCCACGATCGCGCCGATCTCCTCCCTGCGGCGCGCGGTCACCTCGTCCACGATGCGGCGTCCCTCGTCCGTCAGCCGCATCAGGCTCTCGCGCCGGTTGTGCGGATTGACCTCCCGTACGATCAACCCGGCGGCCACCAGCCGATCGGCCATCCGCATCGCCGTGGAGGAGTTGACACCCAGCAGCTCCGCCATCGTGACCAGCTTGGTCTCGCCATGGCCGGCCAGCACCACCAGCATCCTGAACTGCGGCAACGTGACCCTGTCCCCGACCGCCCCCAATGACCTCACCGCGACCGCCACCAACAGCCGCGACCCGGTCAGCACCGCCGTGACGACAGCCGAAAGATCCTCTCCCTGCGCCTGGAGGTCATCGTCATCCTTCATAGGCACTGTTGTACATGCGCGGGACGGATCACGGGCACGAGATCCCCATCGCCCGCAGCACCTCCGCAACGCCAGGATCAGGAACGCCGGCGCCGGCGAGTTCACGTGGCGGGGGCGCGTCTATGGTGCGGCGGTCGGCCGGCCGAGCGGTTGCAGCAGCAGGTTGACGGCTGCGCGGCCGGCTTCGAGCGCGGCTTTGAGGGGCTTGCCGTCGCGGGTGAGGCGGCCGATGCGCGGGGAGTCAGATGCGGGCCGCACGGACAGCACCGCAGGATCGGGCGCGGCCTGACCGTCGGCGGGTGGAGGGGTCGGGGGCTCGGGTCGGTCGTACCGGGCGAGCAGCGTGTCGTCGTGCAGCAAGCGGTGGTCGCGCGCGAAAAAACTCCGGTGCAGTGCCTCCGGATAGCTCCGCAGAACGGTCGCGGCGATCAGGCGCGTCCCGTAGGACGGTCGCGCGGCCGGTGCTCCGGTCGCGGCCGCAGGCGCGGGACGTGACCGCAGCACGAGGACGTGGCTGGCGCCCTGCGCCAGGGCGGTGCGGTACGGGATGGACTCGGCGAGTCCCGCGTCGTAGAAGAGCCGCCCGGCCAGCTCGACCGGCGGACCGGCGAGGAACGGGAGTGCCGCACTGGCCCGCAGGGCCAGCCGCAGCTCGACGGGACCGGTCAGGTGCGGGCGCAGATCGGTGGATTGCCCGGTCTGTACGTCGGTGGCCAGCGGGTGGAACTCGATGGGGTTGGTCAGGACCGCGTCGAAGTCCATCCGGGTCACTTCGCAGTACAGGTACTCGACCAGGTTCCGCACGTCGACCATCGGACGGCCGCGCAGGAGGTTGGACGGGCGGATCATCGCTCGCGCGTAGACGGGCTCGGCCCAACCGGTCAGGTTCTCGGGGGTTCCGCTCAGCAGCCAGGCCCCGGTGATGGCCCCGGCCGATGCCCCATAGACCGCGTCGAAGGCGTGCGCCGCTCCGGCCTCGTGCAGGGCCAGGGCCATGCCGGCGGACACCGTGCCGCGCATGCCGCCGCCCTCGATGGCCAGGGCCACCCGGTAGCCGTCCTGGCGGGCGCCGGGACGGCTGCCGCTACGGACCCGGTCGGCTATGACGCGCAGCACTTCGTGTTCGCCGGTCTCGGGTGGCATATGTCCTTCTTTGTGTTGTGTGGCTAGTCACGGTCGCCGGACAGGTACGAGCGGGCCCGGGCCCAGACGCCAGGGTCGGGTTGCGTGGTCGTCCATGCGGTGGACCTGAGCTTTCCCCGGCCGCGGTAGCGCCGCACGATGGCGACGTGGTCCGGCCAGGCGACGAACGTGCGCAGGGCCTGCTCATCCTGCCAGATCGACACCGAGCCGCACCTGCCCGCCAGCGGCTCCGTCCACAGCCACATGCCGACCGCGCCGGGCAGGTCGGGCCACGCGCGGCGCAGGGTGAGCCCGGCGTGGTAGACGCCGGGCAGGTCGATCAGCCGGCTGATCCGGAAGTCGGTGACGCTGACCAGCACCGGGCCGGTGGCGCCGGCCGCCGGTCCGGGAGTCCATCGGGATCTCAGCATGCCACTGCTCCAGTCCTTTCTTTGTACGAACGTTCGTGCCGAGAATAGGAACATACCGAAGACGACGTCAAGCCGCTATCCTGGGCCGAACGTTCGTACGCAGAAGGGGTAAAGATGGCGGGACGGCCGCGGGACGAGCGGGCCCGCAACGTGATCCTGCGCCGGGCGGCGGACATCGCCTCGCAGGACGGGCTGGAGGGGCTGTCGATCGGCCGGCTGGCCACGGAGCTCGGCGTGAGCAAGAGCGGCCTGTTCGGCTACTTCGGTTCCAAGGAGGAGCTACAGCTCGCCACGATCCGCACCGCGATGAGCGTGTACGTCGACGAGGTCGTCCAGCCCGCGCTGACCGTGCCGCCGGGCCTGGGGAGGGTGCGGCGGCTGTGCGAGAGCTGGTTGAGCTACTCGCAGCGGCGGGTCTTTCCCGGCGGCTGCTTCTTCTTCGCCGTCACCGCGGAGTTCGACGCCCGCCCGGGCCGGGTGCGGGATGCCGTCGCCGCGGCCGGCCTCGACTGGATCCGCTTCGTGACGCGTACCGTCGACGATGCCCGCCAGCTCGGCGAGCTCGCCGACGACACAGACGCCGACCAGCTCGCCTTCGAGCTGATCTCTTTCATGGAGAACGCCAACGCCGTCTCCTTGCTGCACGACGACCCGAACGCCTACGAGCGCGCCAGGACCGCCATCAGCAACCACGTGAACACCTACACCTGACGACGAGCCGGGCGCTCGAATCGCCTCATCCGGAGAGACCCAAAGGAGTCAGGTCGATCTCGGGCACCCACACCTCAGGGTCGGACGGGGCGGGAAGCGGTCGCAACTGCCACAGGAGCGCCCGCAGCAGCGGCCGGGGATTACGCCGGTGCCAGACGACCGACCAGGGCATCAGCGGCGTCGGCTCGACGATCGGGATGCGGCGCAGGCCGCTCCCTGCCGGGTCGATGCTCATCTCGCCCAGCCCCACCGCGCCATTCCGCCGCGCCCGCCGGGTCGGGCATCGCGATGCCCGCCTCGCGCAGGTCAGCCGGCCGCAGCACGTCCCTGGCGGCCAGGCGGTGGTCCTCGGGCACGAACGCGTGCAGCGGCTCCAGACGCACGAGCCGGTACGCCAGCTCGGCGGGCCAGGGTGCCGGCGTGTCGTGCACGCGCCCGAACGCGGCGTCGAGCTCCAGCCGCCGCAGGGCCGGCAACGCCACGGACAACCCCTGCCGCATGCTCAGCTCGATCCGTACGCGAGAGTCGCGCTCACTCGCCTGACGTACCATCCGCAGCGGCGTGAACCGCTCGTCGTACACGTCCACCCGCAAAGGCTCGTTGCCCGGGCGGACCGCCTGGATCGCTCAAAGCTGCTCCGTTCCTTCCGCAGGCTCGCGGAGATCGACGCGCGGCTGGCCTGCGTCGGTCATGGCGAACCGCTCCCCGACGCCCGCACGGCCCTCAACGCGGTCGCGGCGACCCTGCCCGCCTGATCACCATTCGGCGAAGGAACCGTCCGGGTGCCGCCAGACCGGGTTGCGCCAGCGGTGCCCGCGCTCGGCCGCGCGCTCCACGGCCGCCGCGTCGACCTCGATGCCCAGGCCCGGTACGGCGGTGCGTTCGGCGAAACCTCCGGCGAACCGGAACGGGGTACGGTCGACCAGGTAGTCGAGCACGTCGTTGCCCTGGTTGTAGTGGATGCCCACGCTCTGCTCCTGGATCAGGAAGTTCGGGATCGCGAACGCCAGTTGCAGGCTCGCCGCCAGCGCGATCGGGCCGAGCGGGCAGTGCGGGGCCATCGTGACGTCGTACGCCTCGGCCATGGCGGCGATGCGGCGCACCTCCGAGATGCCGCCGGCGTGGCTGACGTCCGGCTGGGCCACCGCGATGCCGTCGCGCAGCACCTCGCGGAAGTCCCAGCGGGAGTAGAGGCGCTCGCCGGTGGCCAGCGGGATCGAGGTCGACCGGGCCAGGGCGGCCAGGTTGGGGGTGTGCTCGGGCAGCACCGCCTCCTCGACGAACAGCGGGAGGAGCGGCTCGATGAGCGGCAGCACCCGCCGGGCCATCGCCGTCGACATGCGCCCGTGGAAGTCGATGACGACGTCGTTCTCCTCGCCGACGGCCTCGCGGACCACCGTCACCCGTTCGACGACCTCGCGGATGCGGGCCGGGGTGTCGATGGGGGTCAGCGCGGCCGAGCCGTTCATCTTGACGGCGGTGAAGCCCGCCTCGATCTGCGCTCGGGCCTCGGCGGCGACGTCGGCGGGGCGGTCGCCGCCGATCCACGCGTACATGCGGACCCGGTCGCGGACCGGGCCGCCGAGCAGGGCGTGCACGGGCAGCCCGGCGGCCTTGCCGGCGATGTCCCAGAGGGCCTGGTCGATGCCGGCGACCGCGCTGGACAGCACCGGGCCGCCCCGGTAGAAGCCGCCCTTGGTCAGGACCTGCCAGTGGTCCTCGATGCGCAGGGGGTCCTCGCCGACGAGATATTCGCTCAGCTCCGCGACGGCGGCCCGGACGGTCTCGGCGCGGCCCTCGACGACCGGTTCGCCCCAGCCCGTGATGCCTTCGTCGGTACGGACGCGCAGGAACAACCAGCGGGGCGGGACGAGGAAGGTGTCCATGGACACGATCTTCATGGGGGTCCGTTCTAGGAGGAGGTGGTGGAGATGCTCCAGCCACCGTCGACCTTGAGGCAGGCGCCGGTGATGAAGGAGGCCTCGGCTGAGGCGAGGAAGGCGACCGCGGCGGCCACCTCTTCGGGGCGGCCGAACCGGCCCGCGGGGGTCTCGGCGATCGTCGCGGCCCGGCCCTGCTCGCCGATGCCGTCCCAGGCCCCGGTCATGATCGGCCCGGGGACGACGACGTTGACCCGCACGTCGGGGGCGTACTCGACGGCGAGCTGGCCGGCCAGTGACTGCAGGCCGCCCTTGGCCGCGGCGTAGGGGCCGCAGCCGGGGATGCCGGTCTGGGCGTGTACGGAGGAGGTGATGACGATCGAGCCCCGGTTCTCGGCCAGGAGGGGGCAGAAGACGTGGGCGGCCAGGTAGGCGGCCTTGAGCGAGACCGCGATCTGCCGGTCCCAGTCGTCCTCGGGCAGTTCGTGGACGGGGACCGACGGCACGACCCGGCCGGGGCCGTTGACGTGCAGGACGTCCAGGCGGCCGTACCGTTCGGCGACGAGATCGCGGGCGGCGGCCCAGGCGGCCGCGGAGGCGACGTCGCCGTGCAGGTAGTGGCCGCCGATCTCGGCGGCGAGCTCGGCCCCCGCGTCGTCGGCCACGTCCATGACGACGACGGCGGCGCTTCGCTGGGCCAGCAGCCGGGCGGTCGCCGCGCCGATCCCCGACGCGGCGGCGGTGACCAGGGCGACCTTCCCCGCGAAACGGATCATCGTGCGGCTCCCGTGAACAGTGCGTTGACCTCTTCCTGGAGGGCGCGGTCCTGCCACATCGGGTGATGGGGCGCGGCGTTGGAGCACACCACCGTGCCCCATGCGCCGACCCTGGCCGCGTGGGCGACGGCCTCCAGGCAGATCGCGCGGCCGACCGGACCTTCCTCGAAGGTCCCGTGGAGAGGGGTGTACCCGATCCAGCCCTCGCCGAGCACGAGCGGCACCTCCGCCTGGGCGGCCCAGTCGGCGGCGGCGTCGATCCAGATGCGCAGCCGTTCGGACATGCCGTAGCGGTAGGTCGAGTAGCGGTCGTACAACCACTGGTCGAACCGGACCGGGTCGCACCAGTCGTGGACGTAGACCTCCCGGGCGGGCACCACCGTCGCCGCGCGCCGCCACTCCTGGTCGGGGCCCCACTCCTCCAGTAGCGGGGCGTCCGGCCGCAGCAGCTCCCGGTAGGCCCGCTCCTGCGGGAACGGCCGCGCGGCGTCCCGCAGGGCGAAGGTGTCGATCAGCTCGTCGAGCACGCCGTAGACATAGGGGTGGAACACCCCGACGTCGGCGTTGCGCGGCAGGCCGCGCATCTCGCCGACCGGCACCCGGGCGTAGTTGGCGGTGACCGGCTCGGGGCGGCGGGCCTTGAAGGCGTCGATCGCCGCCTCCAGGTAGGGCCGCAGCCCGAGCACCTTCGGCTGATCCGGCTCGACCACCTCGTTGAGCCAGGTCGACTGGATCTCGTTGTGCAGCTCGACGAACGCGATCCGGTCGGCCAGGCCGTGCGCGTCGAGGAAGTCCACGAGGTCGGCCAGCGCCGTGGCCAGCGCCGACGCCCGGTCGGCGGGCGGTACGGCACGCAGCGCCTCGTACCAGGAGGGATCGTCCAGGAAGACCGAGCTCTGCTGGAACTCCCAGCTGGAGACGATCACGTGGCAGTCGTGCCGCCGGGCCGCCTCGAACAGGGCCAGCAGGTGGCGGCGCCCGTCGAGCGTGGTGCGCTCGCGGACGTCGTACCAGCGGGTGCGCCCGCCGTAGCCGCCGAAGGGGCTGAAGGTCAGCGCCGTGGTGTCCAGGCCGGAGCCGAACAGCAGGTACGGCATCGCGCAGATCCGCACCGTGTTGTACCCGCGCGCCACGGCCTCGGCGAAGGCCGCGTCCAGGTCGGCGAACGGCTCGCCGGGCCCGGTGCGCGTGTACCAGGTGAAGTCCCAGAGGGTGATGGTCAGGCGGGAAGGGGTCACAGGGATCTCCTAGGACTTGACGGCCCCCGCCGTCAGTCCGTCGAGCAGCTGCTTGCGCAGCAGCAGGAACATGATCAGGCTCGGGATGGCCGCCAGGACCGAGCCGGCGAGCACCATGTCGACCTGGCGGCTCTCGGCGCCGTAGAGCGCCTGGATGCCGAGGGGCAGGGTGTACTGGGCCGGGTCGGAGACCACGATGAGCGGCCAGAAGAAGCTGTTGTAGCTGTTCAGGAAGCTCCACACGGCCAGCGCGCCGAGCGCCGGGCGCAGCAGCGGGAGCACGATCCGCAGGAACAGGCCGAACTCGGAGGCCCCGTCGAGCCGGGCGGACTCCAGGATCGAGTCGGGCACCGACTGCTCGACGTACTGCCGCATCATGAAGATGCCGAACGCCGGGGCCAGCCAGGGCACGATCAGGGTGAAGTAGACGTTCGTGACCCCGGCCTTGATCAGCATGATGAACAGCGGCACCACGATCACCGCGAACGGCACCGCCAATGAGCTGAACATGACGTTGAACAGGAACTTCTTGCCCGGGAAGCGGTACTTCGCGAAGGCGAACCCGGCCAGCGCGCAGACGAACACCGACACCGCCGTGGAGACCACCGCGACGACCGTGCTGGTCAGGAACCAGCCCCAGAACGGCTGGGTCTCCAGCAGCCGGGTGTAGTTCTCCCAGGTGAACGGGATCGGCAGCGGCTGCGGCGGATAGGCGAAGATGTCGCCGCGCGGCTTGAACGACGAGCTCAGCGCCCACAGCAGCGGCACCGCGAACAGCACCACCAGCATGGCCAGGAAGACGTAGACCAGGCCGCGGCGGGAGCGCGGGGCGGCCTTCATCGCTCCCTCCCCACGCCGTACACCGCGTTGGCGGCCCGCCCGAGCACGAAGACGAGCAGGAACATGACCACCCCGGCCGCGGCGGCGTAGCCGAGCTGCTGGCGGGTGAACGCCTCGCGGTAGATGAACATCGCCACCGACAGCGTCGCCTCGCCGGGGCCGCCCTTGGTGAGCAGCATGGGTTCCTCCAGGATCTGCGCCGTGCCGACCAGCACCGTCACCGCGACGAACGCGGTGACCGGCTTGAGCATCGGCACGGTGACGCTGAAGAAGGTGCGCACCCGTCCGGCGCCGTCGATCTCGGCGGCCTCGTAGAAGTCGCGCGGGATGTTCTTCAGCCCGGCCAGGAAGAAGATCGTCAGGTAGCCGGTCCAGCGCCACAGGACCAGCAGCATCACGCTGACCTTGGCCCAGCTCGGCTCGCCCAGCCAGTCGATGCCGCCCCAGCCGAAGAACCCGCGCAGGGCGGCGTTGAGCAGGCCGTACTCGCGGTCGTAGAGCAGGGTGAAGACCAGCGCGATGATGATCGGCGACAGCACCACCGGCATGAAGAACGTCAGCCGGAAGAAGTCCCGGCCCTTCAGCCCCCGGGTGTTGAGCGCCTGGGCGACCAGCAGCGCGACCGGGACGACCACGCCGACCGAGAAGGCCACATAGATCACGGTGTTGCCCACGGCGGTGCGAAAACTGCCGTCCGACAGCAGCCGCTCATAGTTCGCCGGCCCGACCCACTGGGGTGTGCCGAGGCCCGCCCACTCGGTGAGGCTGAGGTAGCCGCCGATCCCGATCGGCACGACCAGGAACAGGCCGTACAGGACGTAGAACGGCAGGACGAAGACGTAGGGTGCGGCGCCGGGCCCCCGGAGGCGGGCGGTGAGCGGCGGCCTCGTCATCCGCCCCCGGGAGACACGGGAGACACGGACCTCGGTCACGCTCATCCGCCGTTCTTCTTGTACGCGGCCGCCGCCTCCTTGATCGTCTGGGCGGCGGGTTTCTTGCCCTGGAGGGTCTCCAGCATCGGCCCGCCCAGCGCCTCGATCAGCGTGTTGAGCTTCTCGTTCTGGTAGAAGGTCGGGCTGTCGGCGGCGGCGGGGGTGTAGACGTCGAACACGCGCTGGCCGAGGTAGGCGTCCTCGGTGCTCAGCAGTTTCCGGTCCTTGTAGAGCGACTTGAGGGTGGGCAGGAAGCCGCCCATCTGGAAGCGGAGGAGCTGGCCCTCGGGGGTGAGGTAGGTCTGCTTCAGCAGCTCCAGCGCGGCGGCGGTGCCCGGCTTGTCCTTGAGGACGGCGAAGCCGGTGCCGCCCATGGCCGAGGCGATGTGGCCGCCGCCCGCGAACTTCGGCAGGTTGCGTATCTTCCACTTGCCCTTCTGCTCGGGCAGGTTCGCCTGGAGGCCGTAGACGTTGTACCAGTTGGGCATGACGGTCGCGATGAGCTTGCCGTTCTTCAGCGCCGCGGTGTTCGGGGCGCCGTACGGGTCGGGCAACGCGATCAGGAAGCCGCTCTGCACGCCCTTGGCCATGAACTCCAGCACCTCGACGGCCTCGGGCGAGTCGAGGACGAGGTTGCCGCCCTCGTCGTAGTAGCCGCCGCCCCGCTGGAGCAGGAGCTGGAGGAACTGGTTGGTGATGGAGGTGTTGTCGCCGGTGGAGACCATGCCGAGCGACTGGCCGGACTTCTCGTGCAGCTTCGCGCCGACCTCGGCGAGCTCCTCCCAGGTGGCGATGTCCGCGGGGATCTTGTTCTTCTTCCACTCGTCCTCGCGGTAGTACAGGACGCTGAGGCAGGTGTCGGACTCCAGCGCGTACAGGGTGCCGTCGATCGAGTAGGGGGCGGTGCGCAGCAGGTCGTCCTTGACCGGCGCGGCCAGGTCGTCCAGCGGGGCGAAGAGCTGCTTGCCGATGCCGCCGGACATGACGCGCGGGAAGACGCTGATCACGATGCCGATCATGTCGGGCGTCCCCCGGCCCGCCGCACCGGTCGAGATCATGCGGGTCACCAGCGCCTCGCTGTCGGCGTTGGTGAACTTCATCGTGTAGTCATACCGGCCGCCCGGGGCCTCCGTGAGGCGCTTGGCCTGCTCGGTGAAGGTCTTCACGTAGCCCGGGTCGTGCGTCCACAGGTTGAGCTCGACCTTGCCCGACGACACGGACGCCGAGCCGCCGCCGCTCTCACCGCCGCAGGCGGCCAGCACGCCCGCCGCCAGCAGGCCGCCACCGACCGCTCCGCTCCGACGTAGGAACACGCGACGCGATACGTCGGTCATCTGGAACTCCTTCGAGGATGGGGGATTCGCCTCAGGGGGCGTGTCGAGCAGCATGCTCGGCGGCCGGTGCCGGTGTCAATGAATCAGTACTACTATTTTCTGCATTGATACGATTTTTAGAGGTGCAAGGTGACGCGGCCCACCCGCACGACCTCCGCGGAGGCGACGGCGATGCCGTCGGGAACGTTCCGTACGGCCGGGTCGACCCACACGCCGGTGTCGCGACGCCACGGCAGCAGTTCGAGCCGCACCCCCTGTCCGGCGACGTCGTCACGCCACGGCGTGAGGTCGATGTCCCAGGTGCGCCCGTGCCAGAAGTGGTCGCTGACGAGCCGGTCGCCCACGTACGCGCGGCCGGCGTCGCCGGTCCAGGTCACCCGCAACAGCACGCGGTCGGCGCCGTCGAGCACGTCACGCGGCACGTCCAGGCGTACGTGCGCCGCGCCGGAGTAGTCGGCCGGCGCGCTGAGCCGGTCCATCGGCCCGCCGCGCACCGGGTCGGGGGGCGCGGGGGCGTTCGGGTGCAGGCCGGCGGCGACCGTTCGGGCCCCTGCGCCGGAAACGTTCACCGACCAGGTGCGCCACAGCCCCTCTCCACGTGGGCCGTCGAGCTCGCCGCCGTCGGCCGTCAGCCGGGCGGGCGCCGGCAGCAGGGCCACGGTGCACCGCTCGGCCTCCGACCGGATCACCAGGGCGCCGTCGAGGGCGTACACCGGCGCGTCGGACAGCACCAGCCGCTCGCGGCCCGCGACCTCCAGCCGGTACAGGCGGTTCGCGCTCGCCTCGTCGAGGACGAGGACACGCGCGCCGGGCAGGTCGACGACGCACTCCGTCCCGGGCTCGGCGACGTCCACCACCGTCGTGTCGCCGACGGACCGAGCCCCCTCGACCCGGACATCGCCGTCGAGGACGAGCTCCACCGGCACGCCGTCGGTGGCGCACAGGACGACCAGGTCGCCGTCCTCGTCGGTGATCCGGGTGACGAGTTGCGCGGTGGCGCTGCGCAGGACGAGCCCCGGGGCGAGCGGGTAACGCAGCGGCCACACCAGGGACACCCCGGCGGGAAGGTCGAGCGGCCTGGTCGGAACGGTGACGTCGGCGTCCTCGAACGACACCGTGACCTGGACGTCCTTCTGCGCGTCGAGCGGCCGCTTGGGCGGCTGGTACGTGGTCAGGAAGAGGTAGCCGCTGCGCCCGTCCGAACGGACGGCCCATCGCAGCTCGCCCGGGTCGTCGCTGCCGCCGCCGACGGCGACGCTCATCGGCGCGAGCCGGGCGCCTTCTCCGGCCAGCCAGAGGTGCAGGCGGCGCAGCAGGTGGTGGTGCGGGCGGATCTGGCCGTGCTCCCCGATCGGGGCGTAGAAGTCGTAGCTCAGGGTCGGCACGTCGTTGGGGTAGCCCGTGGCCTGGGACTCCTGCTCGGTGCCGTGCGGGCCGACCCGCTGGGTGCCGCCGGCGTACATGTAGTAGCCCTGCCAGATCGACCCGCTCCCGATCTTGGCCAGGGCGAGCGCGGCGACGTCCTGAGCCGTGACCAGGGGGCGCCGGTGGTAGGCGACGTGCATGCCACCCCCGATCTCGCAGGTGGCGAAGGGGGTCGCGGCGTCGTCCTTGAGCGGGACCGCGTCGGGGTCGAGCACGATGCCGTCGAGCGCCTCGCGCAGGTCCGCGCCCACCGTCAGATCGTCGCGGACCTCGCTGTAGCGGAAATGGTGGGCCGCGAACCGGGGCCACTCCGTCTGGGAGTCCTCCCAGAACCCGTCGGAGTAGGCGCTGTAGAGCGGGAGCAGCGTCTCGGGCACCAGGGCGCCGCCCCAGCCCGTCGCGGTCCACAGGGGCACCCGCAGTCCCAGGTCCTCGGCGATGCGTCTGAGCATGGCGAGATGCTGCGGCTGGTCGTACAGCTCGTTGTCCATCTGGGCGCCCACCACGGGCCCGCCCTCGGCGTGGGTGAGGCCGGCCAACTGGCTTATCGTCCGGGCGTAGAGCGCACGTACCAGCTCCAGGTAGGCGGGGTCGTTGGTGCGGGTCTTGAGCCCGCGTTCGACGAGCCAGTCCGGGAATCCGCCGCGGCGCGCCTCGCCGTGTGCCCACGGGCCCATGCGGACGACGACGTCCAGGCCGTGGCGCGCGGCGAGCTCGATGAACGCCCGCAGATCGAGGTTGCCGTCCCACCGGAACCGGCCGGGCTCGGGCTCGTGCGCCTGCCAGAACACGTACGTCGCCACCGTGTCCAGTCCGCCGGCGCGCGCGTGCCCGAGGACCTCGTTCCACCGCTCGCGCGGGATGCGGGAGTAGTGGACCTCCCCGGTCACCGGGAACCAGGGCTTGCCGCCGCGTTCGAGCCACCGGCTCGTGACCTCGATCCGGTCCGACGTCCTCGTGTCGTCCCCCAGCGGGAGGTGCCCCCGGCGGGGCGGGGACTGCGGGGAGACGCGCACGGTGCGGGCCTTGTTGTTCATTGTTCTCCTTCGAGAGGGGCGTGGGCGATCGTACGGCCGGTTGACCCGGCGAGCCGATGGGCGTTTCACTGCCTCATATGGACGAAACGACGCTGCCTGAGGGGTTCGCCGGCGGACGGATGCTGGTCGTCCCCCGGCCCACGGTGCGCAGGGCCCTTGGCCGGCCCGTGACGAACCGGCTCCTTGTCACCGATACCGGGATCTTTCTCCGCGCCGCACGGCATGGAGCGGCCCGGCCCGGCGGCGCCGGACAGCACATCCTGCTGGTCTGTACCGACGGTTCGGGATGGGTCGAGACGGGCGATGGACGTTTCGCCGTTCAGCGAGGCGATGCGGTCCTCCTGCCCGCCGGAATGGCCCATGAGTACGGGGCCTCGGACACCGACCCCTGGACTCTGTGGTGGTTCCACGCCGTGGGCGCCGACGCCGCCGACCTCGTCAGCGCCGGGCTGGCGGCGGCCGGTGGGATCGTCACGCATCTCCGGGATCCCGCACCCGTCGCCAGTCTCATCTCCCAGGTGATCGACGGTCTCGACGCCGGGACCACGGGCGGCCTCGTACGGGCCGCCGGGGCGGCGTGGAACGCGCTCGCCCAGGTCGTCGCCACCGGCCGCCGTCCCCTCGGGACCTCGCTCAGCCCGGTCGAACGCGCCGTCGAGCACCTGCGCGCGACCACGCCCCAGCGCACCTCCGTGGACTCGCTGGCGGCGATGGTCGGGCTGAGCACGTCCCAGCTCGGCGCGCTCTTCCGGGAGCAGCTCGGGGTCTCTCCGCTGAAGTACCAGACGCAGCTCCGCATGGCGCGCGCACGGGAGCTGCTTGACCACTCCGGCCTCGCGGTCAAGGCCGTCGCCCGCGAGGCCGGGTACGACGACGCCCTGTACTTCTCCCGCAAGTTCGCGAGCGTCCACGGGCTCGCGCCTACCGCGTACCGGAACCGCCCGCGCTGAGCCCGCGCCACTCCGCGTTGTGCGGTCTACCTCACGATGACCCGGCTCTCCCACGGGCCCAGCCGCAGCGTGCCGCCGTCCTCGGCGGCCTCCGGGCCCTCGATCACCCGGCTCAGCGCGGCGAAACCGATCTCCCCGTCCCGGGGTTCGTACGACTCCTTGCTTCCCGACCTCGGCGAGGTCCGGCCGACGGTGGCGACCATACCTTCAACAAGCATACTTTTGTATTGAAAAATATTATTAATCCGTTGACACTCCCGAAACAGCAGAGCCACACTGGGCCCCCACCCCCGTTCCGAAGGAGCCCTGATGCCCACGGCCAGTTGGAGTGTTCGCGCAGGCCTGGCGGCCGGACTGGTCCTCAGCCTGCTCGGGCCCGTGGCGCCGGCCGCCGCCCAGGCGGCCCCCTCCCCCGAGCTCCGCAACTCCGGCTTCGAGACCCCTCCTACCGGGCCGGCCGAGTTACCGGGCTGGCGCGCGGCGGGCACCCGCGGCGCGGCGACGATCGCCGGGCCCGCCCGGACCGGCGTGTTCGCGTTGCAGCACAACGGCACGCGGGCGTACACGGTCACCACCACCCAGACCGTGCGCGTGCCCGACGGGCACTACACCCTCACCGCCTACGCCCAGAGCGGCGGCGGGCAGCGCGCCAATTACCTGTTCGCCGAGCCGGCCGGTGGACGCCAGGCCCGCACCGCGGTGCCGGTGTCGTCCGCCTGGACGGTCGTCACCGTCCGCGGCATCGAGGTCCGGCACGGCCGGCTCACCATCGGCCTGCGCACCGAGGCTCCCCAGGGCGGCTGGACCCGGCTCGACGACGTGCGGCTGACCGCCGGAGCGCCGTACGACTTCCTCGCCGGCGGCGACATCACGATGCTCAACTGGGTGGAGGACAGCGGCGGCCGGTACTACGACGAGCGCGGCCGCCGCGAGGACCCGCTGAAGATCATGGCGGAGAACGGGACGGACATCGTCCGCCTGCGCCTCTACAACGACACCGGCCCCGACCACCCGCGGGTCGGGTATCCCGGCCACTATCTACCCGAGGGCTACCAGGACGAGGAGGACATCCTCGACCTCGCCCGGCGCGCCACCCGGTACGGGATGCGGATCCAGCTGACGTTCCACTACAGCGACTACTGGACGAACGGCGAGATCCAGGACATCCCCAAGGACTGGCGCGACGTCACGGACCTGCCCCGTGACCAGGCCGTCGACAAGCTGGAGAGCCACATCTACGACTACACCAGGTACTTCCTCCAGCGCATGGCCGCCCAGGGGACGCCGCCGGCCTTCGTCTCGCTCGGCAACGAGATGCAGGGCGGGCTGCTCTTCCCCTACGGCTACTCCTACACCGCCGACGGAGCGCCGGCGCTCGCGCGGTTCCTCAAGGCGGGCTACCGGGCCACCAAGGAGGTGTCGCCGGACACGCAGGTCATCATCCACATCACCGATGCCGGCGACTACGACGAGTACCGCTGGTTCTTCGGCCTGCTCAACCGGCTCGGCGTCCCGTACGACCTCATCGGCTCGTCCTACTACCCGTTCTGGACCCGCCGCGACATCCCCACCGTCGTCCAGTTCTTCGACACCATCAGCCGGGAGTTCAACAGGAAGATCATGGTGATGGAGACCGGCATCAACTGGAACCCGGTCACCCACGAAGGCCTCGAAGGCCAGCTCCACGACAACGGTCCCGTGCCCTACGGGGAGACTCCCGCCGGGCAGCGTGACTTCCTTTATGAGCTGTTCGCCGCGCTCAAGAGCGTGCCCGACGGCGCCGTGATCGGCGATCTCTACTGGGACCCGGTCATGATCCCGGCGCCCGGGGTCGGCTGGGAGGTCGGCGAGCCGAACTTCGTCAGCAACACGACCCTGTTCGACTTCACCGGCAGGGCGCTGCCCGCGCTGGACGCGTACCGCTACAACGTCGACGGCGGACGCTGACCGATCCGGGTGGGGCACGACCTCCCAGGTCCGCCCCACCCGGCATCAGCCGCTGACCGGCGGGTCGGCCGGGCATGGCCCGCCGACGTGGCCCGCCGACGTCAGCCGGTGACCGGCAGGGCCAGTCCGGCCGCGCCGGCGACGGAGCACACGGCCTCAGAACCGGCCCGCGCCAGCAGGTCCAGCCCCAGCCTCGCGCGGCGGACCCGCTCGATCGACAGCGCCACCGAGGTGGACTCCAGGTGGCTGCCCGACGGGTAGATGTCCGGGGCATTGCGCAGGCCGAACTTCGCATACACCGGCGCCGCCAGCTCCACCAGCCGGGGCAGCTCGTAGTGTCGGACGAAACCACCCAGGTTGTCCGGCGACTCGACATAGATGTCCAGCGGCTGGGTGACCGCACCGCGGATGGCGCGGATCTGCGCGAGGGTCAGGTCGGTCGGCAGATTGAGCGTGTCCGCGCCGAGCCCGGCGATCACCTTGGCGGTGGCCGGGTTCGCGATCGGGAGCATCACCGAAATCTTGGCCTGCATCTCCGCGGGCAGCTCCCCGCTGTCACGCAGCCGGCCGAACACCGAGAGCACACCCACGTCGGCGATCAGAACGCTGCGCACGCCCAGCTCAGCGGCCCGGCGGATCTCGTCCACCACCGCGACCAGCTGGTCCTGCCCGCGCACCGCCGGCGCCAGGCCACCCCCGGCAGGCGCGCGGCTCATCGCGGAGGTGTCCCAGCCGGCACACGGCCGGGCGAACAACGACAGCTCCACCCCGGCGTCGGCGGCCATGCCGACCATGTCGGTGATCTCGCCGTCCGTGAGCAGGCCCACCCCGCTGCCCTGCGAGACCCGGGTGACCGGGACGTCCAGCCGTTGTGCCTCGCGCAGGACGGCGGCGAGGCTGGCCGGCCCCTCCACGCTGGGGATCTCGACGCGGTATTGGGCCCCGTCGGGGAACCGGCCGGGAGACGGCGGAGGCGTGGACCCGTCGTCAGCGGGCAGCCCAAGACGAACGAGCAGCTCATTGGTGGTGGACATCGCGCTCCCAGTCCCGTATTGTTCGAAATCTCGAACAAGGTTCGGTATATCGACATGCGGAGGCTAACGATTCCGGCTCGCGGTCGTCAATGCCGGCCGATGGACATGCCGCGCCCCCCGACCAGCAGGAGACAGCGATGGCCCGGACGGTTCCGGCGGTCAACCGAGCGCTCGACATCCTCGAGCTGTTCCTCGCCGAGGACGCGCTGGCCGCCTCCGACATCACCGCCCGGCTCGACCTGCCCCGGACCACCGTCCACGAGTTGGTCAACACCCTGGTCGACCGCGGCTACCTGGTCGCCGAGCCGAGCGCCCCGATCCGGTATCAGCTCGGCATGAGGCTCTTCGAGCTCGGCGGGCTCTTCGCCGACCGCCTCGACCTGGCCAGACAGGCGCAGGCGGCGGCCACCGAGGTGGCCGCCGCCTGCGACGAGAGCGTGCACGTGGCGATACTGGACGGAGCCGAGGTGGTATACATCGCCAAGGTGGACAGCACCCATTCGGTACGCATGGTCTCCGCGGTCGGCCGCCGACTCCCGGCGCACTGCACCGCGGTCGGGAAGATGCTGCTGTCCGCCCTGGCCCCGGCCGCACTCGATGCGCGCTACCCGCCCGACCGGCCCCTCCAGTCGATGACCCCGAACAGCATCACCACGCCCGCCGGGCTCCGCACACAACTGGCGGAGATCCGGCAGGCAGGCGTGGCCTACGACAACTGCGAGTCCAACGAAGCGGTCGCCTGCGTCGCCGTCGGCGTGCTCGATCACACTGACCGCATGGTGGCCGCGATGAGCGTCTCGGTGCCCACCGTCCGCTGGACCGACGAGCGCCGAGAGCAGTGGACCGACCTCGTCCGCACCGGCGCCGCCACACTCTCCCACCGCCTCGGCCACCGCTCATAATCCGTGGACGGCACTACTCTCTCGGCACGGAGCAGCCGGTGACGATCGGCCAGGCACGCCGACTCACATCTCAAAGAGCTGCGCCGGGGTCGAGGACACGCCACCCGTACCCCGGAGCGCGTAACCCGACCCTGCCGCGGGTCGGGTGACGTGCTCATCGGGCGTCGGTCGCGGTAAACGGCCTCCTGACCAGGTCAGGCCGGACCGGCTTCCTCCAGCTCGACGGCGTGTTCCGCCCGGGCGGGAAGGAGCAGGGCGGTGATGACCACGGCCACGGACAGCACCGCGCCGAGGATGAAGGCCAGTCGCATGCCGTCGAGATTGGCGAGCGCCTCGGCGACCCCCTCGGCCTTCAGGGCGTCGGCGCGCGCGCTCATCACGGTGATGACGAGCGCGGTGCCGAGGGCCGCCGAGACCTGCTGGAGCGTGCTCAGGATCGAGCTGCCGTGGGAGTAGAGGTGCGGGGGAACCGCGCCGAGCCCGAGGGTGAACACCGGGGTGAAGGTCGCGGCCAGGCTCACCATCAGCAGCGCGTGCAGGCCGAGGATCTGCCAGTACGGCATGGTCATCGTGACCTGGGTGAAGCCGGCGAGCGAGAGCATGATGCCGATCGCGCCGGGGATGACCAGCACCCGGCCGCCGAACTGGTCGAACAGGCGGCCGACGGTCGGACCGAGCAGGCCCATCGCCAGGCCGCCCGGCATCACGAGGAGCCCGGTCTCCAGGGCGCTGAGCCCGCGGACGCTCTGCAGGTAGAGCGGCAGCAGGATCATCGAGCCGAGCATCGCCATGAAGGACACCGACATCAGGATCAGCGCGACGGTGTAGGTGCGGTGGCGCAGGGTGCGCAGGTCCATCAGCGGCACGTTGCGCTTCTGCAACGACAACTGGCGGAAGACGAAGACGGTGATGGTGACCAGCCCGGCCGCCACGATCCCGGCGGCAAGCCGGACGTCACCGCCCTCGAACTGGCTGAGCCCGTAGACCAGGCTGCCGAAGCCCGCCGCGGCGGTCACCACGCTGAACCAGTCGATGGTGCTGAACTTGGGCTCGCCGATGTTCTTGAGCCGCTTCAGGCCGCTCCAGGCGATCAGGGCGGCGATGGGGAACACCACGGCGAACAGCAGGCGCCAGGACCCGAACTGCAGGATCACCCCCGAGATCGCCGGGCCCATCGCGGGCGCGACCGAGATGGCCAGGGTGACGTTGCCCATGACCTTGCCCCGGTCTTCCTCGGGCACCACCTGCATCAGCGTGGTCATCAGCAGCGGCATCATCACGGCCGTCCCGGACGCCTGGATGATGCGCGCGCCCAGCAGCACCTCGAACGTCGGCGCGACGGCGGCCAACGCCGTGCCGATCAGGAACAACGCCATCGCCACCGTGTAAGCGCTGCGGGTGGACACCCGCTGCAGGAACCAGCCGGTGATCGGGATGACCGCGGCCATGGTCAGCATGAAGGCGGTCGAGAGCCACTGCGCGGTCTGCTCGGTGATGTGCAACGCGTCCATCAACCGCGGGATCGCGTTGATCATGATCGTCTCATTGAGGATGACCACGAACGTGGCGAGCACAAGCAGCCGGATCACGGCCGGGGTGCGGCCTGAACCGGCGGCCGCGGACTTGGCGGGTGAGTCGAGCTGTGAGCTGGGCACGGTACCTCTATCAGAGTTGTCGGAAATAGTGTCGTCACGGCCGGCATTCCAGCCTTGGGTCTCACGAGTAGTCGTGGTCATACACAGACTGACCTACACCACCGACAAAACTCATCGCCCCCGTCCAACATTCCGGCACGTGATGCGAAATGTCACCCGCTTTTAACCCGGGTCCCGTGTCACCCCATGACCTGCGGCGAACGCCATGCACCCCGTCGATCCCGGCGCCGAAGCCGGGGCGCGGCCGGTCTGCCGCCGTCAGGACGACGAGGGGGATGTTCCCGCCCCTCGCCGTCCACCTGCGGGCCGTGGCCGGACTGCGCGCCATGCCGACGACCGTGCCCATGCCGGGCGTCATGGGCCATGCCTCATCGCCCCGGACGACGACCGGCCGTTCGGCTCAGCCGGGCCCGTTGACGTCCGACTCGGACGCGGCCAGCAGGCGACCCGCAAGAGCCGTGAGGCTGAGCCCCTTCAGGTCGGGCATAAGGACGCCGGCAATCTCATCGACATGCCGGCGCCAGGCGTCGGGGACGGCGGCGGCCCCCGACGCCGCGCCGCACAGCGCGCCCACCATGGCCGGCATGCTGTCGGACTGCCGGGCGACCAGCGCGGCCGAGCCGAGAGCCGTGGCGAGGTCGCCGTCGGCCAGCTCGGCCAGGACGAAGGCCGTGGGCAGGGTCTCGGCGGCCACTCCCCCGTGGCTGTACACGGCCGGGCTGAGCCGCTCGACCAGGCCGGGGACGGCGTCGAAGGCCGTACGCGCCGACTCTCGGACGCGGGCCGCCCTGGCGAGGTTGCGGGCGGTCCAGCTGTTCTCGGGGAAGGCGCCCGCCGCCTCCCGCAGCGCGTCGCGGAGGGAGGCGCCGCCGACGAGCGATGCGATGGCGACGGCCATCGCCTGAGCGGCCCAGACCCCGTCCTCGGCGTGGGTGATCTCGGCATAGCGTCGCGCGACCTCGGCGGCCCCGGCCGGGTCGCCGGCGTAGTAGAGGCCGATCGACACTCCGGCGGGCACGGCGCTGTCGGAGTAGTGCATCGGGTTGTCGTTGCCGGTGGCGGGCGGCGTCAGGCCCCTGGCGCTGTTGATGATCGCGGAGCGTTCGGCGACGCCGGTCCATACGTCGGACGACATCCGCTTGCGCCATTCGGCGAAGAGCGCGGCCGAATCGTGGCCCGGCGCCTCGAGGAGCACCAGCGCGGCCATGGCCGCGGTCTCGGCGTCGTCCGTGGGAGACAGCGGAATGTCGTCCCCGATGCCGAGGGTGAACGGCAGCAACGGGCGCGAGACCCGCTGTTCGTCCAGCGCGGCCGAGAGCCGCCAACCGGCGGCCCGCGCCCAGGCCGAGCCGGCCCTGCGGTGGAACTGGGCGGGAAGGCCCGCGGCGTCACCGGCGGCCAGCCCCAGCAGGGCGCCGGCCGCACGGTTCTCCCGCGTGGCGGTGGCGTCAACGCCCATCGACGGCCACCTCCCTGAGCGCCGAGCTCTGCCGGCCGGCGTCGTGCAGCCGGTCGGCCAGGTCGACGAGGTCCGTGCCGGCGGTGGCGGTGATGCATCGTCCGCTCACGCGTGCCACCTGGGCCCGCCACCGTTCGGGGATGGCCTGGGCGCCGTGCAGGGCGCCCGCCATGGCGCCGGCGATGGCGGCGATGGTGTCGGAGTCGCGGCCGATGTTGACGCCCGCCAGCACCACCTGGGTGAAGTCCCCCCGGTGGGCGGCGAACAGGCCGAAGGCCAGCGCGACCGCCTCCGGGGCGGCATCGGCCCAGGGGTAGTGGAAGAGCGGGATCTCCGCGTACAGCGCTTCCTCCGCGGCGGCGGGTGAGCCCGCCGCCGCGGCCACGTCGAGCGCCCGGCCCACCAGCCGCGCCGACCAGGAGTCCCGTGGCAGCGCGCGCACGCCCGCGTCGATCACGTCGCGGTGGTCGTGCGCGGTCATCGCGACGGCGACGGCCGCGGCGACCGCCTGGGCGCCGAAGACGCCGTCGCGGGCGTGGCTGACCGAGGCGTCGACGGCCGCGATCCTGGCGGCCTCGTCGGGGTCGCCCATGCAGAGGATGCCGACGGGAGCGATCCGCATCGCGGCGCCGTCGCTCCACATCTCGTAGCTGTCGCTGCCGCTCTGCGGCGGTCGCAGCCCCGAACGCAGGTTGGCGAGGGCGACCATCTCGCTGAAGCCGGCGCCGTGGAAGCCGCCCCGCTGCGCCGCGACCGCGTCCAGCCAGACGTCGGCCACGTCGTCGGCGGTGATGCTCCTGCCGTGGGCGAGCAGGCCCCGGGCGCAGAGGACCGCGTACTCGGTGTCGTCGGTGCCGGCCGCGTCCTCGGTGAGGAAGTCGGTGACCCTGCCGTAGCGTGCGTGGATCTCAGCAGGTGTCATGCCTTCGGTGGGTGCGCCGAGGGCATCGCCGACCGCGAGGCCGAGCAGCGCGCCTCGGCACCGGTCCAGAGTGGTCACTCGCTCTCCAGAGTCGCATCGTTTTGCATGATGCCGCACACGCTAGCAGCGCACGCTCCCCCACGAACAGCGAGCTGCCTGGGATGACTTCTGGAAACAGGATCGTTACGCTGACCCCTTGACCGAAGCCGGGGCCGCACTCCATGCTACGACCCAAATCGATTTGCATTTGTGGGAGCGAGATGAAGGAAGCAGGCCGGCGCCCGGACATCGCCGCCGTCGCCGCGGCCGCCGGAGTCAGCGTGACGACCGTGTCGCACGTGCTGAGCGGCCGCAGACCGGTCAGCGCCCGTACCCGGGCCAAGGTGGAGGCGGTCATCGAAGAGCTCGGCTACCGGCCGAACCCGTCGGCCCGCAGCCTGCGGACGGACCGCAGCGAGTCGATCGCGCTGATCGTCCCCGATCTGACCAACCCGTTCTACCCGCTGGTCGCGGCGGGGCTGCAGGACGTGCTGATGTCGAGCGGTTACCTGCTGTCCGTCACCGACGCGGCGCTGCCCAGCCGGGCCCTGCCCGAGGTCGTACGGCACGTGCTGGCCCGCAGGGTCGACGGCATCGTGCTGGCCACCTACGGCGCCACCGATCAGGACATCGACAAGATCGCGAAATCCGGAACCAAGCTCGTACGGCTGGGCGGCCGGTTCCGCGCCGAGTTCGGCGACATCGTCAGGGCCGACGACACCAGCGGCGTGCACGACATCGTCAGCCACCTGATCGACCGGGGATACCAGCGCATCGCGTTCCTCAACGGCGAGCCGCACGCGCACCCGAGCCAGATCAGGCTCGAAGGCTACGAGCGGGCGCTGCGCGAGGCCGGCCGGCCGATCCTGCCCGAGCTGATCCACTCGGGCACGTTCACCCGGGCGGGCGGCGTGGAGGGGGCCAAAGTCCTGCTCTCCCGCTCGCCCCGCCCCGACGCCCTGGTCTGCGCCAACGACCTCATCGCCGTCGGAGCGCTCGACGTGACCAGGCAGCTCGGTCTGTCCGTCCCCGGCGACGTGGCCGTCACCGGCTACGACGACATCGAGGCCGCATCCCTCATCACCCCCGCCCTGACCACAGTGCTCAACCCGGCCCGCGAGATCGGCAGGACCTGCGCACGTCTTCTGCTCGACCGGCTGGCCGGCGAGTACGACGACACGGCCCGCGAGATCGTCCTCGCCCACCGGCTCATCGTCCGCGACTCGTCATAGCCGTCCGTAAGGAGAACCACCTTGTCCGTCAACCTCGCCCGCCGTGACTTCCTCAAGCTGAGCGGCACCACCGTGGCCGCCGGTCTGGCGCTCGCCGCGTGCGGCAGTTCGTCCTCCGGCTCCGGCGGCAACAGCGTCACCTACTGGGCCGCCTTCGCCACCCCCGACAGCGAGAAGTACTTCCGCCAGAACCTCGTCGACGCCTTCAACAAGAGCGCCAAGGACGTCCGCGTCAAGATGGACGTCAAGCAGCTCATGACGCTGGGCAACCTGACCAACACCGCGGTGGCGGCGGGCAAGGGCCCCGACGTCGTCTACGCCGACGGCCCCTCGGCCGCACTGTCCTTCGCCAAGAGCGCCAAGACCGTGACGCTCGACGAGTACGCCACGAAGTACGGCTGGCAGGACAAGCTGCTGCCCTGGGCGTACGAAGTCAGCAAGATCGACGGCAAGCTCCACTCCGTGCCCGTCGGCTACGGCTCGCTGGTGCTCTACTACAACCCCGACACCTTCGCCCAGCACGGCTGGAAGGTGCCGACCACGCTGACCGAGTTCGAGACCGTGTGCGCCGCCGCCAAGAGCGCGGGCCTGATCCCCGTGGGGGCGGGCAACAGCGGCTACAAGGCGCAGAGCGAGTGGTACCTGACCTGCGTGCTCAACGCCGCCGCCGGCCCGAAGGCGATCCACGAGGCGCTCACCGGCGCCCGCAAGTGGGACGACAAGGTCTTCGTCGACGCCATCACCCTGTTCAAGGCGCAGATCGACAAGGGCTGGTGGGGCGGCGGGGCCGACCGCTGGTTCACCAACACCGACACCGACATGTTCACCGGCCTCGCCGCCGGCAAGGTCGCGATGTACATGACGGGAACGTGGAGCTTCGACTCGGCCGGCACGTTCTTCACCGGCGACAAGAAGTGGGACTGGGCGCCGCTGCCCTCGCTCGGTGACGGCGTGCCCGCCGGGGTCTATCCGCTGGCGATCGGCACCACGCTGTCGATCAACGCGCGTTCGGAGAACCCGGCGGGGGCGGCCGAGTTCATCGACTACCTCATCGCCGATCCCAAGCGCATGCTCGATTTCCTCGCCACGACCGGCACCAACCCCCCGCCGCTCAAGGTCTCCGCCGACGCCTACCCGGCCGGCATGGACGAGCGGGTGGCGCGGCTGTACAAGGCCATCCCCGAAACCACGAACCTGGGCTACGCGAGCTGGAGCTTCGTCCCGCCGAAGACGGACACCTATCTCTACACGGAGTTCGACAAGGTCATCACGGGTGCGATGTCGCCCGCCGACTTCTGCGCCGGACTGCAGAAGACCTTCGCCGCAGAGCTCGCGGCGGGCGCGGTGGCCAAGCCGTTCGCCCCCGAGTCGTGAGCGCGCCCCGTGCCCGCGCCCGGCTGACGGCCTGGCTGTTCATCGCTCCTCTGCTGCTCGTGAACCTGCTCGTCGTCGCCGGGCCCGGCCTGATGTCGGTGTACTACTCCTTCACGGACTGGGACGGCCTCGACGAGGCGCACTTCGTCGGGCTCGCCAACTACGCGACGCTGTTCGGCAGCCCCGACTTCCGCGGGGCCCTGCTGCACAACCTGCTCTGGACGGCCTTCTTCCTGGTCGTGCCGATGTCGATGGGGCTGCTCGGCGCCTTCCTGCTGTCCCGGATCAAGCGCGGCCAGCTGCTGTTCCGGCTGCTCTACTTCATCCCGTACGTGATCGCGACCGTCGTCTCGGCCGCCATCTGGCGGCAGATCCTCAGCCCGACCAGCGGCCTGGCACCCGCCCTCGGCAGCCTGGGCCTCCCCTGGCTCAACGACGTGAACTTCCTGGGTGACGGGCGGATCGCGCTCGGCGCGGTCGCCTTCATCAACAACTGGCAGTGGTGGGGCTTCCTGGTCGTGATCTTCCTGGCGGCCATGCAGTCGATCGAGCCGTCGCTCTACGAGGCGGCGAGGATGGACGGCGCCGGCAGCTGGCGCGAGTTCTGGCACATCACCCTGCCGTCGATCCGCCCGACCTTCATGTTCCTGTCGCTGATGACCGTCATCTGGTCGTTCCTCGTCTTCGACTACATCTACATCCTGACCCAGGGAGGTCCCGCCGGCTCGACCGACGTGCTCAGCACCGTGATGTACCGCGCCGCGTTCAGCGAGCAGCAGGCCGGCTACGCCTCGGCGATCGGCGTCATCCTGGCCCTGATCAGCGCGGTCACCGTCGGCGGCTACCTCTACCTGCGCCGCCGCCTGAGGTGGGAGATATGACCCGGCGCCCGTTCGCCTACCTGATCCTGACCGTCCTGGCCGTCTACGCCCTCGGCCCGATGCTGGTCTTCGTCCTGGCCTCGCTGAAGACTCCGAGCGAGATCAGCGCCAACCCCCTGGGCCTTCCCGGCGAGTTCCGCTGGGAGAACTTCGCGACGGCCTGGACCGACGCGAACATGGGCGCGGGCCTGGTCAACAGCGCCATCATCGCCGTGTCGACCGCGGCGGGGGTCTGCGTCATCTCCGGCTGCGCCGCCTACGCGCTCGGCCGGCTCGACCTGCCCAAACCCGGACTGTTCATCCTCTATCTGCTGGTCGCCAGCTCGCTGCCCATCCAGCTGTTCCTGGTGCCCCTGCTGTCCCTGTGGACGAAGATCGGGCTGTACGACAGCAGGTTCGGGCTGATCGTCATCTACTGGGCCATCTACAGTCCGTTCGCCACGTTGCTGATCCGTTCGTTCCTGCTCGCCGTCCCCAGGGAGTACGAAGCGGCGGCGCGTCTCGACGGCGCGGGAGAGGTGCGGCTGTTCACCCGGATCGTCTTCCCGCTGATCTGGCCGGGCGTCCTCACCGCGGGCCTGATCGCGGGGCTGCAGGCGTACAACGAGTTCCTGCTGGCCGTGACGTTCATCCAGGACAGCGAGAAACTGCCGGTCTCCCTGTCGCTCTACTCCTTCCAGCAGGGCTTCTCCCCCGACTGGGCGCTGGTCAGCGCGGCCGGTCTGATCATGGCCCTGCCGCCGCTGGTGCTGTTCCTGTCTCTGCAACGCCGCTTCGTCGAGGGTTACACCTCCTCGGGGATGTCGGGCTGAGCGTGCCGTAGCGCCTCCAGCAGCCGCGCGAGGGCGGACTGGGTGGCCGGCAGGTCCGCGGGGTCGTCCGAGCCGGCCAGCCACAGCGCCGCCTCGTTCATCGCGCCGGACAGCAGGTGGGTCAGCGGCGCGACCGGCTGGGGCGCGATCGTGCCCTCCTTGATCAGGTCGGTGAGCGCGTCGGCCAGGTGGCGGGCCGAGGCGGCCTCGTCCATCGCGCGCCATTCGGTCCAGCCGAGCACGGCGGGGCCGTCGACGAGCATGATCCGCTGAACGCCCGGGGCCGTGCTGGCCGTCAGGAACGCCTGGCAGCCGACGGTCAGGCGGGTCCAGAGGTCGTCGTGGACGTCGGCGGTCCGCGCCACCGTCTCGGCCACCTCCTGCTGCACCTGCTCCAGGACGGCCCTGAACAACTCGGCCTTGCTCTCGAAGAGGTGGTAGAGCGCGCCCTTGGTCACCCCGGCCTCGGCGACGATCTCCGACAGGCTCACCGCGCCGTAACCCCGGTCCGCGAACAGGCGCCTGCTCTCCCGCAGCAGGACCTGCCTGGTCTGCTCCCGTTGCTGCGCCCGGACGCCGTGCGTCTTCATGCTTCCTCCCTTGACATACCGATGGTACGTCAAATACACATTCACGTACCGATGGTATGTGAAAGAGGTTCGTATGAAACTGACCAGCTTCTATCCCGTGATCTGCACCGCACGGCTTCAGGAGTCCCGCGACTTCTACACCGGGCTCCTGGGGTTCGAGACGACGTTCGAGGCCGACTGGTACGTCAGCCTGCGGCGCCCCGGGACGCCGTCGTATGAGCTCGCGCTGCTCGACCACACCCACCCGACGCTGCCCGAGGCGTATCGCGTCCCGGTCCGCGGGCTGCTGCTCAACTTCGAGGTGGCGGACGTGGACGCCGAATGGGAACGGCTCGTCGTCGGCGCGGGGCTGACCGCCGAGCTGGCGCTGCGCAGCGAGGACTTCGGGCAGCGGCACTTCATCGTGGCCGATCCCAACGGGGTCCTCATCGACGTCATCACCCCGATCGCGCCCTCGGCTGAGTACGCCGGGCAGTACGCCGGCTCATGACGCCCGGGCGGCGAAGCGGGTGGTCAGGTGGCGGTGCAGGCGAGTGCCGGGGTGGCGGCGGTCCCGGCGGCGGTGAAACCGAAGGTGGTGGTGGCGTCGGCGGCGAGCCTGCCGTTCCAGGACTCGTTGCGGACGCTGACGGACGGCGCGGTGCCCGAGCGGACCCTGCCCCCCAGCTGGGTGATGCTCTGCGATCCGGGCCAGTTCCAGGTGACCGTCCAGCCGTTGATCGCCGAGGTGCCGGCGCGGACGGTGACCGTGGACTGGAAGCCTCCGGGCCAGGCGTTGACCGTCTCGATCGTCGCCGCGCATCCGGTCGGCACCGGCGTCGGCGTGGGGGTCGGGGTCGGAGTGGGGCCGGGCGTGCCGTCGGCGGGGACGTTCCAGGGGATCTGGGCCGGGGTGGGCGCCGGATAGGGCACGTTGTCGAACGTACGCGAGACGGGCTTGCCCATGAGGTGCTTGTCAGCGAAGTCCATGATCGCGTTGTAGTCGTTCATGTCGATCTGGTGGCCGCCCGGGCGGTAGGCGATGCCGATCCGGTCGGCGGCCCCGAGATACTGGTAGACCATCTTGGCCCCCCGGTAGGTCAGGCCGCTGCCCTGGGGGTTGGTCCGCACGTCCGAGCCCTCGGTGCCGCCGGTGGCCAGCAGCGGGCGGGGCGCCACCAGCGCCGCCACCGAGTGCTGGTCGAACGGCAGCCGGTTGGCCTGGTTGCGGAACGTGGCGAACCGCGGTGTGAACCAGTAAGCGGCCCCGAGAATGTCCTCGAGCTTCTCGTCGTTGGTGTTGCCGGTGAAGAAGAACCGGTAGTTGCCCATCCCGGCCGTGCCCGACGACCCCGGTACGGTCAGCGCGATCCGCTCGTCGAACGCCCCCGCGACCGCGGCTGCCTTGCCATAGCGGGAGTAGCCCGACACGCCGACCTTGGTGGCGTCGATCTGGGGCACCGCCGCCTTGATCGCGTCCAGCGTCCGGTGGACGCCCCATGCCCAGGCCATGAGCACGCCGGTGTCCACGTCGGTGCCGTTGTACAACGTCCAGAACGCGCCGGTCTTGGCGGTGCTGTCGGCGGCGATGCTGTTGGGGTCGATGCCGACCTCGGCGTACCCGCGGCTGGTCACACTCGCTGCCAGCGGGTTGAGCAGGATGAGCGCGGGGAACGGGCCGGTGCCGCCGGGCAGCCGGACGGTCGCGTTGAACGAGGCCGAGCGGCCGTTGGCCTGCACGGTCACGGTCAGCGTGGTGCCGTTGCGGGTGCCGGTGACGCTGGTGGGCGCGGGCGGCAGGTGCCCGTACTCGTAGTACTGGATCAGCTCGCTGAGCTGCGCCGGATACCCGAAACGTTTCACGGGGCCGGTGGCGTGAAATTTTCATCCTCCGTCCGGGGCGGGCCGCGCTGCGCGACCAGGGAAGACGGCGGGCGGCAGGACGGGATCGGCGGGGCGGCGCATTGACGGGTCCACGCCCGGCGGGGTTCGCTCCACGTGGAAGGGGCCGACCGTTCAGGGACCGCGGTCTCTGTTAGCGCTCGCAGAAACGGAGACATCCATGGTGAGGATGACGCGCCTGCTGAGCGGCCTGGTCGCCGTGCTGGCGCTGCTCGCGGCCACGGTGTACGCCACGGCGGCCGGCGCGGAGTCGAACGGCGGCGTTCGGGTGATGCCGCTCGGCGACTCGATCACCGACGGGTTCAACGTGCCAGGGGGTTACCGTGTCGACCTGTGGCAGAAGCTGGTGGCCGCCGGCTACCGGGTCGACTTCGTCGGATCCCAGTTCAACGGGCCGTCGAACCTGGGCGACCACGACCACGAAGGCCACTCCGGATGGCGGATCGACCAGATCGACGCCAACATCGTGACCTGGCTGCGCACCTACCAGCCGCGTACGATCCTGCTGCACATCGGCACCAACGACATGTACCAGAACCCGACCGGCGCGTCCTCCAGGCTGGCCACGCTCATCGACCGCATCACCGGCACCGCACCCGACGCCGAGGTGTTCGTGGCGACGATCATCCCCCTCAACGGCGCCGACCCGACCGTCAGGGGCTTCAACTCGGCGATCCCCGGCATCGTGCAGTCCAGGGCCGCGGCCGGCAAGCACGTCCACCTGGTGGACATGTACAGCGCCCTGACCACCGCGGACCTGGCCGACGGCGTCCACCCCAACGCCGGCGGCTACAGCAAGATGGCGACCGTCTGGTACAACGCCCTGCGCTCGGTCCCCGGCAGCCTGGAGGGAACCCCGACCCCCACGCCGACCCCGACGCCCACGCCTCCCGGGCAGGGCGGCGCCTGCACCGCGACCTACCGGACGGTCAACACCTGGAGCGGCGGCTTCCAGGCGGAGGTGACCGTACACAACAACGGCTCGGCGCCGCTGAACGGGTGGACCGTGGGCATGACCCTGGCCGCCGGGCAGGCCGTCACCAACCTGTGGGGCGGCGTGAACACCGGCACCAGCGGCGCGATCAGCGTCCGCAACGCCTCCTACAACGGCACCCTCGCGGGCGGCGGCACCACGACGTTCGGCTACGTCGCCGGCGGCAACGGCGCGAACACGCCCACCGGCATCGGCTGCTCCAGCCCCTGAGCGGTCCCAGGCGCCGGCCGCTACCTCTGACTGCGCGAGCTGCACGAGGCGAGCACCAGCGGCGCGCTCGCCCCGCCCGACCGCCTGCGCGACGGCATCACCCTGTCCGGCGTGGACTTCTCGTACGGCGGGCCGCCCGTGCTGCGCGGCATCGACCTGCGGCTCCCGGCCGGGGCCACGGTGGCGCTGGTCGGCGACCACGGCAGCGGGAAGACGACGCTGGTCAAGCTGCTGTGCGGGTTCTACCGGCCGACCGGCGGCACAATCACCGTGGACGGGACACCCCTCGCCGAGCTGGATCCCGCGGCCTGGCGGGACCGCGTGACCAGGGCGGGGAGATCAGGCTCGGCAAGGCCCTCGGCGACGGCGTCGAGCTGTCCGGCGGCCAGTGGCAGAAGGTCGCCCTGTCACGGGCGTTCATGCGGTCGACGCCACTGCTCGACGAGCCGACGGCCGCGCTGGACGCGGCCAGCGCGTACGAGGTCTACCAGCGGTACGCGGAGGCGGCCCAGGAGCCTCCAGGCCTCCGCCTACCAGTGATCGCTCACGGGTGGCGGGAGAGGTAGCCGCCCATCGTCCGGAACACCTCGCCGGCCGGCAGGTCGGTGCCGTCCTCGGTGCGCACCCGTTCGATCACCAGGCCGTGGCTGCCGCCCCGGCGGGCCTCGGCGCCGGCGACGATGACGATGCCGTCGCCCTCGCGGATGAACACCCGGCCCGGAGTGCCGCCGTAGACGCCCTGGGAGACCGAGGCCTTCAGGACGCGGACGCGCTCGCCCCTGTAGTGGGTGAAAGCGTTGGGATAGGGGTCGGACTGGGCGCGTACCAGCCGTTCGATGTCCTCGGCGGGCCAGTTCCAGTCGATGTTGCTGTCCTCGATCGAACGCTTGTGGAAGAAGCTGGCCTTGGTGCGGTCCTGGGGCGTCCACTCGGTACGGCCGGACGCGATGAGGTCCAGGGCCTCCGCGACGATGGGGCCGATGAGGTCGACCGTGCGGTGGAACAGGTCGGTGGCGGTGTCGGCCGGGCCGACCGGGACCGCGCGCTGCACGACGATGTCCCCGGCGTCCAGTTCGGCGTTCATCATGTGGGCGGTGACGCCGACCTCCTTCTCGCCGTTGATGAGCGCCCAGATGAGCGGGGAGAAGCCGGCGTAGGCCGGAAGCAGCGAGTCGTGCACGTTGAGGATGCCGTGCCGGGGCAGGGTGAAGATCTCCGGCGGTATCCAGGTGCGCCAGTTGTTGGCGACGATGAGGTCAGGCTCGACTTCCTTGAGGGTGAGCAGGAGCTCGTCGTCGGGCCGGTTGCGGAGTACGACGGGGACGCCGTGCGCCTCGGCCAGCTCGGCCACCGAGTCGCTCCAGATCTTCTCGTAGGCGTGGTCGCTCTGAGGGTGAGTGACCGCCAGCACCACGTCATGCCCGGAGTCCAGCAGGGCTTGGAGGGTGCGATGCCCCCAGGTCTGGTAGCCGAACATCACGACCCGCATCAGCGCTCTCCTTGTGAGGTGAGGGAAATAAAGGTTAGGCTCGCCTAATTAGGCGAGCCTAACCTAAGTTGGTTCTTGATTCCACCCACGGCTCCCCATCTCGGACCGCTCTCTCGAAAGGCCTTTCATGCCCACTGCCGAGCAGCCCGTCCACGACCTCGTCGGCATCGGTTTCGGCCCGTCGAACCTCGCCCTGGCCATCGCGCTGCGCGAGCGGCAGGCGCGCACCGGCGAGCGGATCGACGCGGTGTTCCTGGAGAAGCAACTCTCGTTCGGATGGCACCGCGGCATGCTCCTCGAAGGCACCACGATGCAGGTCTCCTTCCTCAAGGACCTGGTCACCATGCGCAACCCCACCAGCGAGTTCGGCTTTCTGTCCTATCTGAAGGCGCACGGCCGGATGCTGGACTTCATCAACCACAAGACGATGTTCCCTTCCCGCATGGAGTTCCACGACTACCTGGAGTGGGCCGCGGCGCCGTTCGCCGACCAGGTCGAGTACGGCTCGGAGGTCGTCGCGGTCACCCCCGTCACCGTCGACGGCGCGGTGGAGTATCTCGACGTGGTGGTCCGCCAGGGCGACGGGGAGCTCAGCACCCGCCGCACGCGCAACCTGGTCGTCGCCGTCGGCCTGGTCCCGGTGCTGCCCGACGGGATGGTCGGCGACGACCGCGTCTGGCACAGCGAGGAACTCCTGGACAGGCTCCCCTCACTGACGGACCCGCGCCGGTTGGTGGTGGTCGGCGCCGGCCAGAGCGCCGCCGAGGTGACCGACCACCTGCACGGCCGTTTCCCCGGCGCCGAGGTGTGCGCGGTCTTCTCCAAGTACGGCTACACCCCCGCCGACGACAGCTCCTTCGCCAACCGCATCTTCGACTCCGGGGCGGTCGACCACTACTTCGACGCGCCCGAAGCGGTCAAGGACAGCCTGCGCGCCTACCACGCCTCCACCAACTACTCGGTGGTCGACCTCGACCTCATCGACGAGCTGTACCGCAGGCACTACCAGGAGAAGGTGCGGGGCAGCCAGCGGCTGCGCATCCTCAACGCCTCCAGGCTCGTCGAGGTCGCCCGGGACGCCGAGGGCGTGCGCGCCACCGTCGAGTTCCTGCCCACCGGGGAGCGGACCGTCCTGAACGCCGACGCGCTCGTCTACGCCACCGGCTACCGGCCCGGCGACCCGCTGACCCTGCTGGGCGCCGTCGGCGAGCACTGCGAGCGGCTGCCCTCGGGCGCCCTGCGCATCGAGCGCGACTACCGGATCGCCACCTCCACGCACCTGCGCTGCGGCATCTACGTGCAGGGAGCCACCGAGCACACCCACGGCCTGACCTCGACGCTGCTGTCGAACACCGCCGTGCGGGCCGGGGAGATCGTCGACGCGGTGGCCGGGCGGCTGCGCACCTCCTACGCGTTCTCGCGCTGACGGCCGCTGCGGTGACGGCCCGGCCGTCACCGCAGCGCCCAGGCCACATCCCTGAGCAGGGCGTGCCGCCAGCCCGCCCGATCGTGGCCCGAGGCCGACCGGGAGACCCGCACGGTCGCGCCGGCCTGTTCGGCCAGGGTCTCGACCAGCTCGCAGTGCGGCAGCATCCGCGCCTCGTGCTCCCCCACGTCGAACGCGACCCGCAGTCCGGACAGGTCGGGGCGCTCTCGCAGGCGCTCGGCGATGGCGCCGCCGACCGGGCCACCCATGGGGTCGGCCAGGCCGGCGGCCCCGGACGTCCACCAGAACGACCCCGACTGGCAGGCGACGGCCGACACCAGCTCCGGGAACTCCAGGGCCGCGTACATCGAGCTCAGCCCGCCGAGGCTCTGCCCGGCGACCACCAGCCGGTCCAGGTCGGCGGGCACGCCGCTCTCGGCGACCAGCGGCAGCAGTTCGTCCCGGATCGCCTCCCACAGCTCGGCCACGCACCCGAACTCGGCCTCCCTGGCCTGGGCGGGCAGGAAGACGAGCGTGACGGCGGGCATCTCGCCGTGGGCGACGGCCGAGTCGAACGCGGTCATGGCCGGGTGCAGGTACAGCCAGTCGTCCCCGTCGAGCAGCAGGACCACCGGCCCGCCGCCGCCCGCCGGGTGGACCCGCACGGTGCGCCGCCCGCCGAGCCGTTCGCTGCTCCAGCGGATCCGGGTGCGCGGGAGCGGCAGGACGTCTTGAGCACCGACGGCGGGCCAGTGCGGCTGGGCGGGGGCGTCCGGGGTCGCGGCGATGGACCGGTCACCTCCCGCGCCGACCGGGTTGAACGGGTCGGCGCAGGCCCCGTCGTCCGTGACGAACCGGTACGTCACCCGCAGCCGCGCGGGCATGACCACCTCGGCGTACCAGCAGTCCGTGTCGCCCCACCGGCGCAGGGGCAGCGGCTCCGACCAGCTCTCGAAGCCGACGCTCGCCGGGGACCCGCGCCACAGGAACAGGGTCGCCCAGCCGTCGCCGGCGGGCACCGACGCGGGCGCTCCCGCCGCCGCCCAGAACTCGTCGGAACCGGGCTCACCGGGGAGCCCGAACGTGGCGAAAGTGTTCTCCATGCGTGGTCGCACTCCGTCCCTACCGTCGGCCAGAAACTAAGGATAGACTTACCTAAGTTTCATGATCGAGACGTACCCCGTGGATTGTAGGTCGATGAGTACGACTCTGGAGAAACGTCCCACGTCCGAGGTCACAGGGGTCCGCCGGCGGCGGGTGGTGGGCTTGGGCGCGCTCACGGCGGTTCTCCTGGTCGCGGCGGCGGTGTCGCTGGCCGTCGGCGCGCGTGGGCTGAGCCTCGCGGAGGTGTGGCAGGGGTTGTTCCCGGAGCCGGGCTCCGACCAGCGGCTCACCGAGATCGCGCTGATCGTGCAGACCGTACGGGTGCCCAGGACCGTGCTCGCGATCGTGGCGGGCGTCGCTCTGGGGGTCAGCGGGGCGTTGATCCAGGGGTACACGCGCAACCCGATCGCCGACACGGGGTTGCTGGGCGTGAACTCCGGCGCCTCGTTCGCCGTCGTGTCGGCGATCCTCCTGTTCGGGCTCGCCAATCCGTACCAGTACGTCTGGTTCGCCTTCCTGGGGGCGGCGGCCGCCGGCGCCGTCGTGTTCGGGCTGGCCAGCATCGGCCGGGGCGCGGGCAGCCCGCTGACGCTCGCGCTGGCCGGGCAGGGGGTCGCGGTGTTCCTGGCGGCGATGACCACGGCGGTCGCGTTATCGGACCAGGCGTCGCTGAACGCCCTGCGGTTCTGGAACGCGGGCACCGTCGCCGGGGTCGGATTCGACGTCATCCGGCCGGTGGCCGCGTTCGTCGTGGCCGGGCTGGTGCTGGGGCTCACCACGCTGCCCGCCGTCAACCTGCTCAACCTGGGTGACGACGTCGCGCGCGGGCTGGGCGTGAACATCACGCGCACCCGGACCGTCGGCATCGTCGCCATCACCCTGCTGGCGGGCGCGACGACGGCGGCGTGCGGCCCCATCGCGTTCCTCGGGCTCATGGTGGCCCACGTGGCCCGGTATCTCACCGGGCCGGACTATCGCTGGCTGGTGCCGTGCGCGGGTCTGCTCGGCGCCGTCATCCTGCTGACCTGCGACATCGTGGGGCGCGTGGTGACCCGGCCGGGCGAGTTGCAGGCAGGCGTCGTCGTCGCCGTCATCGGCGCCCCGTTCTTCGCGGCGCTGGTCTGGCGCGGAAAGTTCAAGACGGTATGAACGAGACGGCGGTGAGGCGGCCGGCGACACCGGGCGTGCGGGTCGGCCACGCGTCGTTCGTGTGGCGACCCTGGATGGTGCTGGTCACGCTGCTGCTGGCGGCGGCGGCCTTCCTGGTGTTCTGCCTGTCCATCGGCACCGGGGACTTCCCCATCGGCCTGCCCCAGGTGATCGCCACGCTCTTCGGCCAGGGCGAGCGGGTCGACGAGTTCGTGATCATGGATCTGCGCCTGCCGCGCGCCCTGGCCGGGCTCGTCGTGGGGATCGCGCTCGGGGTGTCCGGGGCGATCACGCAGTCCATCGCGCGCAACCCGCTGGCCAGCCCGGACGTGCTGGGCATCACCGGAGGCGCGAGCGCGGTCGCGGTGTTCCTGGTGACGGTGTCGGGCGGGGTCGCCGCGGCCGTCGTCGACTCCGTGGGCCTGTCCGCGGCGGCTCTCGCGGGCGGTCTCGGCACCGGACTGCTGGTGTACTTCCTGGCGTGGCGGCGCGGGATCGACGGCCTCCGGCTCATCCTCATCGGCATCTCGGTGAGCGCCGTGGCGGAGGCGATCACGATCTGGCTGCTGGTCACGGCCGACATCCGGGACGTGGCCCGGGCCCAGGCATGGCTGGTCGGCTCGCTGGACAACCGGACGTGGGGCGAGGTCTGGGTGGCGCTGTGGTGCGCGCTCGCTCTCATGGCCGTCGTGTCGTGCGTGGCGTTCCAGCTCAGGCCGCTGCACTTCGGTGACGAGGTCGCGGCGGGCCTGGGTGTCCGGTACTCGATGGTGCGGGCGGTCCTGCTGCTGTGCGCGGTGCTGCTGGCCGGCGTGGCGGTGAGCGCGGCGGGCCCGGTCCCGTTCGTGGCGCTGGTGGCGCCGCAGGTGGCGATGCGGCTGTCACGGTGTCCGACGCCGCCACTGGTGGCATCCGGGATGGTGGGCGCGCTGCTGCTGATCGGCGCGGACCTGGTGGCGCGTACGGCGCTGCCGGTCAGCCTCCCGGTCGGCGTGGTCACCGCCGCGATCGGCGGCCCTTTCCTCGTCTACCTGCTGGTGCGGGCGAACCTGAAGAAGTAAGGTTAGGCTAACCTAATCTGCGCATGTTACGGTTCCAGTGGATCGCACGAAAGCAAGGGATTCCGGATGCTCCTCCAGCGAAGAACAGTGACGAAGACCTTGCGGGGCATCGCAGTGATGTTGTCCGCTGCGACATTGATCGCGGGATGCGGTTCCGGCTCGGCGGAGAAGCCGAGCGGCGACACCACCGCGGCCGCCACGGGTGGTGGCGTGTTCCCGTTGACCGTGGAGCACGCGTTCGGATCCACGCAGATCACCAAGGCCCCCCAGCGGGTCGTCTCCGTCGGCTACACCGACGACCAGGCCATCCTGGCCTTCGGCATCAAGCCGGTCGGCATGGTCGACCAGTACCCGAACCCGCCGGGCAAGACCCCCGACATCAACACCCAGTGGCCCTGGGTGAAGGACCGGTGGGGCGACACCCGCCCCGAGGTCATCATGAACAACGGGGACTCCGGCCCCAACTACGAGAAGATCGCCGCCCTGCGGCCCGACCTGATCATCGCGGTCTACTCCGAGATCGACCAGGCCGCCTATGACCGGCTCTCCAAGATCGCTCCTACGGTGGGCCGCACCAAGACCGAGAAGGAGCCGTTCAGCGCGCCGTGGCAGGACAACGCGCTGCACATCGCCAAGGCGCTCGGCAAGGCCGACGAGGGTGCCAAGCTGGTGCAGGGCATCCAGGACAAGCTCGACACCGCCCGCACGACGCACCCGGAGTTCGCGGAGCGCACCGCCGTCGCGGTGTCCTGGTACAAGAACTCGGTCGCCCCGTTCACCACCACCGACGTGCGCGGACGGCTGGTGTCGGGCATCGGCTTCAAGGGCGCGACGGAGATCGACAAGATCGCGGGCGGCAGCTTCTACACCGTGCTGTCCCCCGAGCGCATCGACCTGATCGACGTCGACCACATCTTCGTCATCGCCGACCAGGCGGACCAGAACGCGCTGAAGAACTTCAAGCTGTTCGCCAACCTGCCCGCGGTCAAGGGCGGCAAGGTGTCGTACCTGCTGGACAGCGAGGGCCCGGCGATCGGCGCGGCCATGTCGCAGGGCACGCTGCTGTCCCTGCCGTACGCGATCGACGAGCTCGTCAAGTCGGCCGCCTAGTGATGCCGGTGAACGTGTCCTGTCCCCGGCCTGCCGTGGGCCGGGTGTGAGCACCACCGGCACCCGCATCGCCCCGGCGATCCTGCGCACGGCGACCGGACGCGAGGCCACCCGATGGGTCGCGGCGTACTGCCGCGAGGTGCCCTGGCTGACGGGCGCCACCGTGCTCACCGCGGTGGCCGCGGCGGCGCTCCAGGTGCTGCCGTTGCTCCTGCTCGGCCGGGTGGTCGACGGGGTGGTCGAAGGTCAGTCGCGGTCGGTCCTGGTCACCGTCGGGGTGCTGATGGTGACCGCCGCGCTGCTCGGCTCGGCGGCCACCACGGCGTCCACGTACCTGATCGGGCGGCTGGGCGCGGACCTGCTCGCGCGGCTGCGGGAAGGCGCCGTACGGGCGGTGCTGGGCATGCCGAGCGCGCGGATCGAGCAGGTCGGCCGGGGCGACGTGCTGTCCAGGGTCGGCGACGACGTGGCCGTGGTGTCCAAGGGCATCCGGACGGCGGTCCCCACGGTGTTCTCGTCGGGGGTGCTGGTCGTCATCGCCACGGCGGGCATGTTCGGGCTGGACTGGCGGCTCGGCCTGGCGGGCGCCGGCGCGCTGCCCGCGTACGCGCTGGCCCTGCGCTGGTATCTCCCCCGGTCCGCGCCGCTCTACCAGCAGCAGCGGGAGGCCCAGGCCGATCGCGCGCAGGCGCTGATCAGCGGCCTGAACGGAATCGACACCGTCCGGGCCTACCGCCTGGAGGAGACCTTCCGTGAGCAGGTCACCCGCGAGTCGTGGCGGGTGCGCGATCTCGGCGTCGAGGTCTTCCGGTTCTTCGGCCGGTTCGTCGGCAGGGAGAACCGCGCCGAGTTCATCGGGCTGGTCCTGATCCTCGTGGTGGGGTACGTCCTGCTGGAGGCCGGCGCCGTCACCCTGGGCGAGGCGTCGGTGGCCCCGCTGCTGTTCCACCGGCTGTTCAACCCGCTGGGCGCCATCCTGTTCACCTTCGACGAGGCGCAGAAGTCGGGCGCGAGCCTGACCCGGCTGGTCGGCGTGCTGGGCGAGGCCACGGAGGAGCGGCTGGTGGGCCGGGTGGCCGCCGCCCCCGCGGACGCCGGGCCGTACCCGGTGGCGGTCGAGGGACTGACGTTCAGCTACCCCGGCACCGAGCGGCCGGTCCTGCGGGACGTCGACCTGGTGATCCCGGCCGGCGGGTCGCTGGCGCTGGTGGGGGCGACGGGCGCGGGCAAGTCGACCCTGGCGGCGCTGATCGCGGGGATCGGGACCCCGCAGGCCGGGTCGGTGCGCATCGGAACGACCGACCTCGCCGGGCTGGACGAGGCCGGCGCGCGGGCCCTGGTGAGCATCCTGACGCAGGAGACGCACGTGTTCTCCGGGCCGCTCTCCGGCGATCTGCGGCTGGCCGCGCCGGAGGCGGCCGACGCCGAGCTGATGGACGCGTTGCGCAGGGTCGGCGCCGACACGTGGGTCACGGCGCTGCCCGACGGGCTGGACACCGTGGTCGGCGAGGGCGGTGAGCGGCTGGACGGCACCAAGGTCGCCCAGATCGCGCTTGCCCGGCTCGTGCTGGGCCGGTCGCCGGTGGTGGTGCTGGACGAGTCGACCGCGGAGGCGGGCAGCCAGGGCGCCGCCGAGCTGGAGCGGGCCGTGGCCGCCGCGTGCCTGGGCCGTACGACGCTGTTCGTGGCGCACCGGCTGACCCAGGCGATGGCGGCCGACCGCATCGCCGTGCTGGACGCGGGACGCGTCGTGGAGCAGGGAACCCACGAGGAGCTGGTGGCTCTGGGCGGCAGGTACGCGCGGCTGTGGCGCGCGTGGCAAGAACCTTCATCCTTCGAAAGGGACGGCTGAGTCTTCGATGACGGAACCGAGCACTCGTCTCGCACTGCTCTCTCCCGCGCGCCTGGCCGACGTGCGCCGGCGGACCGGCGGCTACTCCGACAGGACCATCACCAAGGCGTGCGCCATCGGGCTGGCCTACTGGGCGACCGGCCAGAGCCCCGGCAGTCTCGACCTCACCTCCGCCACCCTGTTCGCCGACGTCCTCGGATGGGCCGACAACGGCGGGGACGGGGTCGCCGGCTGGGACGTCGGCGCGGACGGCCGGAGCATCACCGTCCCCGAGGGTGTCCCGCCGGCCGACGCGCAGCTCGCGCTGGACGACCTGGCCGACTTCCCGGATCGGCCCATCGGCACCATCGGCCCGTCCAGCGTGCCGGCCCGGCTCGCGGCCCTGGCCGAGTGGAACGACAACGACGTGGACCGGGTCCGCCCGACCATCGTGGAGATGTTCCGCGAGCAGGCTCGGACCAGGCCGGACGCCGTCGCCATCGTGGACGGGCACCGCTCGCTGACCTACCGCGAGGCGGCCGAGCTGTCCAACCAGCTCGCCCACCACCTGATCGACCGCGGGCTCACCGCCGAACAGATCGTCGGCATCTCGCTGGGCCGCTCCGCCGAGATGGTGATCGGCCTGCTGGGCGTGCTCCAGGCGGGGGGCGCGTTCGTGCCGCTCGATCCGCAGTGGCCCGCCGCGCGCCGGGCGGTCGTCATCGAGGACGCCAGGGTCGTGGCGCAGCTCAACGACTCCGGCGAGCACGGCGCGGGCGAGCCGGAGGCCGTGGCCGTCGACCTCGGCGACTGGCGGTTCGGGTCGTATCCCACCGGGGACACCGACATCGCCGTCCCCGGTCCCGCGCTGGCGTACGTGATCTTCACGTCCGGTTCGACCGGGCGGCCCAAGGGCGCGATGATTCGGCACGAGGCGATCAGCGAGCGCCTGCTGTGGCAGTCCCGCGAGATCCTGGGCTTCGGCCACGACGACGCGTCGCTGTTCAAGGCGCCGCTGTCGTTCGACATCTCCATCAACGAGATCTTCCTGCCGCTGGTGTGCGGCGGCCGGCTGGTGGTCCTGCGGCCCGGCGGCGAGCGCGACCCGCACCACCTGCTGAGCGTGATCGCCGAGCAGCGCGTCACCTTCACGTACCTGGTGTCGTCCATGCTGGACGTGCTGCTGGAGATCGCGGGCGGCTCCGGGCGGCTGGACAGCCTGCGGCACGTGTGGTGCGGCGGCGAGGTGCTGACCCCGGAGTTGTACGAGCGCTTCCGCACCCGGCTCGACATCCCCATGTACCACGGCTACGGCCCCGCCGAGACGACGATCGGCGTCTCGCACGTCATCTACCGGGGCGCGGCCGAGCGCCTGTCGACGTCGATCGGCAAGGCCAACCCCAACACCGAGCTGTACGTGCTGGACGAGGAGCTGCGCCCGGTCCCGGTCGGCGTCGGCGGCGAGCTGTACGTGGGCGGCTTCCTCCTGGGCCGCGGGTACGTCAACGCGCCCGGCCTGACGGCGTCCCGGTTCGTGGCGAACCCCTTCGCCGGGGACGGTTCCCGGCTGTACCGCACCGGCGACCTGGCGCGCTTCGCCCCCGACGGGTCGCTGGACTTCCTCGGCCGGGCCGACAACCAGATCAAGATCCGCGGCATGCGGCTGGAGATCGAGGACGTCGAGGTCGGCCTCGCGGAGCACCCCGGGGTCCGGCACACCTGCGTCGTCGCCAAGAAGAACGCGGCGGGCGGCACCTACCTGGTCGGGTACGTGATCCCGGCGGCCGGGGGTGGCGACCTGCGGGCGGACGAGGTCAAGGCGTGGGCCGCCGAGCACATGGTCGAGCACATGGTGCCCGCGCACGTCGTCGTGATGAAGGAGTTCCCGCTCACCGCCAACGGCAAGCTGGACCGGGGCGCGTTGCCGGAGCCGGCGATCGGGACGGGCGCGATCGTCGCGCCGGCCACCGAGAACGAGCGCCTGGTGTGCGCGGCGGTCGCGTCGGTGCTGCGGCTGGACGAGGTCGGTGTCGACCAGAACTTCTTCAGGCTCGGCGGCGACAGCATCCTGGCGATCTCGCTGCTGAGCGCGCTGCGCGACGCGGGCCTCCACCTCACGGCGACGCAGATCTTCGCGAGCCGCAACGTGGGAGCGCTCGCGGCGGCGGCCACCCGTGACGAGGTCTCCACCGTGGATCGCGGGGACGTCGCGACCGGCCCCGTCGCAGGGGTCCCCATCGTGCAGTGGCTCGGCGAGCACACGGAGGCGATCGACGGCTTCGTGCAGTCGGTGGTGCTGAACACCCCGGCCCACCTGACCGCCGGCGCCCTCGGCGAGCTGCTCGCCGCCCTGGTCAGGCGGCACGACATGCTGCGCGCCAGGCTGGTGCGCGGCGAACGCTGGGGCTTCGACATCCCCGAGGCGGACGGGGCCGTCGTGGGGTGGGAGGAGAGCGACCGGCCGCTCGACGAGTGCGTCCGGCTCGCCGCCGCCGGGCTGGCCCCGGACGACGGCGTGATGCTCCGTGCCGTCTGGCGGCGCGAGGCGCGGCAGCTCGTCCTGGTCGCCCATCACGTGGTGATCGACGGCGTGTCCTGGCGGATCCTGATGGAGGACCTGGCCACGGCGTGGCGGCAGCTCACCTCGGGCACGCCGATCCAGCTGCCCCCGGTGGGCACGTCGTTCCGGCGCTGGACGCAGCTGCTGGAGCGGGCGGCGTTCGACGCGGACCGCGACCACTTCCAGCGGCCCCTGCCGGGAGCGGACGGGCCGCTGGGCAGGCGTCCGCTGTCCGCATCCGACACCGTCGCGCGCGAGCGGACCCAGGTCGTGCCGGTCGGCTCCGAGGTCACCGCCGCGCTGCTGGGCGAGATCCCGGCGAGGTTCCACGCGGGCGTCAACGACGTGCTGCTGACCGCGCTCGCCGTCGCCCTCGCCCGCTGGCGGCGCGACCTCGGGCAGGACCAGACGTACGCGCACATCGAACTCGAGGGCCACGGCCGCGAGGGACGGTTCGTGGCGGACGCCGCCGGCTACGAGCCGGACCTGTCGCGGACCGTGGGCTGGTTCACCACGCTGTTCCCGGTGACCGTGGACCCCGGCGCGGCGGCCGATCTCACCGCCCCCGACTATTTGTCCGCGGCGCTCAAGGCGGTCAAGGAGGACCTCGCCCGGGTGCCGAGCAACGGCGTCTCCTACGGCGCCCTGCGCTACCTGACCGGCACCGGGTTCGCCGCGCCCGCCCCGCAGGTGCTGTTCAACTACCTGGGCCGCTACGACGCGGGCGCGTCCGGGGACTGGCGGCTCGCGGGCGCCACGGGGCAGCTGGGCGAGAAGCGCGACCCGGGGATGCGGCTGCCGCGCGCCCTGGAGTTCAACGCGATCGCCGAGCCCGGCGCGAGCGGCGCGTACGAGCTGCTCACCACCATCTCCTGGCCGGACGGGATGTTCGCCGAGGAGGACATCGCGACGATCGGCGAGTACTTCCGGGCGGCCCTGACCGGGCTGGCCGCGCTCGACCAGGGCGGCCACTCCCCCAGCGACTTCGGCGCGGTGGCCCTCACGCAGGCCGACGTCGACGCCCTGGACGGCCCGGCGCTGCGGGACATCCTGCCGCTGACCCCGTTGCAGGAGGGCCTGTACTTCCACTCGGTCTTCGACGACGACTCGGCGGGCAGCTACGTCGAGCAGCAGATCATGACGCTGGACGGCGACGTGGACGCCGACCGGCTCGCGGCGGCGGCCACCCGGCTGTTCGACCTGTTCCCGAACCTGGCCGCGCGCTTCGTCGCCCTCGCCGACGGCCGCGTGGTCTCGGTGCTGGAGAGCGGGGTGGAGGCGCCGTTCACCACGCTGGAGCGCCCCGGCATCACCGAGGACGAGATCCGCCACCACGCCGAACGGGACCGCCGCGCCGGGTTCGACCTGGCCACCGGTCCGCTGATGCGCTTCACCCTCATCCGTACGGGTTCCGGTGGGAACGTGCTGGTGCAGACCGTGCACCACATCCTCGCCGACGGCTGGTCGGTGCCCCCGATGCTGCGCGCGCTGCTGGCCGAGTATCACGCGCCGTGGACCGCGTACCCGCAGGGCGGCTTCGCCGACCACGTGCGCGCGCTGGCCGCGCGCGACGACGACGAGAGCGACCGGGTGTGGCGCGATCAGCTCGCCGGCCTGCCCGGCCCCTCGCTGGTCGCCGAGGGGCACACCCCGTCCGGCCGGTACGCCGAGACCACGGTGGAGCCGGACGACGACGTCGACACGGCCGCCCGGTCGGCGGGTGTGCCGCTGAGCGTCGCCGTGCACAGCGCGTGGGCGGTGACGCTGGGCGGCATCCTGCCGGGCAAGGATGTGGTGTTCGGCTCCACGGTGTCCGGGCGCGACGCGGACGTGCCGGGCATCAAGGACATGGTGGGCCTGCTCATCAACACGATCCCCGTACGCGTCCGGTGGGGCGGCGCCACCACGGCGGGCGAGCTGCTCGCCTCGGTGCGGGACCACCAGAGCGCGGTGCTGCCGCACCAGCACGTCTCCCTGACCAGGATCGGCCGCCAGGCCGGCGGCGGCCCTCTGTTCGACACCCTGGTGGTGTTCGACGTCGCGGCCGACGTGGACGGTCTGCGCAGGCCCGGCGACGAGTTCGCCATCACCGGCATCGTGAACGAGGGCGCCCCGCACTACCCGCTGACGCTGGTGGTGGAGCGCGCACGCTACGGCCGCCCGCGCTTCAACCTGATCTACGACGGGGAGCTGCTGCGGGAGGCGCGCGCCCAGGCGATCCTGCGCGCGTTCACCCAGGCGCTGACCGGCCTGCTCACCCGGCCGGACGACCTGGTGCCGGACGGCGCCGGGCAGCCTGCGCGGGTCACCCCGGCGACCTTGGGCGAGCTGTTCGACGCCGCCGCCGAGCGCGACCCGGCCGCCACCGCCGTCACCCAGTGCGGTCTCGACGGCGGCACCCGGTCGCTGACCTACGGCGAGCTGGCGGAGGCGAAGAACGAGCTGGCCGCGGCGCTGCGGGCGGCCGGGGTCGGGCCGGGCGAACGGGTCGCCGTCGCCGTCCCGCGCTCCGTCGAGCAGGTCGTCGCCCTGGTCGCGATCGTCAGCGCGGGCGGCGCGTACGTGCCGCTGGATCTGGCGTACCCGGACGAACGGCTGGAGTACGTCCTCGCCGACGCCGCCCCGCAGGTCGTGCTCGTGGACCGGGACCAGCGGGACCGCTTCACGGAGCTGGCGGCCCGGGCGGGCGTGCCGGCCCGCGTGCTCGTCCAGGGGGACGAGCTGCCGATGGACACCACATCGGCCGAGGTGAGCCGGCACGACCCGGCGTACGTGATCTACACGTCCGGATCGACCGGCAGGCCCAAGGGGGTCGTCGTCCCGCACTCCAGCGTGGTGACGCTGCTCGCGAACACCCGGCCGGACATGGACTTCGGCCCGGACGACGTGTGGGTGCAGTTCCACTCCTACTCCTTCGACTTCGCGGTGTGGGAGCTGTGGGGCGCGCTGGCGCACGGCGGTGAGCTGCTGGTGCCGGAGTACGGGCTGACCCGCTCCCCGGTCGACTTCCACCGGCTGGTCCGCGAGCGCGGAGTGACCGTGCTCAACCAGACCCCGTCGGCGTTCTACCAGTTCATGGAGGCCGACCGGCACGCCGGCGAGCCGGTCACCGCGCTGCGCCGGATCGTCTTCGGCGGCGAGGCGCTGGACCTCGGGCGGCTGCGCGGCTGGGTCGAGCGGCACGGCACCGGCTCGCCCGAGCTGGTCAACATGTACGGCATCACCGAGACCACCGTCCACGTCACGCACCGGGTGCTGACCGACGAGGACTTCGCCGCCGGCGACGGCGCCAGCCCGATCGGCGGCCCGATCCCCGGCCTGGTCACCTACCTGCTCGACGACCGGCTCCGGCCGGTGCCGCCGGGCCGGGTGGGCGCCATCTACGTCGCCGGCGACCAGGTGTCGCTCGGCTACCTGGGCAGGCCGGGGCTCACCGCGAGCCGGTTCGTGGCGGACCCGTTCGCGGGCGACGGCTCCCGCATGTACCACACGGGCGACCTCGCCCGCCGCACGCTCGACGGCGAGCTGGAGTTCGCCGGCCGTGCCGACGACCAGGTGCAGCTCAAGGGCTTCCGCATCGAGCTCGGCGAGGTGGAGTCCGCGATCAGGGAGCTCGACGGCGTGGTCGACGTGGCCGTCACCGTGGCGGGCAGCGGGGACCACCTGGTCGCGCACGTCGTGGGCCGGGTGCCCGGCGACGTCACCGGGCTGCTGTCGGCGAAGCTGCCCGCGCACATGGTGCCGCGCCGGGTGCTTCGGGTCGAGGCGCTGCCGCTGACCGTCAACGGCAAGCTGGACCGCAAGGCCCTGAGCGCGCACGCCGGGCGGGACGACGCTCCGGTGCCCGCGGGCGATTCCGAGGTCGCGGCGCTGGTGGGCATCTTCGCCGACGCGCTGCCCGGCTGCGAGGTGGACGCCGACACCGACTTCTTCAGGGCCGGCGGCGACAGCATCGTCATCATCACCGTGGTCAACCGGGCCAGGGCGCTCGGCCTGCCGATCACCCCACGGGACGTGTTCCTGCTCAGGACGCCGCGCGCGCTCGCCGGACACCTGGGAGCGCCCCACGCCACGGAGCCGGTGCCCGCCTCTCATGAGGACGGTCCGCTGACGCCGACGCCGATCATCCTGCGACAGCGGGGGCTGGGCGGCTCTCTCACCCGGTTCGCCCAGGCCAGGACTCTGGTGGCGCCCGAGGGGACCGGGTTCGCGGACGTCGGACGCGCCGCCGAGGCCGTCGTGGCCGCGCACCCGGCCCTCCGGCTGCGGCTGCGCGTCGAGCACGGGGTGTGGGCGCTGCGCACCGAACCCGCCCGGCAGGTCACCGTCGCCCGCACGGACGCGACCGACGCCACGGCCGTCGCGAACGAGGCCGCCGGACGGCTCGATCCCGAGGCCGGGGAGATGATCGCGTTCTCCTGGCTGGCGGCGAGCCGGACCCTCGTGGTCACCGTGCACCACCTCGCCGTCGACGCGGTGTCCTGGCTGGTCCTGCTGGACGACCTGGCCGCCGCCCTGCGCGGGGCGGCCCTGGCAGCGCCGACCACGTCCTACGCCGAGTACGCCGGCGCGCTGGCGGCGGGGTCTGCCCAGGCGATCGACGACCTCGGGCACTGGGTCACCACGCTCGAAGCGCCCCCGCTGCTGCCCGTGGTCGAGCGGCTGCGCGAGACCGTGGTGGAGGTCGCGCCCGAGGTGACCGCCCGCGTGACGCGTACCGCGCCCGCCACGCTCGGCGTCGGTGTCACCGAGCTGCTGTGCGGCGCGCTGCGGACCGCGCTGACGCACGTCCAGCCCTCGCCCACCGACCTCGCGATCGAGCTGGAGCGCCACGGCCGGGTCCCGGCGCTCGAACACCACGACTACACCCGCACGGTCGGCTGGTTCACCTCCATCGCGCCCGTACGGCTCACCGCGCAGACCGACCCCGTCGCGGCGGCGCGCGAGCTCGCCGAACGGCAGCCGGACGAGCGCGGGAACGTCGCCTACGGCCAGCTCAGATACCTCAACCCGCAGACGGCGCCGCTGCTGAACGCGCGCCCGCAGGTGCTGTTCAACTACCTCGGCCGGGGCAGCGAGTCCCAGGCGCTGCACATCACCGGCGGCGACCAGGGCAGCCCGTATGCCGTCGAGGTCAACGCGTGGATCGACACGGCCACCGGAAGGCTGCGCGCGGTCTTCACCCTCGCCGAAGGCGTCCCCGACGAGCTCACCGAGCACTGGCGGCGCGCCGTGGAGCGGATCGCGGACGCCGCCGCGACCGCCGAGTGGACGGCGCCGGTCACCCCGCTCCAGAGGGGCCTGTTCTTCCAGGCCCAGCTGGCGGGCCCGGCCGGGCACTACGTCGCGCAGAACTACTTCACCTTCGACCGGCGGCTGGACACAGGCGCCCTGGCCGAGGCGATGGCGTACGTGATCGCGCGGCACCCGGTCGTGGGCGCCGGCTTCACCACCGACGCCGGCGGCGACCCGGTCCAGGTCCTCGCGGCGCGCCGGCAGGTCGACGTCCGCGTGGTCGCGCTGTCGACGGACGCGGAGGTCGAGGCCCTGCGCGCCCGGGACCGCGACACGGGCTTCGACCCGGGTGAGCCGCCGCTGATCCGGCTGACCGTGGTGCGCCTGCCCGGCGACCGCGACGGCCTGCTGCTGAGCTACCACCTGCTGCTGTGGGACGGCTGGTCCCGCGAGATCGTGCTGCGGGACCTGTTCGACGCCTATCAGGCCGTCCTCGCGGGACAGCCACTGGACCCGGTCCCGGCCACGCCGAGCTTCCAGAGCTACGCCCGGGGGCTCGCCGCCAGGGACCTCGCCGCGTCGGAACGGTTCTGGGCGGAGCACCTGACCGGCCTCCCCGGCCCGACGCTGCTCGCCGGGCCGTCTCCGTCACTGCCGGACGAGCTGCCGAGCGCCCTCGTACGCACGCTCTCCCCCGGGCAGTCGGACCTGCTGCGGGAGGCGGCAAGGACGCACGGCGTCACGCTGAACTCGGTGCTGACCGGCGCGTTCGGCCTGCTGCTGGGCGCGCACACGGGCCGCAGCGACGCCGTCTTCGGCGTGACCGTCTCCGGCCGGGAGGGCGAGGGCCTGTCCGACATCGTCGGCGTGCTGCTCAACACCGTCCCCATGTGGACGCGAGCCCGGCCGGACGACACGGTACGGGAGTATCTGTCCGCCGTGCAGGCGGCCAGGGTCGCGGCGATGGAGCACGAGCACCTGGGACTCGGCGAGATCCAGCGGGCCAGCGGGCACGACACGCTGTTCGACAACCTGTTCGTGCTGCAGAACTTCCTGGACCTGGACGCGCTCGCCACGATGAACGCCCGGCACGGCATCACCGAGGTGCGCGCCGAGGACTCCACGCACTACCCGTTCACCTGGGTCGTCACGCCGGGCGACCGGCTCACGATCAAGCTGGAGCACCGCGACGACGACGCCGGGCGCGCCCGCCGTCTCCTGGACGACTACGTGCGCGTGCTCGAGGAGCTGGCCCGCTCGACCGGGCCGGTGGGCGCGCTGCGGGGTCTGGGGCCGGAGCCCGAGCCGGCCGTACGCACGGACGTCGGCACGGACACCGTGGTCGACCGGTTCGACCAGGCGGCGGACGGCGGCCCGCAGCGGGTCGCGCTCGTCGCCCACGGCCGAACCATGACGTTCGCCCAGCTCAGGGACCGCAGCCGCGCGGTGGCGGGGGTGCTCGCCCGGCGCGGCATCGGCCCCGAGACGACCGTGGGCCTGGCGATCCCGCGCTCCCTCGACTCGATCGTGGCGCTGTTCGCCGTGCTGCGCGTCGGCGCCGCGTACGTGCCGCTGGAGCTGGACCACCCGGACGAGCGGATCGCCGCGATCGTCGCGGACGCCCGCCCGGACGTGATCCTCACCGTGAGCGCGGTCGCTCCCCGGCTGACCGGCGACCTGATCGAGCTGGACCGCCCTCTGCCCGAGGCCGAGCCGTTCACGACGTTCGCGCCGGGCGACCCGGACCGCCTGCGGCACCCGGCGTACACCATCTACACCTCCGGATCGACCGGGAAGCCCAAGGGCGTGGTGACCGGGTACGCCGGGCTGACCAACATGCTGATCAACCACCAGCGCCGGATCTTCGAGCCGGTGCTGGCGCGGCACGGGCACCGGGTCTTCCGGATCGCGCACACCGTGTCCTTCGCGTTCGACATGTCGTGGGAGGAGCTCCTGTGGCTCGCCGACGGCCACGAGGTGCACATCTGCGACGAGGAGCTGCGGCGCGACGCGCCCCGCCTGGTCGAGTACTGCCTCGAGCACGGGATCGACGTGATCAACGTGACCCCCACCTACGCGCAGCAGCTGGTGGCCGAGGGGCTGCTCGATGACCCCGCGCGGCGGCCAGCGCTGGTGCTGCTGGGCGGCGAGGCGGTCACCCCGGCGCTGTGGCGCCGGCTCGCCGAAACCGAGGGGACGGTCGGCTACAACCTGTACGGACCCACCGAGTACACCATCAACACCCTCGGCGTCGGCACCTTCGAGTGCCAGGACCCGGTGGTCGGCGTGGCGATCGACAACACCGACGTGTACGTGCTGGACCCGTGGCTGCGGCCCGTGCCGGACGGCGTGCCCGGCGAGCTGTACGTGTCGGGCGTCGGCATCGCGCGCGGCTACCTCGGGCAGCCCGCCCAGACCGCGCACCGGTTCGTCGCCTGCCCGTACGGCGAGCCCGGCGAGCGCATGTACCGCACCGGGGACCTCGTGATCCGGCGGCCCGACGGGAACCTGATGTACCTGGGCCGCACCGACCAGCAGGTCAAGATCCGCGGGCATCGGGTGGAGCCGGGCGAGGTCGAGGCCGCGTTCGAGGCGCACCCGGCGGTGCGGTTCGCCGCCGCGGTCGCCCAGCCGGACCCCCAGGTGGACGGCGCGTACCGGCTGGCCGCCTACCTCGTGCTGGGCGACTCGGACCTCGCGACCGTCGCCGCCGAGGTGGGCGCCGGGCTGCCGGACTTCCTGCGCCCCACGCACTACGCCCAGGTCGACGCCATCCCGCTGACCGTGAACGGGAAGGCCGACGCCAAGGCCCTGCCGGAGGCCAGGCCGCTGGGCGCGCTGACCACGGCGGGTGAGCGCGGCCCGGCGACCGGGACCGAGACCGTGGTGTGCGAGTTCTTCGCCGAGGCGCTGGACCTGGACGACGACGAGGTGAGCGCGGTGAGCGACTTCATGTCCCTGGGCGGGCACTCCATGCTGGCGGTGCGGCTGATCGGGCTGCTCCGCCGCGAGTACGGCCCCGTGATCACCATTCGTGACCTGTTCGCGCTGCGGACCCCCGAAGCGATTGCCCGGCATCTCGATGACAACTCCTGACCGTACGGGGTCCGGCATCCTGCGGACTGCACTGCGACGCAACGCGGGCGCCATGGCCTGGGGCACCGTCCTCATGGGCATGTACCAGGCCGGCGAGACCGCCTTCCCCATCGCGCTCGGCCTGATCGTCGAGCACACGATGCGCGAGCGCGGCCTCGGCTCCCTCGCGGTGTCGATCGCCGCGCTGGCCGTGATCATCACGACCGTGTCGCTGTCGTGGCGGTTCGGGATGCGCATCCTGCAGAAGGCCAACACGACCGAGGCGCACCGCTGGCGGGTGCGGGTCGCGGCCTGCGGGCTCCAGCCCGTGGCCAGGGACGTCGACCTCAAGTCCGGCGAGGTCCTGACCATCGCCACCGAGGACGCCGACCAGACCGCCGACATCATCGAGGTGGTGCCGCTGCTGGTCAGCTCGCTGGTCGCGGTGCTGATCACGGCGGTCGCCCTGGGCACGGCCAACGTGTGGCTCGGCCTGCTCGTGATCGTGGGAACCGTCGCCATCCTGTCGATCCTGAGCGTGCTGTCCAGGCGGATCGGCGCCGGCACCCGCGAGCAGCAGGCCCGGGTGGCGCGGGCGGGCGCGAAGGTCGCCGACCTGATCACCGGCCTGCGGCCGCTGCACGGTTTCGGCGGCACCCACGCGGCGTTCCTGTCCTACCGGAAGGTCAGCACGGAGGCGAGGAGCCAGGCCGTCACCGTCGCCAAGGTGAACGGCGCGTACGCCGGCGCCGCGCAGATCCTCAACGCCATCCTCGCCACCGCGGTGACCCTGGCGGCGGGGTGGCTGGCGTTCGACGGCCGGATCACCATCGGCCAGCTCGTCATGGCCGTGGGGCTGGCGCAGTTCATCATGGAACCGCTCAAGCTGTTCTCGGAGATGCCGAAGTACGTGATGATCGCGCGCGCGTCGGCCGAGCGGATGGCGCTGGTGCTGGCCGCGCCCGCGGTGATGACCCCGGGGCCGGAGCGGCCGTCCGCGGGCGGGGACCTGGAGGTCGACGGCGTCCGGTACGGGGCGCTGCGCGAGCTGAAGTTCCACGTGTCGGCCGGGGAGTTCGTGGCGATCGCCGCCTACCAGCCGCGCGCGGCGGCCGATCTCGTGTCGATCCTGGCCGTGAACGTCCCGCCCGGCGCGTACGAGGGCGTGGTGCGGGTCAGCGGGCGGGAGGCGGCGGACCTGGCGATCGAGGCGGTCCGCGAGCGCATGCTGGTGAACCCGTACGACGGGGAGATCTTCGCGGGCACCCTCCGCACGAACATCGACCCGGCGGGCACCGGCCGCATGGTCCCCGAAGCCGTCGAGGCGTCCATGCTGGTCGACGTCGTGGCCCTCCACCCCGAAGGGCTCGACTACGGCGTCCGCGACCGCGGCGCCAACCTCTCCGGCGGGCAGCGCCAACGGCTGTCGCTGGCCCGCGCACTGGCCGCCGACGCCGACATCCTCGTCCTGCACGACCCGACCACGGCCGTCGACGCGGTCACCGAACAGCTCATCGCGCGCAACGTCGCGGAGCTGCGCCGGGGCCGCACCACCGTCGTGATCACCAGCAGCCCGGCCCTCCTCGACGCCGCCGACCGGGTCCTCATCCTGGACGACGGCGTCATCACGGCGGAGGACACCCATCGCAACCTGCTCACCACCGACGAGAACTACCGCCTGGCCGTGGCCCGGTGAACCCAGAAGGGATCAAGCATGACCACCAACCCGTTCGACGACGCCGACGGCCGCTTCCTGGTCCTGGTCAACGCCGAGAACCAGCACTCCCTGTGGCCCTCCTTCGCCGAGGTCCCCGCCGGCTGGACCGTCGTCCTCCCCGAGAACTCCCGCGCCGCCTGCCTGGACTACATCGAGCGGCACTGGACCGACCTGCGCCCGCGTTCGCTGGCCGAGAGGCTCAGCTGAGCACGCAGCTCACCTGGGGCGGCGTGTTGGTCACGTTGTTCCAGGTCGCGTTGAAGCCGAACGCGGTGGACGCGCCGACCGGCAGGCTGCCGTTGTAGCCGGCGTTCCGCGCCGTGACGGTGGCGCCGTTCTGCGTGATTGCGGTGTTCCACGATTCGCGGACCTGCTGCCCGTCGGCGAAGGTGAGGGTCGTCGTCCAGGCGGAGGCCGCGCGCGTGGAGGTGTTCTTCACGGTGACCTCGGCCTGGAAGGCGCCGCCCCACTGGGAGATCACCCGGTAGGCGGCGGTGCACCGGCCGTCACCGGGCGTCGGGGTCGGCGTCGGGGTAGGGGTCGGGGTGGGCGTGGTCGGCGGGATCACGCCGTCGAGCACCCGCGCGAGGGCCGGGTACCAGCGGTCGGCCATCTTCTGGAAGCCGGCGTCGTTGGGGTGCACCCCGTCGCCGGTGTCCGTGGCCGTGTTGAAGCCGGTCCACTGGTCCACGACGACGATGGGCGACTGCGCGGTCGTGAGGCCGGCGGCCCAGCCCGGGATCGCGTTGTCGAGCGCCGTCACGCCGGCCGCGCAGGTGGGGCAGCCGGACGGGTTCATGGGGATGATCTGCGCCACGATGATCTTCATGGTGGGGTTGCTCGCGCGCATCTGACCGACCAGCTTCGTGTACGCGGCCAGAACGGTGCTGGTCGGGATGAAGCCGCCCCACATGTCGTTGGTGCCCAGGTGCATGAGGACGATGTCGGGCCTGGCCGCGGCCAGCCACGGCGGCAACTGGTTCTGGTCGGCGATGCCGGTGGCGGAGTAGCCGCCGTGGCCCTCGTGGTCGCCGTCGTAGGTGTAGCCGTAGTTGCAGCCGCCGTCGGGATCGCTGCCGACGAAGTCGATGCCGGTGTACCCGGTCGTCTGCAGGCGGTGCCAGAGCATGGCGCGCCAGCAGCCGGGTCCGGCGGTGATGGAGTCGCCGAGCGGCATGATGCGCACGGGCGCCGCCGCCGACGTGGCGGGCAGGGCGGCCCCGAGGGTGACCGCCAGCAGGAGCGCGGTGAGCAGGGCGTACAGGTGGGATCGGCGAAGCATCGGTGACTCCCCGGGTGAGGCGGCCCGGCCCGCCTGGCAGCGGGCCGGGCCGGGGGTTCTACGAGTAGGGGTTCTGGGTGAGCAGGTGTGCCTTGAAGCCCTCGCCGTACGTGCTGGTCGGGGTGCCGTTGTAGTCGGTGATGAGGACGTTGCCCTGGCTGCAGCCCCACGGGTTCCAGGTCCAGGCGGTGTATCCGACGCCGTGCGCGTCGGCCCAGGCCATCACCTGGTCGATGTAGTCGTGGGCGCAGGAGTTCTGCCCGATCTCGCCGGCGTGCACGGGCACCTGCGCGGCCACGGCGCCGACCTGGCTGTTCCAGCAGGAGACGTTGGAGCAGGTGTTGAAGTTGTACGTGTGCCAGGCGGCCATGAGGTTGCCGGCCGGGTCGGTCGGCTTGTAGGTCAGCCACTGGCTCAGGTCGTTGGACCAGGCCAGGCCGCCGAGCATGATCACGTTGGTGGCGCCGGTGGCGCGTACGGCGTTGACCAGCGACTGCATGCCGGCCACCTGGTAGCTGATGCCGGTGCAGGTGCCGCCGTCGCGCCAGCAGGTCCAGCCGGCGGTCGCGTTCCAGTTCGCCGCGGCGTCCGGGTAGGGCTCGTTGAACAGGTCGAAGACGACCGCGTTGTTGCCCTTGAACGCGTTGGCCACGCCGGTCCAGAACGTGGGCGCGTACTGCGCGTCGGGCATCGGCTTCTGGCAGGTCGCCGCGGTGTCGGAGCAGCCGGCGCCCTGACCGGTGTACTGGCCGTAGTTCCAGTGCATCTCCACGATCGGCGTGACGCCGTTGTTCACCAGCAGGTTCACGTAGTCCTTGACGTTCTGCTGGTACGCGGCGCCGCTGGGCGAGCCGTTGGTGCCGATCCAGCACTCCTCGTTCAGCGGGATCCGGACCGCGTGGATGTTCCACGCCTTCATGGCGTCGATCGAGGCCTTGTCCACCGGGCCGCTGTCCCACATGCCCTTGCCCTGCACGCAGGCGAACTCGCCGCTGGCCCGGTTGACGCCGAGCAGCCGGTAGGTGTTGCCGTTGCCGGCGACCAGCTTGTTCCCGGAGACGCGCAGGATCGGCGCCGGGAGGTTGGTGCCGTCGTCGTCATCGGCCTCGGTGGCGTTGACCGTGACCGTGGTCAGGCCGGAGGAGGCGACGCTGATGGGCCGGGTGCCGTTGAGCCGGTCGGTGTCCTGTGCCGCGCGGAGCGTCACGGTCTGCGGGGTGCTCCAGTTGGACGTGGTGAAGGTCAGGGAGGCGCCGGCGCTCACGGTGATGTCGCTGTCGCCGGTGCCCGCGGTGCTGGTGACCGTCACGTTGCCGGTCGGCTGGGACTGCAGGCGGACCGTGTAGCTCGCGGTCCCGCCCTCGGGCACGCTCACGCTGGTCGAGGAGACCACCAGAGCCTGCTGCTGCGGGCCTCCGTTGCCGTTGCCGACGCACGAGACGCTGGGCGGCGGGTTGTTGGCGCCGGTGTACGTGCCGTTGAAGCCGACGGTCCACGTCGCCCCGGTGGCCTTGGCGGCGTTGTAGGTGGTCGGGTTGACGGTGACGGCCGCACCCGCCGGGGTGGGCGTGGCCGGGGTCGGCACGCCCTCCCACATCTGGGTGATCACCTGGTTGTCGGGGAAGTCGAAGCTCAACGACCACTTGGTCAACGGGTCACCGGTGTTGGTGACGTTGATGTTGGCGCCGAAGGCGCTGCCGTTGTCCCAGACCTTGGAGTAGGTGGCCGAACACGACGCCGCGGCCTCGGCAGCGGTCTGCGCGGCGGCGAGACCGAATCCGGCGAGCAGCACGGCGGCCGCGGCCGACAAGGCTCTGCGCCACGAGTTCCGGTGAATGGACATGGGGGTTCTCCGTGACTTTATGAATGGGAGCGCTCCCAAACGTTCTTCCCGACGAGTCCGCTTCGCAAGAACGCGCCCGGTGCCGGGGACGGGGCAGCCGCGCCGACCTTGAATAAGGCGGCGAACGCTGCTGAAACTTTCATCCCGACCAGTGGGGATACAGTGTGATCTCATGAGCGGCGAGCGTTGGCTGCGCGTGCCGGTCGGGGACGAGGCTGCCCGGTGGCGCACGGTCGGCTCCAGCCGCACCGTCCTCGCGGTGGCGCGTACGGTGACCTCGGCCGGCCGGCTGCTGGAGATCCTGCCGTTGTTCCGGTCCGACCCTCGCGTGCAGGTGCTGTTCACGGTCGCGGCCGGCTCGGCCTTCGGCGACGGCGTCGATGATTACCTGCGCAGCGTCCAGGCGCGGACCGTGCCCTGGTCGCAGGCCGTGGAGACGCCGTTCCACCTCGCCGTCTCGGCCAGCGCCAACGGCGCGTTGCACCAGCTGAAGGCCCCGCTGCTGGTGGTGCCGCACGGTGCCGGGTACAACCGGCTCCTCAGCCCGGCGGACGGCCCCGAGAGCGGGGTCTCGGGCCTGGCGCGGCGCCAGCTCGTCCACGAGGGCAGGATCGTGCCGGCGGCCATCGCCCTGTCGCATCACGAGCAACTGGCGCGGCTGGAGCGGGACTGTCCCGAGGCGCTCCCGCGGGCCGTGGTGGTCGGCGACCTGGTGTTCGACCGGATCCGGGCCAATCTCGCCCGGCGTGACCGCTACCGGCGGGCTCTGGGGGTGGGCCCGCACCGCAAGCTGGTGCTGGTCAGCTCGACGTGGGGCGCGCATTCCCTGCTCGGCGCGAACGGCGACCTGGTGGCCCGGCTGGTGGCGGAGCTCCCCGTCGACGAATACCAGATCGTGCTGGCGGCACACCCCAACGCCTGGTACGGCCACGGCGGCCTGCAGGTACGCCTGTGGCTGGCCGACGCCCGCGACGGCGGCCTGCTGGTGCTCCCGCCGCAGCAGGGCTGGCAGGCCGCGCTCGTGGCGTCGGACGTCATCGTGGGCGATCACGGCTCCGTCACCTTCTACGGCGCCGCCCTGGGCCGCCCGGTGCTCCTGGCCTCCTCCGGAGGCGAGGCCGAGGAGCTCGACCCCGGCTCCCCCACGGCCCTGCTGTCCGGGACCCTGCCCCGGCTGGACCCGGCCGGCGCCGTCCTGTCGCAGATCGAGCGGGTCATGGCGGCCCACGGTCCGCACGACGACGTCACCGGACGTACCCTCGGCATGCCCGGTCAGGCGGAGGGCCTGTTGCGGCGCCTGGCGTACCGGCTGATGGAGCTGCCCGAGCCCGCCGCGCCCGCGACCGCCCGGCCACTCGCCGAGCCGCTGCCCGAGCGCGGCGAGGTGCTCTCCTTCGAGGTGGAGGCGGTGGTCGGCGGCGACTGCGTGACCGTCAGCCGATATCCCGCCGTCCTGGAGCGCCCACCCGGAAGCCAGGTGCGTGACCCGCATCTGGTCGTGGACGCCGAGGAGGTGAACCCGCGGCTGCTGGAGAACGCCGCGATCGTGGTCGGCCGGGAAACGCGGCCGGGCTGGGCTCAGGAGACGCTGCGACGGTATCCCGGCTGCTTCATGGCGGCCGAGATCGTCGGCGACCGGTCGGTCGACCTGACGTTGAGGGACGGAGAACGGCTGCGGGTCGGCATTACGCCGGCCCCCGGCGGCGATCCTGACCCCCGCTGCCTGCCGTCCGCGGTGTACGGCTGGCTCGTGCGGGGCCGGAGCCGGGAGGATCTCCGCTCCGGGATCACCGTCCGGGTGGGCGACCGGCAGGTGGTCGTCAGCTGTGACGCCTGAGATCAGGGTCGGTCCACGGCGGCCAGGCGGGCACGCAGCGTCTCGGCCCTGGGCAGGTTGCCCGAGGCCAGGCAGACCGACAGGGCCCGCCGCAGGCACTCCGCCGCCTCCTCGCGGTCGCCGCCGCCCTCAGCCAGCTCCGCCAGGAGCTCCCACGCCTGGGTCTCCTTCACCGGCACCCGGCACTCGCGCGTGATCTCCGCGGCGGTCCGCGCCGACCGGATCGCTTCGGCACGGCGTCCGAGCCCGCGTTGGGCCCTGGCCAGCTCCAGGTGGATCCGCCCCTGGCTGAGCGCGTCTCCGGCGGCGACCATGAGGGGCAGGGCGCGGCCGAGGGCGGCCGCCGCTTGCCCGTGCCGGCCGGCGTCCAGGTGGGCGAGCCCGAGGTGGTACTGCTGCATGCCCACCCCTCGGCCGTTGCCCGCCAGCTCGTGGATGGCCGAGGCCGCGGCGAAGCTCTCGGCGGCGGTGTCGGGCTCCGCCTGGACGAGGGCGGCCCGGCCCAGCGACTCCAGGACCACCGCCTCCATCCTCGGGTCGCCGGACGCGCGGGCCGCTTGCCGGGCCCGTACGAGCTGATCGTGAGCCTGGTCGAGCTCGCCGAGCATCAGCTGGGCACGCGCCAACTGGTTGCGCATCCTGGCCTCCACGGCGGGAGCCTCCAGGCGGAGCGCGGCTTCCACCCCCAGAGCGTTGGCCTCGGCGCAGTCGGCGTGATAGCCGCGATCGTGGTGCAGCGGCCAGAGCGCTTCGGCCAGCTGCCAGACGATCTCGTCCCACTCGCGCGCGGCGGCGGCGCGCACCACCGCCAGCAGGTCGGCGCGTTCGGCGTCCAGCCAGTCGAGGGCTTCACCGCGCGAGGCGAACGACCACCCCGCGCGCTCGCTATGGTCGGCCAGCCGCAACCGCCTGCCCATCGCGGCGTCGGCGGCGGCCGCCCCGGTCAGATACCACTCCGCCGCCCGCCGCAGCGCCGACTCCCGCGCCTCGGGCGGCTCCGCGCTGCGCGCACGACGGGCCGCGTGCAGGCGGACGAGGTCATGCATCCGGTAGCGGTCCTCCGCGAACTCCTCCACCAGATGCGCGTCGAGCAGCAGGTCCAGCGCCTGATCCGGCTCGTCGTCCAGCACGGCGGCGGCGAGCCCCGGGCTGAACGCGCTGCCGGGCAGCACGCCGAGCAGCCGGTAGAGCCGGGCGGCGCCTTCCGGCAATCCCTCATAGACAGCCTCGAAGAACGCGTCCATGGACACCCCGCCCTCCGTGGCCGCCCGGTCGAGACGCCGTCCGGCCTCGGCCAGGTCGCGGATCAGCCGCTCGACCGACCACGCCGGGTGCCGCAGCAGCTGCGCGCCGGCCATCCGCAGGGCGATCGGCAGCCCGCCGCACAGCCGCACCAGCTCGACGGCGTGCGTACGCTGCCCGTGGACTCGTTCCTCCCCGAGCATCCCGGTCAGCAGCCGCAGCCCCTGCTCGGCTTCCAGCGGGCCGACCGTGACGGGCACCGCGCCCTCGGCGAGCAGCCCGCGCAGCTGACGGTGGCTGGTCACCACCACGGCGCTGCCGGGCGAGGCCGGGCACAGCGGCGTCACCTCCGCGGCGTGCTCCGCGCCGTCCACCAGCACGAGCAGCCGCGACCCCGCCGTCATCGAGCGGAACATCGCCGCCCGCTCCGGCAACTCCTCCGGGATCCAGCTCTCGTGGACGCCGAGCGCCCGCAGGAAGGCGGCGAGGACGTCGCTAACCCCGGTCGCCCCGCCGTGCCGCAGCGCCCCGAGGTCCACGTAGAGCTGGCCGTCGCCGAAGCGCTCCTGCGCCTGGTGGGCCCAGCGCCGCCCGACGGCGCTCGTGCCGACTCCCTTCAGGCCGCAGACGACCGCCACGGCGGGACCGTCGGCCAGGTGCCGGTCGAGCAACGCCAGCTCGAGCGTCCTGTTGACGAAGCCGGGCGGCTCCGCGGGCACCTGCCGGGGGACCCGGACGGGAGCGGCGGGCATGGCGGGCGCTGCGGCGATGTTGATGACACCGACGTCCGCAGCCTGCACCACCGCACCGGTCACCTGCCCGGAGAGCTCATTGCGGACAATTCCGCTACCTTCGGCGCTCACCACGCCCGCCTCGCCCATGAACGCTCTTCGCCGGTCACGATTCAGGAGTGTTCCCCCTCGGCCGGGACTCTCGGATACGCACAGGGAAGCCATAACCGATCGGCATGAGTACCCGTGCCGTGCGCGCTCGGCCCCGGTGTGGATCTACGCTCGAAGGACACCTCTCACACGCGAAAGAGGAGCGATGGATCCCAGTGTCATCGCCACCCTGACGGCGGTGGTCTCCGCCATCGTCGGAGGCGCCGCGGGCGAGGCCGGCAAGAGCGCGTGGGGCTCGCTGACGGCCCTCGTGCGGCGGCGGTTCGGCACGGATGCCGCCGTCACGGCCGCCTTGGAGCAGGCTGACACGAGGTCACCGGAGGAGACGACGCGGGTCCTGGTGGACCACGCGCACGCGGACGCCGAGTTCCAGCGATCGCTGGCTGACTGGGCCGGTGAGACGGCCCGCCTCCTTCAGTACAAGCACGACGTGAGCAACACCATCGGCGGCGACGCCCGCATCACCGGCACGGTCATCCAGGCCGGTGACATCTCCGGCTCCATCAACATCGGCACGCCAGGTCCGCCCGACCGGCGGTGAGGACGTAGGGGCAGAGGCGAGGCCTCAGGCCCGCGGGGCGGTGGCGGACGTGGCGGCCCATGGGGCATACTGAGTCCGCCCGACCATGATCATTAACCCGATTAAGGGCCGATCCGGCATTCCCGCACTTCTCATCCCCGCGTAAGGAAGAAATGTCCGATCAGGAAATCAATCGGCGTACATTCTTGACCTCGGCGGCGGCAGCCGGCGGCATGGGCCTGGGGCTTTCGCTCATCCCCGCCGACGCCCAGGCAGCCGCTACCCGCGCCGGCAGTAGTGCGGCCACCTGGGAGAACCTCGTCGAGAAAACCTCCTTCAACAGTCAAACGGCCTTCAACGCGGCGTGGAATTACCTTTATCCCTGGGACAGCGACCCCGACACCCACAATGGCGCCGCGCGCATGGAGGCCGCCCAGGTCTCCCTCAGCCAAGGCGTGCTGACTTTGAAGGCGACCAGGCTGTCCACCTCGCCCGGGACCAGCCCGCAGCCGCCGCACGCCCCCCTGTGGTACCGCTCCGGGGCCATCCACGCCAAGCAGCAGATCATCGTCAACGACCAGTTCCCCGAGTACGACATCGAGGGCGAGTTCCGGACGCAGACCGGGCCGGGCATCTGGCCGGCTTTCTGGACTACCGGCACCTGGCCGGAATGGCCGCCGGAGACCGACATCCTGGAATACGTCGGCGTCAACGAGCAGGGCAAGGCCGTCAACTTCTTCAACACGTACTACAAGACAGCCGGCGGAGCGACCTACCAGCGTTCCGAGGTGCCCGTCGACAACCCCGACGGGTTTCACAAATATCGGGTCTGGATGTACAAGAGCGGCGACGACGTCAAACTCGACTACTACTTCGACGGAAATTACGTGGACACCCACACCGGCTACGGCTGGGCCGGTGTCGCGCAGACGCTCATCATCAACCTGCAGATGGGCTCCTACGCCTCCAACATCGAGGAGGGCGACGCCGGCTGGGCCGACCAGCGGCCCGGTCCCGACGGCGACACCTATTTCCGCGCCCGCAACGTGTGGTTCGGGCGGACGCGCGCCTGGTGACAGCCGGGCCGCCGCAGGTTTCGGCCGCTGTCAGCGGGAATGTGGGCCGCGAGAGGAGGCTCGCATGAACACGCAGCAAGATGTGATCGAGGTCCTGGTCACCGACCACCGTGAGGTCGAGCGGATGTTCTCCGAGCTCGACCACATGAGGGGTGCGATCGGCGAGGAGCCCAAGACGCTGACCGAGCAGGTGGTCATCGAACTGGTACGGCACTCGGTCGCCGAGGAGCAATACCTGTACCCGGCCGTCCGCGAGCACGTCTCAGGCGGCGCCAAGCTGGCCGATCAGGAGATCTCGGAGCACGCCGACGCCGAGGAGACCATGAAGCGGCTCGAAGGGCTGGAGCCGGGCGACGCCGAGTTCTGGCCCACCACGGACCTGCTGATGAGCCAGATCCGCGCCCACGTCCGCGAAGAGGAGAACGATCTGTTCCCCCGGTTGCGCGAGGCCTGCGCGCCCGAGAAGCTGAGGGAACTCGGGGCCAAGGTGCAGCGGGCAAAGAAGACGGCTCCCACCCGGCCGCATCCATCGGCGCCCGACACCCCGCCGGCCAACAAACTGCTGGCGGCGGGGACGGGGCTGGTGGATCGCATCCGCGACGCCCTCACCGGCCGGGGCCGCTCCTGAAGTGAATCCGTCCCCAGGCCCGTCGGCCTGGGGACACTATCTCACTGGCGGGAGAGCGGCTCCTGAGCCGGGTCAGCGGTCCTCGGGGAGGAGCGTGCCGAGCGGCCCGAGGTCGAGGTTCAGGTCCGACGGCGACAGGTCGAAGCGCTCGCACAGCTCCGTCATGGCCTCCTCCAGCCGCATCAACGTCACGCCCAGCACCTCGACCTGCTCGTCCGACAGGTCGCCCTGTTCCATCCGCCGCACGCACTGCCGCTCCACCAGCTGGCGCACGAGCTCGACCAGGGTGAGGACGAGGCGCGACAGGTCACGTTCGACCGCTTCCCGGTCGGCTTCGATGCGCAGGCGGCTGGATCGCGCCTCCCGAACCCGGGTGGCCGGCTCATTTCCAGGGCTCGCCATCGACGCCCCCGAAAGTGTCGGATTCGCGCACCGACATGATCAGCGCGCGGACGGAGATGCGTACCAGGTCGATGTCCGCGATGGACAGGACGAGATCCCCGCTCACCACCACGCCGCCGGCCAGCAGCCGGTCCAGCAGGTCGACCAGCGCCACCCGCTCCGCCGGCAGGCGCTCCTCCGCGGCCAGGACGGCGCCGCGCGGTGGCGCGTCGTGGGTCATCGCGGGCCTCCCTCCTCCAGAACCGTGAACGAGTAGGGCGCCCAGGGGCCGGTGAGCTCCAGCTCGATCCCCTGCCCGCGCAGGTCGTCCAGGGTCCGCGCGAACTCCTCCGCGCGCTCCTCGTCGACCAGGTAGGCGCCGTTGAGGACCATCCACTCGTCCCTGCCGGAAAGCTGCGGGTCCTGCGCCCGATGCCGCCGGCTCGCGACCGCGAAGCACCTGAGGACGTCATGGATGCGCTCGGCCCGCACCCCCGCGTCCCGCCACGACTCCTCGCGGGTGCGCAGGCTCGCCTGGCGCCGCTTGAGGTAGGCGGTGCCAGGACTGGACCGCTCCTGGTCGCTCGTCTCGGGCGCCACCGGGGCGGTCTCGGTCTTCACCACGTACGCCTTCACCCCCCACTCCTGCCGGCCCGCGACGCGGGTGAGCGTGTCGGCGAAGTCGTCGTGCCGTTCCTCCAGCAGGCGGCGGACCTGCTCCTCGCCGCTGTAGACCGTGACGAGGCGCACCGGGGCGACCGGCCCCAGCCGCGCCACCGCCTCCACCACGCGGTGGTGGGCGTGGGCGGTCGCGCCCAGCCAGTCGAGGTCCTCCATGGATCGCCGCAGCGGCTCCTCACCGAACTGGTCCAGCGGGACGGTGCTCACGTACGCGACCAGGCCGGACTCGGCGATGGCCCGCACGTCCCGGTCGGCCACCCCCTTCAGGCCCTCCGGGCAGGGGACGGCGACGTCGCTCGCAACGGCGTAGAGGTACGTGCCCGCGTCATCCACCACGCTGTCCCCTTCTGACCGGCCGCTCCTCGACCTCCACGTACTCGACCTCGCCCTCGATCGGCTCGATGGCGCGGCGCCGCGGCCGGCCCTCCTCCAGGGCCGCGATCCGGTCGCGCAGCCGGCGGTTCTCCTCGACGAGGGCCTTGTCCTTGCCGGTGAGCCAGGGATCGTGCTCCCACCAGTCGATGCCCATCTCCCTGGCGGTGTCGACCGAGGCGATGATCAGCCGCAGCTTGATCGTGAGCAGCTCGATGTCCAGCAGGTTCACGCGGATGTCCCCGGCGATCACCACGCCCCGGTCGAGGACCCGTTCGAGGATGTCGCCCAGGTTGGCCGGTTCGCGACCCGAGGACACCGAGGAGGGGTAGGACTGGCGTCCCACGACCCCCGGCCGGTACTGCTCGGTCATCGCGACTCCTCCGCGTAGTCGCCGCTGCCACGCCGGTAACGCCGCAGCCTCCGGTAGGAGAGCAGATCGCCCTCCGTGTCCAGTTCGGCCTCGTAGAGTGCGAGGATGTCACCGGAGGAAGGGACGCGGCGGTCCTCGACGACCTCGACGTTGACCAGCCACCCGTCGTCCTCGGGCTTCACCCGGGTCACGCCCTCCGTCTCCCTGCCGGTCAGGTCCGCGATGTGCTGCAACCCGAACCCGCCCGCGGTCACGGCGGACAGGCCACGGGGGCGGCGCTTCGGCCGCTCGGCGGTGTCGCGGGCGGGGTCTCTCGAACGCGCCGGCGGCGGAATCCCCTCCTCGCGAGACCTTCGCCTCTCAGGCACAGGATCACCTCCCCTCGTCCCGCCGCGCCGGCTCGACCGGACCGGGGCCGCCCATCATCCCCTGCAGGACCTCCTGCGTCTCCAGGGCCTCCTCCTCCTCGGAGATCAGGCCGGCGGCCCGGGACTCCTCGATCTCCTCCAGCCGGTGCCTGACCACCGTCGGATCGCGCAGCTCGCGCTCGACCTCTTCCTGGATCAGCTCACCGAGCCGGATCACGCCGCTCAGCGGCGCCAGCGGCCAGCCGAAGACGAGGCTGAGCAGGCCCATCAGCCGCCGCCCTCCCCGGCGCTCACCACGAAGTCGTACGGCGCCAGCGGGCCGTGCAGCTGCAGCTCGATCCGTCCCGCCCACAGCCGGGAGTACTCCTCCACGGCCCCCTCCAGCGCGTCCCGGCGGTCGCTCTCGACCAGGAGCGCCAGGTGGACGGCGTCCCGCTCGTGAGACGGCTCGCGTATGACGGTGAAGACGCTGAGCGGGGTGAGCCGGTCGAGGACGGACTCGGTGTCGGCCTCCCGTTTGGCGCTGACCGCCTGGTTGACGACCTCGCCCAGCCGGATGCGCGCCTCCCTGGTCGCGGCCTCGGGCTTGCCCCGGATCTCGTCGCGCAGCTGGGCCGCCTCGACGTTCTCGTTCAGCACCTCCATGAGCACCGCCCGCTCGTCGTAGCGTCCCTTGACGACGAACTCGGCCCGTCCCTCCAGCTCGTCGAGGGCGGCGAGGAACTCGTCGTGATGCGGGGCCAGCAGCTCGTCCACCACCGCTTCCCGGTTCGTCAGCACCGCGCCGAACCGGAGGGGAAGCACGGGAACCTCGGCCGCGGTGGCGTCCAGCAGCTGCTGGTGCGCCACGAGGTCGTCGGGCGTGCCCAGCGGGCCGGTGACCGCCACCTCGCTCACCAGGGCGCCGATCTTGCCGTGCCGTACGAGTCGCACGGGGGCGGCGCCCACGCCGCGCGCGTCGTCGGAGACCTGCACGTCCTCAGGCACAATCCCGTAGACGTAGGTGCTGAGATCCCGATCCAGGGGTGTGCGCTCCTCCTCGGCCAAGGAAGGAACGGTGTCGACAGACTCGGCCATGGTCAGCCTTCCCTCCGGCTACGCCGGGCGGGCCGGCGTTCGGAGTCCTCGGTGAGGTCGCCGACCAGCTCGTGCAGCTTGTCCCCTGCGGCCTCCAGCACCCCTTGCGTGATGTCCTTGGTCCTGTCGCCGATCTGGCCGCCCTTCATCTCCTGCATGACCTCCGGCAGCCCCTGGCTCTGTTCGGCGAGATCCAGCCGGTTCACGGCCTCGGCGAAGCGCAGGTACGTGTCGACGCTGGCGATCACGATGCGCGCGTCGACGGTCAGAATCTCGATGCCGATCAGTGAGACCCGGACGTAGGCGTCGATCACCAGTCCCTTGTCGAGGATCGTGTCGATCACGTCCGCCAGACCCGTCGGGGTCGGACGTTCCGCCATTCCGCCCGCCGCGGGTTGTACAGTCATTTCCTCGCTCCTCGATCGCCACCCCGCCTGACGGCGGCGTCACCCGCGTCGGGTGGCCACCCTGCGGCGAACCGGCCGCCGGGGCTCTTCCTCCTCTTCCGCGGGACGCCGTCGCACCGGACGCCGGGCGCCCTGGCCCCTGCCGGTCTCGGCGCGGTGACGGGTTCTCTCTTCCTTTTCCTCTTCCTTTTCCTCTTCTTCCGGCTCCTCCTCGTATTCGGCCTCAGGCTCCTCCTCGTATTCGGCCTCAGGCTCCTCCTCGTATTCGCTTTCGGGCTCCTCTTCCGGCCGCTCCTCTTCTTCCTCTTCTTCCTCGCCCCGCTCCTCCTCGAGGGCCTCCTCGTGCGTCTTGACCACCTTTCCGTCGTGGATCACGCCACGCCAGCCGCCGTCCTCCGCCTCTTCCGGATGCAGCAGGGTCTGCGTCATCACGTGCCGCTGGAAGAGCTTGAACTCCAGGCGCGCCCGCCTGCCCTGCGCCCGCCAGATGTTGCCGACGTGCTCGACCACGCCCTGCGGGTGATACTCCAGGACGATCAGGATGCGGGTGAGATCGGGGGTGATGGCGTGGAAGGTCACCGCGCCGTCGACGTAGCCCTTGGGCCCCTTCGACCGCCAGATGATCCGCCGGTCGGGCACCTGCTCGACGATGTGCGACTCCCAGGCCCGGTGAGACCAGAGGATCTGCGCCTTCCAGTTGACCTTCTGATCGGATTCCTGGTCTACGTGCTCCACTTTTTTCATGTAGCCCGGGAAATTCTCGAACTGGGTCCACGTGTTGTAGACGACCCGGATCGGGGCACCCACGTCCATCCATTCGACGATATTGACGACGCGCTCCTTGCCGCCCTTTTTCCCCTTCTTCCCCAGTCCTCGGACCGTCTCCTTGACGGCTTCTCCCGCCCCGGCCAGCAGCGATTTCCCGATGATTTTCCCGGGACCGCCCTCGGATCCGGTGACGGCTCTCAACAGCCCGGTTCCGCCGCCTTCCGCGTATTCGTTGAGCCTGCCCGTCATGCCTTCGAGCCGATCGGTGAGAGACGACAGCGCTCGCTCCACCAGAGCCTGGACCAGCTTCTGCGCACCCTCCATGAGGAGATCCTTCGGCAGCGCCTCCTGTGCGACCTTCTGGACCGTCCCGGCCTTGCTCTCCTGTGCCATGGATCTCACCTCCGCCCTCTGCTCACAGGCGGGACGGACGGGACCCGCCCGGCTCCCGGCCGCCGCACGCGGGGCTTCTCCTCCTCCGGAGGCTCCTCGTCGTACGAATCCTCGCCGTACTCTTCCTCGTCTTCCGGCTCTTCCTCCGCGGCACGCGGGCGTCCCGCCTGCCGGATCGACTCGGCTCGCCCATGCAGCTTCTCGGTCAGGGAGTCGATCTGCCTGCTCGTCGCGGCGACGGCGGCCGCCTTGCCGACCTCAAGCAGTTCTCCGCGCAGCCTGCCGGTGAGTTGTTCGATCTCCGGAGACGAGCCGAGAACCTTCAGCCCCTGCCCCAGGAGACCGCCCCCGCCATTGCTCTGCCGCAACGCGCCGGCCACCCCGGCCGCCGCCAAGGCGGCCGCCCAGCGCAGTTTGCGGCGCCGGCCAAGGTAGTAACCTGCGGCCAGAGCCAGCGCCACTCGGCACCTCTGCTTCATGACCAGCCCTCCTCACTCGGCTGACCCGATCGGTCCCACCCTGCCCGTGAAGGGGATACGAAAACACATAAACCCCAAAAATGGACATACCTTCGTTCGGCGAGCAATGATTACTCTAAGTGAACAGAGCGATACGCAGGCGCATCACGCGATCATGATCAGGGTGAAGTGACGGGTGCCGACCTGATTCGACGCCTGGAGCGGCACGGTTGACGCCCTGCCGGAACATTGCGCGGGCCCGCGGCTCTCCGGCAGGGCGTCCGGTCAACCGAGAGCCCTCTCCAGTTGTGCCTTGCTCATCTTGGAGCGGCCCTTGATGTTGCGGCGCCTGGCCTCCTCGTAGAGCTGATCCCGCGTACGGCCGCCCGCTCCGGAGTGCGAGCGCAGCCCTCCGCGCCGGCTCGAGGAGATGTCCTGAGTCGAGGTACGGCTGGCGGTCCGAGACTCACCGGCCCTGGCGCGTTCCTTGTTCACGGTCCGGGCGGCGATCTCCTTGGCCCGCTTGGTGCTTTCGCCCCGCTTCTTGGCGCTGTTCTTGATGTGCTCGTACTGTCGTTCCCGTTTCCGGCTTGATCCGCGAGGCATGTTTCCCCCTTTGCCCGATGTTCGCGGTTGGCGTGTTCGCCATCTACCCAGCTCAAAGCCACGAAACGAACCGGCCGCGCCTCCCGGGCGGGAGGCGCGGCCGCGTGGACTACAGGCCGGGCCGCGTGGGCGGCGGATAGCCGGGGCGCGGCGTGCCGGTCCCCGGCAGCGGAGCATCGGGCCGGGGGACCGCGTCACCGGCGTGCTGGGGCGGCACGCTGCCGCGCCAGGCGCCGGTCTCGCTGCCGCGGGTCTCGATGTAGTCCTTGAAGCGGCGCAGGTCGCCCTGTACGCGCATGCGGACGATCTGGAGCCAGTCGCCGGCGGTCTCGACGAAGCCCTCGGGGTCGTACTCCATCTGGAGGGTGACGCGGGTGGTGGCGTCGTCGAGGCGGTGGAAGGTGACGACGCCGGCGTGGTGGGGCTTGTCGAGCGTGTGCCAGGCGACGCGCTCGTCGGGGTGCTGCTCGGTGATCTCGGTCTCGAACTCGCGCTTCACCCCGGCGATCTCGGCCAGCCAGGTGGCGCGGGTGTCGGTGTGCTGCTTGACCGACTCCACCCCTTCCATGAATTCGGGGAACGTCTCGAACTGCGTCCACTGGTTGTAGGCGACACGGATCGGGACCTTGACGTCTAGGGAGTACTCGATCGTGCTCATGGCCTCGCCCCCTGCCCGCCCTGGATCGCGGCTAACGTCAACCGTTCGACGGTCACCGTTCGGCCACGCGGGCCCATGACGTCCAACGGAGAGGTCCCGAACCGTGCAAGCCGTGGTCATCAACCGCACCCTGAGGCCCTCGCCGAGGCCGTCCCGCCGGAGGCCGGTGTCCTGTCCTGGTGGAGGCGCTGCCGGCAGATCGCCCGTGACCCCGCCACGGCACCGTGAACGTTTACCGCGTACACCTCGGGTAGCCGAGTTTTCGACAAAATCAACGTATCGGGATCGGTGAGAACATGATCATCATCGGCATCATCCTGCTGCTCCTGGGATGGCTGCTCGGCATCTCGCTGCTCTACACGATCGGTGCCATCCTGCTCGTCATCGGCGTGATCCTGCTCGTCCTGGGCTCCATCGGCCGTCCGGTCGGCGGCCGGCGATATTGGTTCTGACCGCGGAACGCGCGCCGGCCGGGGTCGCCCTTGATGATGGCCTCGGCGACGTCCTTGAGCTGCTCGAACTCCGTGTACGGCGGAATGTCCGGGTCGCAGTGGACGTCCAGGACGACGGGCCGGTCGGCGGCCAGGGCGCGGTCCCAGGCCGGGCCGATCGCCTCGGGCTTCTCGACCTCGATGCCCTCCAGGCCCAGCGAGCGGGGGAAGCCGACATAGGACACATCCGGCAGGGTCTGGGACTCCTCGAACTTGGGCGCGCCGCCCATGGCCCGCAGTTCCCAGGGGACCCGGTGACATACGGCAGATCGTCCGGCAGCACGTCCTTGCCGAGCAGCGCCTTGGCCGCCCCGGCCCCGGTCAGCTCGGCGACCTCGATCACCTCCGGCGCATCTGGGAGCTGGACGACCGCGCCTGGACGCACAGCCGCCTGAACTGCGCGGCCGGGCTGCGCGCCGTCGGGGAGAACGCGCCGGCCGACACGATCGTCGCCGACACCGCCGCCCATGCCACGCACCCCTCGGGTCGCTGGCAGCGGGCGCCCGACGACCCCCGCATCGACGGCGCGCTGCTGCTGCCCGCGTTCCTGCTCTGCGGATTCCTCGTCGCGCTCGCCGCCCACCAGCAGGGCGACGTGCCGACCGCGCTGCGCTGGTTCGAGCGCAACCGCGCCGCGTGCGGCCCGGCGGGCCTGCTGGCCGAGGAGTACGACGTGACGCAGCGGCAGATGCGCGGCAACCTCCCGCAGGCCTTCGTCCACGCGTTGCTCCTCGAATGCGCCGCCCGCCTGAACGAGTGAGACGGCCTTTACCTCATCGGGGGTTACCGGATCGGCCGGCGGGCAGCGGAACGGCGAGAGGGGCCGCTGATGAGCGAGGTGTGGTGGATCGTAGGACGCGGGTTGCTCGGCGGCCTGCTCGTGATGGTCTTCGCGGTGATCGGCGAGATGCTGACGCCCAAGCGGTTCGCCGGCATCTTCGCCGCCGCCCCCGCCGTGGCCCTGGCCGGGATGACCATCACCGTGCTGCACGAGGGCGAACATCAGCTCGACGAGTCCGCGCTCGGCATGATCGCCGGATCGGTCGCGCTGGTGGCCTACTGCGCGGCGGCCGTGCCGCTCGTACGCCGCCTGGGCGCCTTCGCGGGCTCGCTGACGGCGCTCGTGGTGTGGGCGGCCGTCGCCGGCGCGGGCTGGGCGCTGATCACATGAACGCGATCCGGCTGCAGCCGGCCAAGCTGCGGGACGCGCCGGTAGGCGGGATGGTGGTGCGCTTCGCCTTCGGGGCGATCGTCTCAGTGGCCGCCGGCCTGGTCGGGCTGCGCTGGGGACCTGTGGCGGGGGGAGTGTTCCTGGCCTTTCCCGCCATTCTGGCGGCCACGCTGACCCTCATCGAGGAGGAGGAGCATCGGCGCGACCCGGCCGCCCAGGACGCCCGCGGCGCGGTGCTGGGCGCGACGGGCATGATCGGCTTCGCCGCGTGCGTGTGGGCGCTGGCGACCTGGCTGCCCGCTCCGCTCGTCCTGGCGGTGGCCACCGTGGCCTGGGCGGTCGTCGCGGGTCTGCTGTACCTGGCGTTCGGCGCCCGCCGCGGCCGATGAGCCGTCGGCCGGACGTGGGAGCGGCCTGGCCGTACGCCGGCCAGGCCGCCCCGTGTTCAGCGGGTGTTCAGCGGGTGTTCAGCAGGGTGTCCAGGTGACTTTCAGCTGGCCCTCCAGCGACCCCCACTGGCCCGGCTGACTGCACCCGAACCAGCGCTGTCCGACGAGAGTGTCCCCGGCGTAGTAACTGAGGACCGTGAGGTTGTCGCCTCCCGGCGGAGGTGGCGGAATGGCATGAGCCGGCGTCGAGCCGACGGCGAGCATGGCGGCGATCATCGTCGCCGCGACAATCCCCTGCTTAACTCTCACGAAGGTCCCTCCAGGAGCACGTGAACTTCAAGCAACGCGACCGAACTTTATTCTCTCCGGATCACGTGCCCTGTCAATATCATTGCGCCGGCGCCCCGTACACGCTGACCTCGGTGAGGTGGAACGACAGGTTGGCGGTGTTGTGCGTGCCGACCACCCGTACGTACCGGGCCTTCGCCTCGGTGGTCATCGTGTCCCCGGCGTCGGTCGCGGCCCGGGGGCCGCGGCGTCCGCCGAGGGTGAACCAGGTGACGCCGTCGAGGCTGCCCTCCAGCCGGTACTCGTAGTAGCGCCCGCCCCCGACGTAGTTGCGCACGTTGACGCGCGAGATGTCGTCGACCGTCCCGAGATCGACCTGCCACCAGGTCGTGTCCCAGGTCATCTGGCTGGCGAAGTACGGAGAGTTGGCCCGGCTGCCGTCGTTCGCGTGCTCGGGGCCCCGGTTCGGCTCCCAGCTCAGCGCCGTGACCGGCTTGCGGAGGCTCTGCAGGGTGTCCTGCGCGCCGTCGCGGGCGGTCGACGGGGCCGGCGCGGGATCGGTCAGCACGGCGATGGCCTGCTGACCGGTGTCCCGGTTGGCCGCGCTGGTGAACAGCCCGGCGTCGAGTGTGGCGGCGGCGCCCGGGACGCGAGCCGCCCCGATCACCGCCCAGTTCCTGCCGTCGCTGCTGCACGACCCGGTGAGCCGGTCTCCGGACCTGCCGACGCGCACGTGTACAGGCGGCGCGAACCCGCCCACCTCCGCGTACGAGTCGAGCTGCCCGTCGCCGTCGGAATCCCAGCTGAACACGCAGCCGTGGCCGGGAGTGACGGCGATGTTCGCGTAGCCGGTGGAGCCGGGGGTGGCCAGGTCGTCGCTCACCACCAGCCCGGACCGGGTCCAGTCCGACGCGCCGTCCTGGCGCAGCACCGTGCTGACGAGCTGCTGCCCGTCGGCCAGGGCGTCCGCGCGGTAGGCGGTGGCCAGCTCGTTGGTCTCCCGCCACAGGTCCGCGCCGCCCGCCGCGATCGCGATCCCGTCGCCGGTGGCAGCGAACTCGGCCTGCGTGTTGCTCATCGTCCGGTACGACGCGGGCGCGGCTCCGGCGACCAGCAGGCGGGTCGAGGCCGTGTCCCGCTGTTCGGCGTCGTCGGAGCGCCAGGAGGCGGTGACGTCCAGCGCGGGGCTGCCGCCCGGGGCCTCGCCGGCGGGAACGGTCACCGTCCAGGTCACGGTGAGCTTCTCGCGCGGTGCGACGTGGTCCGCGCGGGTCGGCGAGGTCGCCCGCACCTGGTATCCGCGCGGGGCGCTGAGCTGGAGCGTCACCCGGTCGGTGGGCCGCAGCGTGTTGTCGTTGGTGAACACGGCGGTGACCTGTACGGCCCCGCCCGGCTTGACGCCCTTGCGGTCGGCCCCGACGGTCACCGCGCCGTCGGGCAGCGCGGCCACCCGGCTCGCCTCGGTGTAGGCGTCGCCGCGCGGCTCGGAGGCGAGCTTGGTGCCGGCCTTGGCCCAGTCCTGGGCGACGGCCATCCAGTCGATCCGCTCGGGATAGTCCTTGCCCGAGCGCAGCGCGGTCTTCAGGCTGTCGAAGAACAGCTGCCACCGCTTGGCGTAGTACTGCCCGACGAGACCGTTCATCTCCCTGCGGGCGTAGTCCTGCAGGCGGGCGCCGGAGGCCCAGAGCGTGACCAGCGACTTGAGGTTGTAGTCGAGGGTCGCCGCCTCGGCCGGGGTGGCGGCCTGCCGTCGGGCCTCCTTCTGCCATGCGCCGAGCAGGAAGTTCTCGTCGGTGCCGAGCAGCCGGTCCATCAGCCGCATCCGGTCCATCCACTGGCCGGTGAGGCGCTCGAAACGGTCGAGATCCTTGGCGCGGTAGGCGGCGCGGATCTTGGGCAGCTGCAGCCGGCTGTGGTTGGCCAGCACCTGCCTTGCGACGTCGACGAGGTCGTAGCGGTAGGCGCCGGAGCCGCGCAGGCGCCGGTCGACCTGGAGCAGCTCGTCGAGCGCCTTGTCGAAGGCGGCGATGTCGTACTGCAGCGGGTAGCCGGTGTTGGCCAGGCCGGGCTCGTCGTCGTACAGGCCGGTGACGTGCCGGCTGTCGGCGCCGGCGGGCCAGCTGTAGACGGTGTCGAGGAGGATCCGCCAGGCCGCCTTGGCGTGCGGATCGTCGCCGCCGTACCGGGCGGTGGCGTAGTCGTCGAACCATTGCCGCATGTCGACCGGGCCGTCCTGCCACGGCAGGTCGGTGAAGAACGCGACCGCGGCCGGGTTGTTGTCGATGGCCTCCGGCATCAGCGCGATGCCGTTCATCGCCGTGCCGGACTTGCCGCGCCAGGCGTGGAACTTCTGGTTCCACAGCGTCAGGCGGGCGCCGAGGTTGAAGTGGCCGCCGAAGTTCCAGATCGTGCCGAACGCGTACCCGGTACCGAGGAAGTCCTTGTCCCGGTCGGTGATGCCGGATTCCTCGCTGATGCCGTCGACGATGAACATCTTGGTCCGGTCGATGGCCTGGAGCGTCGCCGGGAGCGGGTTGCTCTGCCAGCCCAGGATCGTCCAGAGCGCGTCGGGGTGGGCGTCGTTCAGCGCCCGCTGCACCGCCTGCGACGCCTGCGCGACGTTGACCGTGCCGGCCGTGCCGCCCTCGTGCAGCAGGTCCATCTTGTACATCGTGCTGGGCCCGAACAGCTCGGTCTGCACCCGGTAGAACGTGGCGGCGACGCGCGCGAAGACCGGATCGGTCGGGTCGAGCCAGTGGGGGCGTTCGAGCTGGTTCCAGGTGCCCTGCGGGACGGTGTTGGCACCCGGGTTGCGGACCTTGAAGTCGGTCGGCACGGTGCCGAAATAGCCGGGCAGCACGGGGACCATGCCCAGGGAACGCAGGCGGTCGGCCATCTTGCGGCCGAGTTCGATGCGCCGGTCGATGAGTTGCTGGGAGATCGGGCTGTCGGTGCAGCACATGTTCTGCAGCAGCCACCAGGACTGGTGGCCCGGCTGCGGGATCCACTCGCGCATCTGCTGGTCGGAGTAGCCGAACTCCATGAAGGTGCGCTGGTAGACCGCCTCCTGGCCCTCGTAGACGAGCACCTCGTTGATGCCGTGCAGCGCGAGGACGTCGATCCGCCGCTGCCACTCCGGCCAGCTCAGATACGCCCCCGCATAGCCCTGGTTGGTGTCGTTGAGGGCGAAGCGATGGTCCACCGAGGAGTCCTTGGCGATGGGGGCCGCGGGCAGCGGGAGGCGCTGGGGCAGGTCCACCTGGGAGCCGTTGATCGAGACGTCGGCGTGCGCCACCTGGCGCAGGTAGTGGCCGAAACCGGTCAGCTGCACCGCAGGCGTCGTGCCGGCGACGACGAGACGGCCGTTCTCGGCGTACACCTCGAACCGGTCCCGGCCCGTGCCCTTGTCGATCGCGCGCAGAGTGACCTGCCTGGCGCGCGAGGTCCCGATCAGCCGTTCCAGGGCCTGCGCCGCCGGGCCGTCGAGCCGGGCGGACGCCTCCTGCGCGGGGGTGCCGGCCGCCGCTGTCGGCTGCGCGGCGAACGGGGCGGCGAGCATCGTGAGCAGGACGGCGAGCGCCGCCAGGAGCGGTCGCCGTCGGCGCGGTAACGGGGCGGCGGAGATCTGCGGTGTCATGGGGGGCGGCCACCTCCGGGAGGGCGAACCTATTATGTAAAGACTTTTCGTAAGGTCTCTGCGAAATATACTCAGCCGGAGTCGACAGAAGGTCAAGAGGGGCGTTGATGACGGAGGAGCGGCCGGCGGGCACACCGGTCCTGCGGAGGATGAACCGGGCGGCGGTGCTCGACGCGGTCCGGCGGCGCGCGCCGGAGCCCGTACGGGTGGCCGAACTCGCCCGGCTGACCGAGCTCACCCGCCCGACGGTCGCCCAGGCGGTGGAGGACCTGCTGGCCGCCGGCTGGCTGCGGCAGGTCGCACCGCAGCAGGCCACGGTGGGCAGACCGGCGACCCGGTTCTCGCTGAACGGCCGGGCGGCGCCCGTGCTCGCCCTGGACGTCGGCCCGCACACCGTGACGGCGGGGATCGCCGACCTGGCCGGTGAGCGCCTCGCGCTGATCCGCCGGCCGGTCGGCCGTCGTGGTGCCCGGCACCTGCTCGAGGCGGTCGACGAGGCGACGGGCGCGGCTCTGGCGGCGGCCGGCCTGGCCGCCGAGCAGATCGCGGCGGTCACCGCGGCGACCCCGGGCATCGTCGAGGTGGCCACCGGCCGGGTGCTGTTCGCCCCGAGCGTGCCGGGCTGGCCGGAGATCGACCTCGCCGGCCGCCTGCGCGCTCGTTTCAGGTGCGCGGTCACGGTGGAGAACGACGCGAACCTGGCCGCGCTGGCGGCCGTCCGGCAGCACACCGGCGCGGGCACCCTGCTCGCGGTTCAGTGGGGCGAGCGGCTCGGAGCCGGGGTCGTCATCGACGGGCGGCTGCACCGGGGCGCGGGCCAGGCCGGCGAGATCGGCTTCATCCGTCCGATCGGCGACCTCCCCGACCCGGCCGGGGACGGCCGCGGGCCGCTGGAGCGGGCGATCGGCGCCGAGGCGATCGTCGATCTCGCCCGCCGCCGTGCCGCGGGCCAGCCGGAGTCCGGGCTCGCCCGCGCGACGGACGCGGCCGCCGTCTTCACGGCCGCCGCCGACGGCGACCCGATGGCCGTGGAGGTCGTCGACCGGGTCGCCGCCGTCTTCGCCGAGGCGATCGCCCCCGCCGTCCTCGTGCTGTCGCCGCACGCGATCGTGATCGGCGGCGGCATCGCCCGCGCCGGCGCGGTTCTACTGGACGCCATCGCACGGCACCTTGCAGACCTGACCCTCACCCCGCCGAGCGTGGAGCTGTCGGAGCTGGCCGAGGGCACCGTGCTCACGGGCGCGATCCAGCTGGCCCTGGACGAGGTGTGGCGCGACACCCTGGCCGGCTGCTGACCTCGCCGTCAGGACGACAGCGCCGCGCGCACCGCCTTGGCGCGTTCCTCGGTGAAGACCCCGGTGTCGAGCAGGTCGAGGATCGACAGGACGCGGCCGCCCGAGGCCCAGCTGCCGTCCTCGATCACCCGGAAGTTCACCCACCACGCCGGGGACGGGGCCGGCAGGCCGCACGCCTCGGCCAGCGCCGCCAGGATGCGTTCGATGGCCTCGGCGCGCACCTCGCGCCGCCAGTCGGCGTCCATGACCGCCACGTCGACGACCATCACGTCCTGCTCGGCGTCGGCGAGCAGGTCGGCGAGCAGGGTGCCGCCGATCGCCATCATGTCGGGTGCGCGCTCCACGAAGTGGACCTGGAAGCCCACCCGGGCGGCCGGCGCGAGCTGCCCGACCTCCGGCACCAGGACCGCGTCGGTCAGCGTCCGGGCCAGCGCGCGCCGCTGCTCAGCGCTGAGCCGCCCCTGCGGCGCGGCCACTGTGATCACTGTCATCGTTTCCTCCTGTGACGGTCGTCCTCAAAGGGCGAAATAGGCCCGCAGCCGTTCCACGACGGTTTCCGGCTCGTCGGTGATGGGCGTGGTGCAGGTTGATCATGGTGTGGGCCCGTTTCCGGTCGGGAGCGGGTCGCGGGCCAGGACGAGTTTGGTGGTACGGGCGGCATAGGCCGTGGGGGCGTCGTCCCAGTCCGCGAGCAGGGTGATGACGCGTTCGGCGGGGAAACCGGTGCGGTGGACGAACTCCAGGAGGTCGGGCAGGGTGGCGCGGGCGTGGGAGACGCCTACTCGGAGGGTGGTGTCGGTGGCGTACATGCGCATGAGGGGGACGCGGGTGCCGGTCGCCAGGTAGTAGCCCACCGCGGTGCACACGCCGCCGGGAGCCGTCGCGGCGAGCGCCCGGCGCAGGCCCGGGGCTCGCGAGGTGGCCTCGACGACGATGTCGTACGTGTCACGGACGGGGCCCGACAGTGGACGGGCCTCGGCGCCGAAGGATTCGGCGATCTGGCGCCGCCCCGGGGCGTCGTCGAGGTAGTGGACGGTCGCGGCGCCGTGGGCGACGGCGAGCCCGGCGGCGTACAGACCGATGCTCTTGGCGCCGCCGCCGAGGATGAGCACCTTCGCGCCTTCGCGGCGGGCGAGCAGCGGGACGACCGTCCGCCAGGCGTCGGCGAGGTTGTCGCTTGCCGCGGCGACGCGGAGCGGCGGTACGCCGTCCGGGACGGGGACGAGCATGTGGTCGGCGTGGGGGACGCGGATCCGGTCGGTGACCATGCCGCCCCACGGGCCGCTGGCGGGGCCGAAGCCGTAGGCGGCGAGGGTGCCTCGGGTGCCTCGGGTGGTGGTGGCGCATTTGGAGGTGAGCCCGGCCAGGCAGCGGGGGCAGGTGCCGCAGGAGACCGCCCAGGGGACGACGACGGTCTGGCCGATCCGGATCCGCCGCACGCCGGACCCGACGGCGACCACTTCGGCGACGCACTCATGGCCGATCGGGAAGGGCCCCTGGAAGGGGACCTTCCCGCAGATGGAAGCCACGATCGGGTCGACGAGGCCAAGTGCCATCCCCGCCTGCAGCGCTCGTGAGACCGGCCGGTGGATCGGGAGGGTGTCGCCGTCGCAGCGGCCGGCCAGGAACGGGCGGACGACGGCGTCGCCCGGCTCGGCCGGTCGAGGTGCGGCACGTTCGCGCCAGGCGAGGCGGCCGCTGCGCAGGAAGACGAGTTCGCGCACGCTTTCGTTCATCGCCGCGCTCGCGGACCGACCGCCGCGGCCTCACGCATCCGTGGCGTCCTTGGCCAGGCCGCTCTTGCGCCGGTCCGACAGCGCCCCCTCCGGGACGGTGACGTCGACGCGGAAGCGCGGCAGGTCGTCCTCGGCGGTCGTCTGCGCCCGCGCGGGCAGCTCGGTCGGCGCCCCGGACGGGGCGGTGAGCTGGATCATCGGCATGAGACACCTCCTGGGAAAATTATGACGGTCGTTATAACCGCTGCTCACGGTAGGCTATAACGCACGTCATAATCAACCTGGGGTACTACATGGCACAGCGGGAACCGCGGTCACGGGAGCGGATCATCTTCGGCGCGGCCGACCTGATCCGGCGGCGCGGCCTGGCCGGGAGCACGGTCCGGGATCTGGCCGCACACTCCGGCGCGCCCCTCGGCTCCACCTACCACTACTTCCCGCGCGGCAAGCAGCAATTGGCCGCCGAGGCGGTCCGGTTCGCCGGCGACCTGGTCACGCGGGTCCTGGAGCGGGAGCTTCGGGCCGGCCCGGCGGCCGGTCTGCGCGCGTTCCTGACCTTGTGGCGGCAGACCGTCCTCGACAGCGACTTCCGCGCCGGCTGCCCCGTCCTGGCCGTCGCGGTCGAAGAGCCCCCCGCCGACGGCCCTCCCGAGGCGATCGACGCGGCCGCCGAGGTGTTCGGCACGTGGGAACGGATGCTCGCCGCGTCACTGCGCGACCATGGCGCCGACCAGGCCCAGGCCGCCCAGCTGGCCACCCTGATCGTGGCGGCGACGGAGGGCACGGTGGCGATGTGCCGCGCCCAACGCGACATCCGTCCCCTCGACGACGTCACCGCCCAACTCGAAGCACTCGTCCGGCACGCGACCGGCGCTCCTTGTCACTCTGGTGAGCGAACGACCTACCGCGAGTGACGATAGTTCTGGGATGCTTCGCCCTGGTACGAGCACGTCGCGGTCACGGTGGAGGCGGACGCATTGCGGCTGAACGGAGACGAAGGACTTGGCGCGCGCTTCCGGGTGGAGCGGGGGGCGACCGTCACCGAGGGCAGGGGCGAGGTGCTGTTCGCCCATGACGAGGAGCTGGACCTCCCCGTCGTGCTCAAGCGCACCCACTCGGGCGAGGCCCGCGCTCTCGCCAAGCTCGTCCATCCCCACATCGTCACCGTCCACGACGTCCTGACCGTGGACGACGGTCCTCGGGCCGGCACCTGGCTGGTCATGGAGCGGGTGCCGGCCGGAAGCCTGTCGGGCAGGAGGTTCTCACCCCAGGAGGCGGCCCGCATCGGCGCGCAGATCGCCGACGCGCTGACGGCGCTGCACCGCAAGGGGCTGATCCACTGCGACGTGAAGCCCGCCAACATCGTCATGGACGCCGAGGGGTTGGCGAAACTGACCGACTTCGACGCCGCGCGGCGGATCGGCGGCGTGGAGACGATCTCGCCCGAACGCCCGATCTCCTACACGCCCGACTACGCCGGACCCGAGCTCATCGGCGGCCGCCCGGACCCGGCCTCCGACGTGTTCTCGCTCGGCGCCACCGTCTACGCGCTGGTCGCCGGGAATCCCCCTCGCCCCTGGGCCCACGGCGAAGGAGACGAGCGCGTCCCCGACGACGACCGGCGAACGGTGGGATGGGCGGCACACCACGGTGTCGTCGAGATGAGCGCGGACATCGGGGCGCTGCGCCCCGTGCTGACGGCGATGCTCCAGAGCGAGCCGGGCAGGCGGCCGGCCGCGGCCGGAGCCCGCGACGCGCTGCGCGACATCGCCGACCCGCCCCCGCGGTGGCGGCGGACCCGCGATGCCGCCAGGCGCCGGTGGCCGGCGCTCACCGCGGGGGCGGCCGCCCTGGCGCTGGCCGCGACCGGGACCGCCTGGCTCGCCGACCGCGACGATCGTCCCACCTCTCCCCCGCCGGTCTCGACACCCGGCTCGCCCCGCGAAAAGGCGGGGATCGTCGTGTCCAAAGGTCCCTCGACGACCTATGGCAGTTGCCGGAAGAACTGCGCCTTCGTCGAGTTCCGGGCCACCGGCCTCAAGCCGAACACGAAGTACGTCTTCCAGCCGTACACCGACAACTGGGGGGCCTTCAACCCTGGAGCGACGCTCACCAGCGACGAGAACGGCGAGCAGCACACCGACGACCGGTTCCCGTGCAACGCGACCGGCCAGAAGGTGTGGATCGTCGCCGAAGGGCCGGACGGGGAACGAGTCGTGTCGAACAGGTTCACCTGGCCGGCCGGATGATCAGGGGGCGCTCAGCCCTCCTGCTCGGTGGGGCGCACCAGCAATTCGTTGATCGCGACGCGCCGGGGCCTGGTCACGATGTAGCTGATCGCGTCGGCGATGTCCTCGGCCTGCATGCGCTCCACCGAGGAGAACCGCTGGTTGATCTGCTCCTGGATCTGCGGGCGGTTGTGACCGGTCAGCTCGGTCTCCACCGCTCCCGGCTCGACCAGCGACACCCGGACGTGCCGCCCGGCGAACTCCTGGCGCAGTGACTCGCTGAAAGCGCCCACGCCGTGCTTGGTGAGGTTGTAGACCCCGCTGCCGCTGCGTGCCACCCGCCCGGCCACCGAGCTGATGTTCACCATGTCGGCCACCTGGCGGGGGCCGTCGGCGGCGGCCCGTACCAGGTAGGGCAGCGCGGCGTGCGCGCAGTAGAGCACGCCGAGCACGTTGACCTGCACCATGCGCTGCCACTCTTCGAGTGGCGCGTCGGCGGCCGGGCCGAGCAGCATCACCCCCGCGTTGTTGACCAGGGTGTCCAGCCGTCCGAGCTCGGTCGCGGTGCGCTCCACGACCTCCTTGGCCTGCCGTTCGTCGCCGACGTCGGCCACGAGCGTCAGCGCGGTCCCGCCCTGGCCGCGGATCTGGTCGGCCAGCTCCTCCAGGCGATCGGCCCGCCTGGCCACCAGCGCCACGGTGGCTCCCTGGGCGGCCAGCGCCAGCCCGGTCGCGGCCCCGATGCCGCTCGACGCTCCCGTGATCAGCGCCACGGTGCCGTTCAGCCGATCCGCCATGGAAGCCCTCCGTCAGCCACGTTCGTGATTCACCTCGCAGATTACTCCGCCGCCCGCCGGACCCGATCTCGGGGCGGCGCGGCTCGCGTGAGGCCCCGGACCTGCGACGATGCAGGGCCTCACACCCGTCAGGACCGGTCGCGCTCCTGGACGAGCTGGAGGGCGACGTCGATGATCATGTCCTCCTGGCCGCCGACGTAGCCGGCCTCGCCGACCCGCTGCAGGATCTCGTGGGCCGGTACGCCGTACCGCTCGGCGGCGCGCTCGGCGTGCAGCAGGAAGCTGGAGTACACCCCCGCGTACCCCTGCGTGATCGCCGAGCGGTCGGCGAACGGCAGGCGGTTCAGGAACGGCTTGACCACGTCCTCGGCGGCGGCCAGCGCGCCCTGCACGTTCACCCCGGTCGGGATGCCGAGCCTTTCGAAGGTGGCGACCAGCACCTCGGTGGGCGAGTTGCCCGCACCTGCGCCCAGCGCGCACAGGGCGCCGTCGATCTGGCGGGCGCCGTTCTGGGTGGCCAGCACCGAGTTGGCGACGCCGAGCGAGAGGTTCTGGTGGCCGTGGAAGCCGACCTCCGCCTGGTGGCCGATCTCGCCGACCAGCGCGCTGACGCGGGCCTGGGCCTCGCCGAGCACGAGGGCGCCGGCCGAGTCGACCACGTAGACGCACTGCGCGCCGCCGTCCACCATGATCCGGGCCTGCGCGGCCAGCTCGGCCGGGCCGATGCGGTGCGACAGCATGAGGAAGCCCACCGTCTCCATGCCCAGTTCGCGGGCGGCGGCGAAGTGCTGCAGCGACACGTCGGCCTCGGTGCAGTGCGTGGCGATCCGCGCCACGGAGGCCCCCGCGCCGTGGGCCTTGCGCAGGTCCTCGACCGTGCCGAGGCCGGGCAGCAGCAGGACGGCGATCTTCGCGCTCTCCGCCTCGTCCACGGCGGCGGCGACGAGCGTGATGTCGTCCTCCAGCGAGAACCCGTAGTTGAACGACGAGCCGCCCAGCCCGTCGCCGTGGGTGACCTCGATGACCTCCACCCCGGCGCCGTCCAGGGCGTGCACGACGCCGCGTACCTGCTCCTCGGTGAAGCGGTGGGCCATCGCGTGGCTGCCGTCGCGCAGGGTGGAGTCGGTGATCCTGATCTTGCCGGTCATGCGCCCACCTTCGCGAGTCGCTCGCCGACGCGGGCGGCCGCGGCGGTCATGATGTCGAGGTTGCCGGCCCACGGCGGCAGGTAGTCGCCGTTGCCGCGGACCTCGAGGAAGACGGCGACGCGGGCCATGCCGTTCCAGATGTCGCGCGGCGGGTCGAACTGCGGCTCGGCCCGCAGGGTGTAGCCGGGCACGTACGCGGCCACCTCGGCCGCCATCGCCTCGATCGACGCGCCGATCGCGGCGGTGTCGGCGTCGGCGGGGATCGCGCAGAACACCGTGTCCCGCATGATCATCGGCGGGGTGACGGGGTTGAGGATGATGATCGCCTTGCCCTTGGCGGCGCCGCCGACCGTCTCGATGGCGCGCGCGGTGGTCTGGGTGAACTCGTCGATGTTGGCCCGCGTGCCCGGACCGGCCGAGCGGGAGGCGATGGAGGCGACGATCTCGGCGTACGCCACCGGGACCACGCGGGAGACGGCGTGCACGATCGGGATCGTCGCCTGCCCGCCGCACGTGATCATGTTGAGGTTGGGCGCGTCCGACAGCGTGTCCAGGTTGACCGGCGGGCACACAAATGGGCCCACGGCGGCGGGGGTGAGATCGATCGCGGTGATCCCCGCCTCGGCGTAGCGGGGGGCGTTGGCCGCGTGCGCCTTGGCGGAGGTGGCCTCGAAGACCAGGTCGGGCAGGGTGTCCTGGGCCAGCAGCCAGTCCACGCCGCCCGCCGAGGCCTCGACGCCGAGCGAACGGGCCCGGGCCAGGCCGTCCGAGCCCGGATCCACGCCCACCATGGAGTGGACCTCGACGGCCTGGCTGCGCAGCAGCTTGACCAGCAGGTCGGTGCCGATGTTGCCGGGGCCGACGATGGCCGCCGTCAGTCTGCTCACGACGCCTGCCTGAAGTTCGCGGTGACCGTGCCGAGCCCGGCGAACGTGGCCGTCACGATGTCCCCCCGCTCGACGGGGATGGCCGCGGTGACCGAGCCGGGCAGCACGACGTGTCCGGCCTCCAGCGCCACCTTGCGCTCGCCGAGGACGTTCGCCAGCCACACCAGCGCGTTCAGCGGAGATCCGAGTACGGCGCCGCCGGCGCCCGTCTGGACCAGCTCGCCGTTGCGGTGCAGCAGGCAGCCGGTCAGCGCCAGATCGGCGTCCGCGAGCGGCGTCGGCCGGGTGCCGAGCACGAACCCGCCGCTGGAGGCGTTGTCGGCGATGGTGTCCGCCAGCGTGATCTTCCAGTCCGCGATGCGCGAGTCGATGATCTCCAGGGCGGGCAGCACGAAGTCCACCGCGGCCGCCGCCGTCGCGGCCGTGACGCCCGGGCCTGCCAGCGGTCTCTTGAGGACGAAGGCGATCTCCGGCTCGATGCGCGGCTGCAGGAAGCGCGCGGCGTCGATGGGGGCGCCGTCCATGTACGCCATGCCGTCGAGCAGGTGACCGTAGTCGGGCTGATCGACGCCGAGCTGGCGGCGCATCACCGCCGAGGTCAGGCCGACCTTGTGCCCCACGATCCGGGCGCCGCCCGCCTGCCACGCCTCCACCTGCGCGAGCTGGATCTCGTACGCATCAGAAACCGACATGTCCGCGTATGTCGTGGTGAGCGGCGCGATCGGGGTCCGCGTGGCGTACGCATCCAGCAGCCCGGCCACGGCGTCACCTGTGGAACGAGGGTCCATCGTGATCCTTCCGTTGTTCTCCCGGGCAGACCTTGCTGCTCGAAGGCGACGCCGGGCAAGCGAACCGTCCCGCCAGGCGGGCCGGGGGAACAACGGGCCGCGCGTCTTGTCGCGGCTTGTCGCGGCTTGTCGCGGCTTATCGTGGTGCGAGCGCGGTGAAGGCTTCGTCCAGGAGTTCGACGAGGTCGAGCCGGCCGTCGGACGCGGTCCAGCGGTCGACGGCGATGTTCAGGCAGTCGAGGGCGGCGGCCACCCGCACCGACAGGACCAGCTCCGTGGAGCGAGGGGCGTCCGTGCGCTCGGCGAGGGCCCGGGCCAGCTCGGGCCACCAGCAGTGCTGCTTCTCCCGGTGGCGCGCGCACAGCGCGGGGGTGTCCTTGATGAGGCGGGTCGTCGCGAGGGTGCCAGCGGGGTCCTGGTGATAGAGCTCGATGACGGCGTCCAGCGCTCGCCGCAGCGCCGTCCAGTCGTCCTCACCGGCGGGCCGGGCGCGCAGGGCGGCGGCGACCTTGTCGCCCTGGGCGTCGAGCGCGCTGACGACGGCGTCCTCCTTGGTGCCGAAGTAGCGCAGGAACGTGCTGCGAGAGACTCCGGCCGCCTCCGCCAGGTCGTTGATGGTGACCTTCTCGAAGCCCTCGCGCATGAACAGGTCGAAGGCCACCTGGGCCAGCTCGGCCCGTACGGCGGCCCGTGCGATGTCTCGCGTGCTCGTACGAGCTGCTTCGGTCACCCCGCGATCCTACCTCTTATTCGGACCTGGATTGCAGAGACAGGACTGCATAGCTAACCTGACACTCAGTTTCACCTTCGACGCACTGATTCAACACTGGAGACCTGACACCGTGACTCAGACTCTCGGCCTCATCGGCAGCGGCATGATCGGCGGCACGGTGGCCCGCCTCGCCGTCGCCGCCGGCATCGACGTCGTCCTCAGCAACTCGCGCGGGCCGGAATCTCTCGCCGACCTCGTCGCCGAGATCGGCGAGCACGCGACCGCGGCCACGCCCGCCGAAGCCGCCCGCGCCGGCGACCTGGTGGTGGCCACCATCCCCTTGCACGCCTACGGCAAGCTCCCGGCCGCGGACCTGGCCGGCAAGACCGTCATCGACACGATGAACTACTATCCCGACCGCGACGGCGACCTCCCGGAGCTGAGCGGCGGGACGCTGACCTCCACCGCCCTGGTGCAGCGGCACCTGGCCGGCGCCCACGTGGTCAAGGCGTTCAACAACATCGACTTCCACCGCCTGCTCACCCTCGCCCGCCCCGCCGGCGCCCCCGACCGCAGCGCCCTGCCGATCGCGGGTGACGACGAAGGCGCCAAGGCGCAGGTGGCGGGGCTCCTGGACGCGCTCGGCTATGACGCGGCGGACATCGGCAGCATCGCCGACAGCTGGCGCGTCCAGCCCGGCACCCCCGTCTACGTCCAGCCGTACTTCCCGTCGCAGCGACCCGAAGGGCTGGACTTCGAAGAGTCGTACCGCTGGTTCGTGGACACCCCGGGAGTTCCGGTGCCCGCCGACCAGGTGAAGAAGCTGGCCGACCAGGCCGTCCTCTAACGCTTCGTGCTGACGCGTGGGCCGTCGTACTCGGCGTCGGTGACGTGGTCCAGCCAGGCGGTGTCGTCGCCTTCCCACATCCCCAGGTGGATCATGAACCGGTCCGGGGCGGCGCCGTGCCAGTGCTCCTCGCCCGGCGGCGTGTGGACGATGTCGCCGGGATGGGCCTCGATGATCTCGCCGCCGCGCGACTGGATCAGCGCGACGCCCTCGACGATGTAGAGCGTCTGGCCCAGGCCGTGCGAGTGCCACGCGGTACGGGCGCCGGGCGCGAACCTGACCATGCTCGCCCGCGCGCGGGAGGGGTCTTCGCCCCGGAGGATCACGTCGGCCCAGGCGTCGCCGGTGAACCACTCGGCGGGCAGCTTGGCGGTCGGCGGCCGCTTCACGATCTTCATGGATGTCTCCGTCCGCGAGGTGTCGGGCAGCCGGCCGGGCGACGATGGCCTTGCGCGCCCGACGGCTGCGGGTCCTGTGCCATGTGCGTCGTCCTTCCGGCGGTTCAGCGGGTGGCCGCCGGCGGCGAACGCGCCCCGGCGGCGACCCATTGCCCATGAAACACCTGGTCAGGCGCGCGTGACAGGACCTGGTGTGACACGTACCCGCAGAACACCCTCTGTCAAGAGGTCAGGAATCCGTGACCTTGCGCAGCTGCTCCAGCGCGTCCGGATCGCTCAGCGCCGACCCCACGGCCACCCCCCTGCAGCCCGCGGCCAGGAAGGCGGCCGCGTTGCCCGCGTCGACACCTCCCGTGGCGACGAAACGGACACCGGGGAACGGCGCGAGCTGCGCCTTGATCCAGTCGGGCCCGAGCTGTGCGGCGGGGAACGCCTTCAGCCAGGTGAACCCGTGACCGAGGGCGGTGGCGATCTCCGTGGAGGTGGCCACGCCCGGCAGGTGCGGCAGCCCGAGCCGCAGCGTCTCCGCCACGACCTCGGGGTGAAGTCCGGGCGCGACGGTGAAGGCGGCGCCCAGGTCGCTGACGGCGGTCAGCTGCTCGGCCGTGGTGACCGTACCCGCTCCGACGCTCTTGCCGTTGGCCCGGGCGGCGTCCAGCGCCGCGCGCAGGGACGGCAGCGCGTCGGGCGTCTGCACGGGCACCTCGATGAGCTCGACGCCGAACGCCCAGGCGCGCTCGCACATGGCCACGGTGTCCACGGGGTCGAGGTGGCGGAAGATACCCAGAATCGGGCATCTCCCGAGGTGTGTGTCGAAGAAGTCAGCGGCGTCCATAGCGGTCTCCTCCCCAGCCCAGACTCTTGGAGATCTCGTGGGCCGCGTCGCGCAGGTCGTCGACGTACGCGCGCAGCTCTTCCAGTGGTACGACCGCCCGCAGAGCGGTGATCGAGATGGCGTGCGTGACCTTGCCCCGGGCGTCGAAGACCGGCAGCGCCACGCAGTTGATGTAGTCCTCGTGCTCGCCGTCGTCCTCGGCCCAGCCCCGTTCCCTGGTCAGGGCGAGCTCGGCCGCGAGCGCCTCGGCGGTGGTGATCGTCTTGGGGGTGAAGCGGGTGAACGTGATGTGCTCCATGACCCGCGCCCGGGTCGTGGCGTCCTGGTAGGCGAAGATGACCTTGGCGACGGCAGCGGTGTGCGGCTGGGCGGGCAGCCCGATGCGCGAGCCCATGGCCACGGTGCCCCGGCCGTCGATCTTGTCCACGTAGATGACCTGGTCCCCGGCCAGCTCTCCCAGGTGGACCGTCTGGCCGTAGCGCTCGCTCAGGCCGTGCAGGATCGGGTGCGCGAGCGAGCGGGCCTCGACCTGGTCCAGCGCGAGCTGGCCGAGCGCGATGAGCTGGAAGCCCATGCCGTACACGCCGCCGGGGACGCGCCGTACGAAACCGCCTTCCTCCAGCGTCTGCAGCAGGCGCAGCGCGGTGGACTTGTGCACGCCGAGGTGATCGGCGATCTCGCCGAGCGTGCGGTGACGTACGGAGACGAACCCGACGATGTCAATGGCCCGTGCGACGGTCTGCGACATGCTGGTGCGCTCCTTGTCCGAGCAGCGAGACGATCTCACCGGCGGGAGGAAGATCGGCCATGTCGGCCGGGGACGTCAGGACACGGGAAGCCGCGTAGTGTCCCAGCCGCAGGCGGGTGAGCTCGTCCCGGCCGTCGAGGAACCCGCTCAGCCAGCCGGCCGCGAAGGCGTCCCCCGCGCCGACGGCGTCGAGCACCTCGACCGGCGTCGACGGCGCCCGATGGACGCCCTCCGGGGTGAAGGCGACCGCCTCGATCGCGGCGTCCTTGACGATCAGGTACGGGGGCCGGTCGATGAGCCGGCGCACGCTCTCGGCGTCGGAGGTCCCCCACAGCGCCGCCGCCTCGTCGCGCCCGACGAAGACGATGTCGGCGCGCTGGGCGAGCTCCAGGAGCACGGCCGGGGCGTCGCCGTCCTTCCACAGGCTCGGCCGGTGGTTGACGTCGAAGCTGACCGTGGCCGGTCCGAGCGGCCGGTCGAACACGATGTGCCTGGTCAGCTCCAGGCACTGCGGGGAGATGGCCGCGGTGATGCCGGAGATGTGCGTGATCCTGGACGGCCGGGCGGCCCAGCCGGCGACCTCGGCCACGGTCATGGCCGAGGCGGCCGAGCCGCGCCGGTAGTAGTAGACGCGGGTGCCGGAGGCGGTCGGGTCCTTGAAGTACACGGCGGTGGGCCGCTCGTCGTCGCGGCGGACCAGATCGACGTCCACGCCGTGCCCGCGCAGCGCGTCGAGAACCAGGTCGCCGAGGGGGTCGCGGCCGACGGCGCTCGCCCAGGCCGTGGCGTGGCCGAGCCGGGCGAGCAGCGCGGCGACGTTCGACTCCGCGCCGCCGGGGCGCAGGATGAACGCGCTGTCCGCGTCGAGGCGGCCGCCCGCCGTCGGGGTGACCATGACCATGGTCTCGCCGATCGCGAGCACGTCTGCGGGTCTCATCGGCCACTCACCCTCCGCGGGCGCCGGCGTCCGAGGACCTGCCCGTCCGAGGGTTCCGTGATCGGGCCGTCCTGCTGAGCGATCCGATCCACCGCCGCCCACGTGACCACGCGCATGAGAGCACTCCTTCATTGCAAATATCGCAACGCCTATGCTGCATTTGCAATATAGCGGATAGCCCCCTTCTCGAGCCGGCCGACCGGGCCTGACACCCCTCAACCGGCGCCGGGGTGGTCGAGCGCCTTGACGGCGGCCCCCTGGAGGTAGGCCCGGTAGGTGTCGAGCAGCGGGTCGCCGGTCCCGGCCATCCACGCGAGCAGGTCCTGCCGCGCCGCGTCGAGGTCCTTCCGGCGATCCGGGTCGCCGGACAGGTCGGCCAGCGAATGCTGGTCGGCGTGCAGGTCGTAGAGCTCCTCGGGCGTCCGGTGCCGGTAGAAACGGGCGCGCTCGGCGAGCCGCTCGTCGCCGGAGGCGGCGGCGAGCATCGCCGGCCAGGTGCGTCCCATCATGTTCTCGGCCCGGTACTCCCGGGTGCCGTCGGACCACTCGTTCCAGATGTAGCCGAAGCGGTCGTCCTGCCGGCACCGCATCTCGTACCGGCCCTTCGCCGCCGTCTCGTGGAACACGGTGAACACCGCGTCCCGGCCGTCCTGGGGCTCCCCGCGCAGCAGGGGGAGCAGGGTCCGCCCGTCCAGCCCGGCCGGTCCGGGCAGGCCCGCCGCCGCGCAGAACGTGGGGAACAGGTCGATCATCGACACGAACGCGGTGTTCTCGCGCCCGCCCGGGCGGGTCACCCCGGGCCAGCGGACGATCAGCGGGGTCCGGCTGCTCTGCAGGTAGCAGTTCGCCTTGGCGAACGGCACGGCGATCCCGTTGTCCGACAGGAACACCACCAGGGTGTCCCCCGCGGCGCCGCTCTCCTCCAGCGCGCGCAGCACCTCGGCGACGACGTCGTCGCAGCGGCGGGACGAGCTCAGGTACTCGCGGTACTCCCGCGCCACCTCCGGCAGGTCGGGGAGGAACCCGGGCACGCCTCCGACGTCGTCCGCCGGCCCGAAGACCTTCGACGGGGCCGGGTAGGAGGCCCGGGCCTCGGCCGGGAACCGGTCCAGCTCGTCCTGGCTGCCGGAGTACGGCCGGTGCGGGTCGTGCGCGTTGGCCATGAGGAACCAGGGCCGCCCCTGTGCGGCCGCCTCCTCCATGAACCGCCGCGACGCCTCGCCGTAGGCGCGCGGATCCCGTCCCATCCCCAGCTCGCGCATGCCGCGCGTATAGTCCCAGCCGAACGCCTCCACCGGCTGCAGATGCTCCACCTTGCCGAGGATGCCCGACATGTACCCGGCCTCGCGCAGGACCCGGGTGAGCACCGGCACTCCGTCGGCGATCGGCTCGAAGCCCTGCGCGCCGTTGCGGTGCGGCCAGCGACCGGTCATGATCGCGGACCGGCTGGGCTGGCACACCGCGATGGCCACGTGCGCGCGGCCGAAGGTCATCCCCTCGGCGGCGAGCCGGTCCAGGGCGGGGGTCACCTCCGCCGGGCCGCCGAAGCAGCCCGGGGTGTCGCCGCCCATGTCGTCCGCGGTGATCAGCAGGATGTTCGGTGGCATGCGGTCTCCTCAGCGGCCGTTCACGTCATAGGTGGCGCGGACGGCCATCAGGAGCCCTTGTGGCCGGCCGCGGCGATTCTGCGTTCCCACGCGGCGTGCCGCTCGGGCGTCCAGGCGGCCTCCGTGGCGTGCCACGAGACCGGCGTGGCACCGGTGGCGGTGGACAGCCGCTCCGCCAGGTCGTCCGCGAGGTGGGCGCGGCCGGTGGCGCGCAGGTGCTCCATGTAGCGGACCGGGTCGTTGTAGTAGGTCGGCCCGACCTGCAGCGTCGCCTGCATGGGGTCGGGCAGCGCGCCCGGCCGGCCCGCGTAGGTGTGCCACCATTCCGACAGGTGCGTACGCATCTGCGCCGCCAGCTCCGGCTCCTTCTCGATCAGATCGGTGGTGAGGTGCGGGTCGGCGGTGACGTTGAAGAGCTGCTCCCACTCGGCACGGAAGCTGCCCGGATGGTAGGTCCGCATGTAGAGGTGGTCGCGGGTGCGGACCGCCCGCTGGTAGGTGTGGGCCCCGTGGCCGAGCACCAGGTACGGGCGCGACGGGATCTCGGACCCGCGTACCGCGTCGGCGAACGAGTCGCCCTGCCACCCGCCCGGGGCCGGGATGTCCAGCAGGTCGCAGAGCGTGGGGGCGAGGTCGATGTTGTACAGCAGGGCGTCGCAGCGGCGCGCGTCCTCGGGCAGGTCGTCGGTGACGCCCGGCCAGTAGACGACCAGCGGCACCCGGTGGACCGGCTCGTTGGCGTGCCCGTGCTCGGCGTAGGAGCCGTTCTCGCCGAAGGACTCCCCGTGGTCGGCGCTCACGATGATCGCGGTCTCGCCGGCGATGCCGAGCTCCTCCAGCGTGGCCAGCAGCTCGCCGAACAGGCTGTCCCAGTACATGATCGTGCCGTCGAACCCGTTGATGAGGTGCTCGAAGTCGGCTCGGGTGCGGATGGCTTCCGGCATGTTGTGCGGGACCGGGGAGCTGCGCGGCAGGACGGAATAGTGCAGGTCGAGGGCGCTGCGCGGCCCGTAGACCTCCGCGTGGCCGTCGATGGCCTCCTGGTCGGGCCAGGCCGGGGGCGGCCCGGAGGCGGCCGCCCGCTCGGTCCAGCCCGGCTCGGTCAGGTACGGCGTGTGCGGCTCCCAGTAGGTCAGGTGCAGGTACCAGTCGTCCTCGTGCGCGTGCCGGCGGATCCAGTCCAGCCCGACCCGGTTGATGTCGCGCCCGTCCTCGTCGTTGAGCTCGTTGCTGGCCCGGATCGATTCGCGGAAGTTGCCCAGGAAGTAGTAGGCCCGGTGCCGCTCGGCGAACATCGACACGGCGGCCGTGTAGTAGCCGTGCTCGCCCAGCCGCTGGCCGAGCAGCGGGCGTTCGGGATGGTTGCCGTGGCCGGAGTCGAGGCGGAACCTGGCGGCCTCGCCGAAGTGCCCGACGACGCCGTTCGTGATGCCGAACTGCCCGCTGGTCAGCGCGGTGCGCGAGGGCAGGCAGGGCGAGTCGGAGCAGTAGTAACGCTCGAACACCACGCCCTTGTCGGCCAGTGCCTGCAGGTTCGGCGTGGTCGGCCGCTGGTAGCCGTAGGGCTGCGTGTGGTCGGCTCGGAGCGTGTCGACGTCGATGTAGATGACGCGCATGGAAACCCTTCGTGTGTCGGTCAGTCGAGATCACGGGCGCAGCGGAAGCCGGTGTTGCCTCCGGAGGTGTCCGGCGTGTTGTGCGAGCGGGCGGCGACCCGGTAGCGGTTGCAGTAGGAGGCGTGGCAGAGGTACGAGCCGCCGCGCGTCACCCTGTCGGTGCCCGAGGGCGGACCGGCCGGGTTCCGCGCCTGCGCGGGGTGGTCCGTGCCCCACCAGTCGGCGCACCACTCCCAGGCGTTGCCCGCCATGTTGTGCAGGCCGAAGTCGTTGGGCGGGAACGCGTGCGCCGGGGCGGTCCCCGCGTAGCCGTCCTCGGCCGTGTTCGTGACCGGGAAGCGGCCCTGCCAGATGTTGGCCAGGTGCCGGCCCTCGGGGGTGAGCTCGTCGCCCCACGGGTAACGCCGCTGGTCGTGGCCGCCTCGGGCGGCGTACTCCCACTCCGCCTCGGTCGGCAGCCGCTTGCCGGCCCAGCGGGCGTAGGCGCCGGCGTCGTGCCAGGACACGTGGACGACCGGATGGTCGCCGCGGTCGTCCAGGCCGCTCCCCGGCCCTTCGGGATGGCGCCAGTCAGCCCCTCGGACGGCCGCCCACCACGGGGTGACCTCGGGCCGCGGCGAGATCCGGCGCAGGTCCCGGTTCAGGAAGCGGACGAAGACGTAGGACCAGCCGATGCGTTCGGCTTCCGTGACGAAGCCCGTCTCGGCCACGAATCCCGAAAAATCGTCATTCGTTACTGCGCAGCGGTCGATGAGGAACGGCGAGAGCTCCACCGAGCGGACCGGGCCCTCACCGTCGGAGGGGAAGCCCTCGGCGTCCTCGCTGCCCATCCGGAACCGCCCGCCGGGCAGCCGCACCATCCCGGCGTCGGAGCCGCGCCCCGCCCGCAGGGGCGCCGCCGCCGCCGGCGCGCCGAACGGCGGGCGGCCCGGGGTGCAGCAGGCGCTCATGCCACCGCTCCGGTGGCGTCCAGCTCTCCGGCGAAGTGGCACGCGGCCAGCTGCCCCGTTTCGGTGGGGGTGAGCTCCGGCGCCCGCTCGACGCAGACCGTACGGTCCGGGCGGTTCAGCGGCCCGATCGGACAGCGGGTGCGGAACCGGCAGCCGGTCGGCGGATTCCTGGGGCTGGGCAGGTCCCCGCCGAGCACGATCCGCTCGCGGGCACGCCCGGCGGTGTCCGGGACCGGCGACGAGGCCAGCAACGCCGCCGTGTACGGATGTTGCGGCGCGGTGTAGACCGACTCGGCGTCGCCGATCTCGACGAACCGGCCCAGGTACATCACGGCGACCCGGTCGCTGAGGTGCCGCACCACCGCGAGGTCGTGGGCGATGAACAGGTAGCCGAGATCGAGCTCGTCACGCAGGGACTCCAGCAGGTTGATGATCTGCGCCTGGATCGACACGTCCAGCGCCGAGACGGGTTCGTCGAGCACCAGCAGCTTCGGCCGGGCCGCGAGAGCGCGGGCGATGCCGATGCGCTGGCGCTGCCCCCCGGAGAAGGCGTGCGGGTAGCGGTCGAGGTGGCGCTCGCTGAGGCCGACGCGCTCCATGAGCGCCACCACCTCGGCGCCCCGCTCGCCTGCCGGCAGGCCGCGCACGGCGAGCGCCTCGTCCAGGGACTGGCGGATGGTGCGCCGCGGGTTCAACGACGCGTACGGGTCCTGGAACACGTACTGCACCGTCTCCCGCAGCTCCTTGGCGCCGGCCCCGACGCGGACCGACCCCGAGGCCGCCGCGTTGATGCCGACGATGGTGCGGGCCAGGGTGGACTTGCCGCAGCCGGACTCGCCCACCAGCCCGACGGTCTCCCCGCTGGACACCGTGAGGCTGACCCCGTCGACGGCGTACACCGGCCGGTGGCGCCGGATCAGTCCCGCCCTGTCGGCGGCGACGTCCACCCGCAGGCCGTCGATCTGCAGCAGCGGCACCGGTGTCCGGTCGCGCCGGCCCTCGGCGGCGGCGGTGCGCATCGGCGGGATCGCCGCGCCGCGCCGCGTGACGTGGCAGGCGGCCAGGTGCCCGTCGCCGCCGCGCGGCGACAGCTGCGGCACCTCACGCGCGCAGACGTCCTCGCTCAGGCGGCAGCGCGGGTGGAAGGGGCAGCCTTCCGGCAGGCGGGCAGGGTCGGGGGGAGCGCCGGGGATGGAGGGCAGGCGCCGCCCCGCGGAGTGCTCGTCGATGCGGGGCATGGCCGCGAGCAGGTCGGCGGTGTACGGCAGCTCCGGGCGGCCGAAGATGACGTCCACCGGGCCGCGTTCCATGACCCGGCCGCCGTACATCACGACGACCTCGTCGCACATCTCGGCCACCACGCCCATGTCGTGGGTGATCATCAGTACCGCGATGCCCAGCTCGTCGCGGAGCCGGCCGAGCAGCCGCAGGATCTGCGCCTGGACGGTCACGTCCAGCGCGGTCGTCGGCTCGTCGGCGATCAGCAGCGAGGGCGAGCCGGCCAGGGCCACCGCGATCACGACGCGCTGCCGCATGCCGCCGGAGAACTGGTGGGGGTAGTCGCCGATCCGGCGCTCGGCGTCGGGGATGCCGACCTGGACCAGCAGCTCCAGGGCCCGCCGCCGGGCCGCCCGCTTGCCGGTGCCGTGCACGATCAGCGCTTCGGCGATCTGGTCGCCGACGGTCATCGCGGGGTTGAGCGCGGACTGCGGGTCCTGGAACACCATCGCGATCTCCCGGCCGCGCAGCTCCCGCATCCGCTTCTCCGGCAGGGTCAGCAGATCCGTGCCGCGGTAGCGCACCTCCCCCGAGGTGATCCGGCCCGGGGGACGCACCATGCGCAGGATCGAGCGGGCGGCCACGGACTTGCCGGAGCCCGACTCCCCCACGATGCCGACGATCTGCCCGGGGCTGATCGAGAACGTCACGTCGTTGACCGCGTGGACCACGCCGTCCGGCGTGTCGAACTGGGTACGCAGGCCGCGCACCTCCAGCAGGGAGTCGTTCATCGTCGGTTCGCCGCCTGGTTCAGAGCGTCGGACAGGAGGGTGAAGGCCAGCGCGAGCAGCAGCAGGACGAGTCCGGGGCCGAGCACGTAGGAGGGCAGGCTGTCGATGTAGCGGGCGCCCACGTTGAGCATCGCGCCCAGCGACGGGTTCGGCGGGTTGATCCCGAGCCCGACGATGCTCAGCCCTGCCTCGATGAAGATCGCGACCACCATGAACACGGTGGCCTGCACGAGGATCGGGTCGGCCACGTTGGGCAGGATGTGGCGGACCATCACCGTCGAGCGCGGCACGCCGAGCACCCGGGCCGCCAGCACGTACTCCCGCTGCTGCTGGGCGAGCAGGCCCGCGCGGGCGAGCCGGCCGAAGCCGGGCAGACCGGCGATGACGATCGCCGTGAACAGCGCCTTCCAGCCGGCGCCGATCATCATGACGATCATGATGCCGAGGATCAGGCCGGGGAAGCCGAGGATGATGTCCAGCACGCGCTGGGTCACCGAGCCGAGCCTGCGCGACACGTAGCCGGACAGGCCGAGCAGGGTGCCGATCGCCATGCTCACCGGCACCGCGGTGAGGATCAGGCTCAGGTCGGTACGCAGGCCGTACAGCGTCCGCACCACGATGTCGCGGCCGAACTCGTCGGTGCCCAGCGGATGTCCCATGGACGGCCCGGCGAGCGCGTCCCTGGCCTGCTGGTCGTAGCCACCGGGGGCGAGCACCGGCGCGAGCAGGGCCAGCGCGACCAGCAGCGTCAGCAGCACGGCCCCCGCGAGCCCCTTCGGGGTCCGGAACGCCTGCGCGTAGCGGGCCGGCGCGCCGCCGCGCTCGCGCCGCCGCCGGACCGGCTTCTCCCCCGCCGCGATCACGGGCGCTCTCTTCGCAATCGTCATGTCACTGCCCCAATCGGATGCGAGGGTCGAGGGCGGCCAGGGAGATCTCCGTCAGCAGCTGCGCGATCACGGCGATGAGCACCGTGCCGACGATGAGCACCTGGATGACCGCGTAGTCGGCGCTCTGCGCGGCCGAGACGGCCAGCTGCCCCAGCCCGTTCCTGGCGAAGATCGCCTCGATGACCACCGCGCCCGCCAGCAGGTCGCCGAACCTGATCCCGATCGCCACCACCGCCGGGCCGAGGCTGTTGCGCAGCACGTGCCGGACGCTGATCCGCCGGGTCGGCACGCCCTTGGCCACCGCCAGGTCGACGAAGTCCTCCTGGCGCACTGCCAGCATCGAGGTCTGCACCAGCCGCGCCACCCCGGCCAACATCGGCAGGGCCAGCGCCAGCGAGGGCAGCAGCAGGTACTGCAGCCCGAGGTCCGGGCGCTCCAGCACCGACATCTCCCCGCTGATGGGCAGGATCCGGATCGCGACCCCGAACGCCAGGATGAGCAGCAGCCCGACCAGGAACGGGGGCGCGGCCAGCAGGCTGGTGTTCGTCGCGTCGGCGAGCGCACGCGACCACCGCGAGCGGGCGGAGCCGGCCAGCACGCCCAGGCCGATCCCGACCACGGCCAGGAACAGCCCGGCCAGCACCGCCAGCTCCACGGTGCTGCCGACCCGGGTCGCGATCAGCTCGGCCACCGGACGGCCGTACTGGAAGGACCGCCCGAGGTCGCCGGTGAACAGGCCCCCCATCCAGCTCAGGTACTGCGACACCAGCGGCTGGTCCAGGCCCAGCTGGGCGCGGACGGCGGCGATGGTCTCGGGGGTGGCCTCCGGGCCGGCGATCACGGCGGCCGGATCGCCGGGGGTCAGCCGCGGCAGCAGGAACGCGATCACGCTGGTGGCCAGCAGCACCAGGACCACCGACGGGACGCGCTTGACCAGGTAGCGGATCATCGGACCAGGCACGTCTCACGCGAGAGGAGCCCGCCGGAGACCAGGGAGAACCCCTGGACGGCCGTGGACTTGACCGTGATGGCCGGCGTCCTCACCAGCACGTGCTGGACCGCCTGGTCAAGCATGTACGCGGTGAGCTTCTGCACCGCCTCCGCTCCGGCCTGCCCGCCGCCCGCCTCGATCACCCCGCGCACGAGAGCGGTGTACTCCTTGCTGGTGAAGGTGCGGTGGGCGCCTTGCAGGCGTACGTCCGGATTCGTCTGCGCGACCAGCGACGGGCTGGGCACCTGCCCGCGGAAGGACAGGTAGTTGCCGCCCTTCCCGGCGGCCAGCCGTGACTGGTAGTCCGGCGCGGGCAGGGCGACCAGCTTCGGCCGGAGCCCGACGTCGGTGAGGTTGTTGGCGATGATCTGGTACACGGCCTGCAGCTGGGGGTTGTTGATGATGGTGATCGGCACCTCGGCCCCGCTCGCGCCGGCTTCCTTGATCAGCTCCCGTGCCCGGGCGGGATCGTGGCGGTAGGCGTTCTCGCGGTCCTTGGGGTACTCCGGTCCGGCCGGCCACACCAGGCCGCCGGTCTCGCCGAGGCCGCTGAAGACCTGCTGCTTGATGCGGTCGCGGTCGATGGCGTACCCGACGGCCTGGCGGGCCTCCTTCTTGGCGAACGCTCCGCTCGCGGTGTCCAGGACGAGGGAGTACAGCACCTGCTGGCCCTCGTAGAGCTGGAACTGGCCGCCCTTCTGGGTGACGGTGGCGGCGTCCTGCGTCGTCAGGCCGGAGGCCAGCTGCGTCCGCCCGGACCGCAGCGCGGCGAGCTGAGCGGTCGAGTCCGCGATGACCACGTTCTCGATGCGGTCGAGGTGCGGCAGGCCCCGCTGCCAGTAACGGTCGTTGCGGACCAGCACGAGCTGGGCGCCCGGTTGGTACCGCTCCACCTTGTACGGCCCGGTCCCGATGAACTTCGAGCCGTCGGCGAGGTCCTTGTAGGTCTGCGAGTCCACGATGGGGGTGTCGTCGAGGACGCTCGCCAGCACGGGCGACAGGGGTGTCTCGGACTCGATCGTCACCTCGTGGTCGCCGGTCGCCTTGAGCCGCCAGCCGCCGATGATCTGCTTGTCGTTCGACGGGCTCGCCGGTTCGAGCGCCTGTTTGAAGGTGAACAGCACGTCGGCCGAGGTGAAGGGGCGGCCGGAATGGAAGGTCACGCCCTGGCGCAGGCTGAGCGTGGCGGTCCGGTCGTCGGCGCCGACCTTCCACGCGGTGGCCAGCAACGGGACCGGGTTCGCAATGTCGCCGTCCTTGACGCTCATGAGCGGTTCGAAGACCCCGCGTACCCAGAACAGGTTCGCGGCACCCTGGGCGAGCACCCGGCCGGGGATGGGCGGCTGGGCGCTGGCGACGACCAGCGTGCCGCCCTCGCGGCAGCTCGCGGTGGACCCGCCGGCGGCTTGTTGCCGCTCCAGCTGGACCGCGGACTGGCAGCCTGCCGTCAACGCGGACGACAGGGCCAGCGCCAGCAGGACTCGGAGATTCGGACGGGAGTATGGACGGCTTTGTACGCCTGTGCGCATGGTGGAACTCCTCGTGAAGCCGGGGACGACGCCGCCTGCGCTTGCGTCGTCATGCCGACTGACGCACCGGTCCACGCGGGACCGGCACCGGGGGGTGTTTCTGGAAGGTCAGGCCTTCGTGCTCGGGATCGCTTCGAGCCGCAGCAGACTCGTCTCGAAGAGCCCGCACATGTCGGTCGCGGGGTCGCGGAGCCATTGCAGTTGCAGGCCGTTCATCAGAGAGACCAGTTCGGCGGCCGTGGCGGCCGGATCGAGGGACGGGGACAGCCGTCCCTTCTCCTGGTCGGCGATGACCAGCCGGGCGATCCGGCCGCGGACTCGCTGGTTGCGCTGGTAGAAGAAGTCGTGGGCCGGGTGCGCCGGGTTGAGGCTCTCGGCCGACTGGACGGTGAACAGCCGGACGAGGCCGGGTTGGGTCTCGTTGCGGCGGCAGAACGCCATCAGCCATTCCCTGGTGGTAACCTCCACACCCTGGAACTGCGCTTCGACGTGCTGCTCGTCTTGGAGGTCGCGCTGCTGGAGCACCGCGAGGATGAGGGATTCCTTGCTGTCGAAGTGGTGCAGCAGCCCCGGCTGGGAGACTCCGACCTTCTGGGCCACCTCGGCCAGGCTCGTACCCCGGAAGCCCGCGATGGCGAACGCGTCCGCGGCGACGGCGAGGATCTGCTCCCGTCGCGCGGCGGCCGGGCGGCGGACCCGGCCACTCTCCGCTCGTGCCATGCGTGCCTCCTCTTCGACGCCGACCGACTCACTGGTCCGGTTACCACGGTGTGAATTACTCGCAACCTACCGAGTACTCGGTAAGTAAGGAAGCCCCTACTTGTCAGTAACTTACGGCGTGGCGGCGACTTCCGTACGCAATCGAAGCAGCGCGTCGCACGGATCGGCCGGCAGGTCCCGCAGCAGGCCGACCAGGAGGCGGATCATCCGGGCCGGCGAGCGGTCGCGCGATACCGCCACAAAGCCGTAATGGCGACCCCCGGAACCGGGGGTCGCCATGGGCCGGGGGTCCTACTTGAGGCTGTCCGGGACGCCGGACTTGTCGCCGAGGCCGACGAGGTAGTCCGCGTACTCCTTCACGTTGTCCTTCTTGACGAGCTTGCCCTGCAGCGTCTCGTCGGCCTGCACCTGCTTGCCGCCCAGGACGTCGGAGGCCAGCGAGACCACCTTCTGCCCGAGCGCGAACGGCGACTCGGCGTTCGTGGCGTACATCTCGCCCGCCGCGACGGCGGCCAGCGCGTCGGCGATGCCGTCGTTGCCGACGACCTTGACCTTGCCCACCAGGTTGCGGGCCTTGAGCGCGGACAGCACGCCCATGGCCATCTCGTCGTTGGCCGCGTACACGCCGTCGATGTCGGGGTTGGCCTGCAGCACGTTCGTCATGACGTTCAGGGCCTTGGCCCGGTCGAAGTCGGCCGCCTGCGTGGCGACGACCTTGATGTCCTTGTGCGTGGCGATCTGCTGCTGGAAGCCCTTGCTGCGGTCCTGGGCCACGTTGGTGCCGAGGATGCCCTGGATCTCGACGACCTTGCCCTTGCCGCCGACGGCCTCGGCCAGCGCGTCGGCCGCGTTCTTGCCGGCCTGGACGGCGTCGTAGCCGACGAACGTGGCCAGCTTGCCGCCGGACGGCTTACGGTCGAAGGCCATCACGGGGATGCTCGCCGAGTTCGCCTGGGTGACGGAGCTGCTGGCCGACTGGCTGCCCACCGGGTCGAGGATGAGGATCCCGGTCTGCTTGGAGATGGCGGTCGTCGCCTGGTTGAGGAAGGTGGCGTCGGAGTTGTCGGCGTTCTGCACGTTCAGGGTGATGCCGCTCTTGGCGGCCTGGGCCTCGGCGCCGTCCTTCACGCTGATGAAGAACGGGTTGCCGAGCGTGCTCATGATGATCGTGGCGTCCTTCTTGCCGGACGCCTGGGAGGCGCCCGTGGTCGCCTCCTCGCCGCCCCGGCTGCAGGCGGTGAGGGAGACGGCGGCCAGGATCGCGACGGCGACGAGTTTGCGGGGAGTGCGCATGGATCTTTCCTTTAGATGTGCTGGGCGAGTTCTGGGGTACGGACGGGGGATTCGGCCCTGCGTGGCACGAGCCTGCGCAGGATGTCCACGTTGCGGTCGAGGAAGACGGCCAGGAGGATGACCAGGCCCTTCACCACGTCCTGAAGGAACGGGGAGACGTCGAGCAGGTTCATGCCGTTGTCGATGACGCCGAGCACGAGCGCCCCGACGAGGGTGCCGAGCAGGGTGCCGCGACCGCCGGCCAGGCTGGTGCCGCCGATGATGACGGCCGCGATGGCGTCCAGCTCCAGGCCGGCGCCGGCGGTCGGCTGGGCCGTGGACAGCCGGGCGGTGATGATGAACCCGGCCAGGGACGCCAGCACGCCGCTGATGACGAAGGCGAGGATCTTGACGCGGTGTACCCTGATGCCGGACAGCCGGGCGGCCTCGACGTTGTCGCCGGTGGCGTAGACGTAACGGCCGAAGCGGGTGCGGGCCAGGACGTACCCGAAGATCCCGAACGCCACCAGCATGATCCACACCGGCACCGGCACGCCCGCGAACCGAGCCTGCCCGATCCCCTGGAAGTCGTAGTCCGTCACCGGGATCGGGTTGCCCGAGGTGATGTGCAGGGTCAGCCCCGCGAACACCGACATCGTGGCCAGCGTCGCGATGAACGACGGCATCCTGGTCCTGGTCACGAGCAGGCCGTTGACCAGCCCGATGGCCGCGCCGGTCGCCAGGCCCGCGGCCAGCGCGGGGATCAGCCCGTACGGGCCGAGCGTCAGGGCGGTGACGACGGCGGAGAAGCCGAGCGCCGAGCCCACGGACAGGTCGATCTCGGCAAGGATGATCACATAGGTCTGCCCGGCCGCGAGCAGCGCGGCCACGGAGGTCGCGAGCGCGACGTTGAGCAGGTTCGTCGGGGTGAGGAAGACCGGCGAGGCCACCGAGAGGACGATCCCTACCAGGAGGAGCATCCACACCGCGCGCAGCCGGCCCGCGACGGTCTTGAGCTTCGAGGTCATGCGGCACCTACCAGTGCGTGCTTGAGGATGGACTGCTCGTCGAGGTCGTCGCCGGTCAGCTCGGCGACGAGCCGTCCCTCGCGCATCACGACCACGCGGTCGGACATGGCGACGAGTTCCGGCAGGTCGGAGCTCACGAGCAGGACGGCGACGCCGTCCGCGGTGAGCTGGTTGATGATCCGGTAGATCTCGGTCTTGGCCCCGACGTCCACGCCGCGGGTCGGCTCGTCCATGAGCAGCACCCGCGGCCGGGTCATCACCCACTTGGCGAACAGGGCCTTCTGCTGGTTGCCGCCGGACAGCGAGCTGACCGCGATCGACGGGGAGGCGGCGCGCACCCGCAGCTCCGAGATGACCGCGCCGGTGGCGGCGCGCTCCTTGCCGCGCCGTACGACTCCGCTCCCGGAGCTGAAGTCGCGCAGCGAGGCCAGCGACACGTTCGCCTCGACCGACTGGCCCATGCACAGGCCCTCCGCCTGCCGGTCGGGCGACAGGTAGGCGATCCGGCTGCCGATCGCGTCCTGGACGCTCGCGACGCGTACGCCGGAGCCGTCCACGAGCACGGACCCGCCGGTCATCGGCTGCAGGCCGAACAGCGCGCGCAGCAGGTCGCTGCGCCCGCAGCCGACCACGCCGCCGATGCCGACCACCTCGCCGGCCCTGACCTGGAGATCGATGTCGTGGAAGCGGGTGCCGCCACCGCCGCGCACCTCCAGCACGACCTCGTCCCCGGCGTTGCGGTCCTTGGGGTAGAAGTCGTCCACGGCGTCGCCGACCATCGCGGTGACGACCTCGGCCGGGGTGAGCCGCTCGGTGGGGGCGTCGAGCGTGACCCGGCCGTCGCGCAGCACGACGATGCGGTCCGACAGGGCGAAGACCTCGTCCAGCCGGTGGCTGATGTAGATCACCGAGACGCCGGCCTCGCGCAGCCGGTTCACCTGGGCGAAGAGCTGCTCGGACTCCTGCTCGTCGAGCGCCGCGGTCGGCTCGTCGAGGATGATCAGCCGCAGCTCGTGCGTCATCGCCTTGGCGATCTCGAGCATCTGCCGCTCGGCCACGCTCAGCTCGCTGACCTGGCGATGCACGTCGATCTCCATGCCGAGGCGGCGCAGCGCCTGCCTGGCCTCGGCGGCCATGCGCTGCTTGGAGACGAACAGGCGGCCGAAGACGCGCTCGCGGTCCAGCACGTACATGTTCTCGGCCACGCTGAGGTGCGGGAACAGGTTCTGCTGGAACTCCTGGTAGATGACCTCGATGCCCTGCGCCATCGCGGCCTGCGGGTCCTTGAGCACCGTCGCGGTCCCGTCGATCAGCAGCCGTCCCGAGTCGGGCTGGTGCGCGCCGGAGATCACCCGGGTGAGCGTGGACTTGCCCGCCCCGTTCTCCCCGACGAGCGCCACGACCTCGCCGGGTCCGACGTCGAAGCTGACGCCGCGCAGAACGCTGTTGTCGCCGAAGGACTTGCGCACATCGGCCAGCTGGAGATGCATGCCAGGCTCCCGATCAGTACACGACGCCCGCGGTGAGCAGGACGTTGGCGTACGGGGTGAACTCGCCGGAGCGCACGGCCGCCCTGGCTCCGGCGGTGGCCTGCTTGAACTCGGTGTGCGGCAGGAACGCCAGCGTCAGGCCGAGCCGGTCGAACCGCTCCTCGATCGCGGCCAGCATGTCCGGGCTGTGCTGCTTGATCTCCTCGGACAGCCGCACGCCCTCCACGGCCACCTCGTCGAGCACCGCGTCCAGCAGGTCGAGGAAACGCGGCAGGTTCTCCCTGACGGCCAGGTCCACGCGTTCCACCTCCCTCGGGATGGGCAGTCCCGCGTCGGTGACCACGATCGTGTCCGTGTGGCCGAGCTCGGAGATCACGCGGGCGAGCTGGGCGTTGAGCGTTCCTTGGTTGCGCCTCATCGGGTGGCTCCTTCCATGGAGGTGTTGACCAGTGGCTCGACCTCGTCCCTGCCGGGGAGCGAGGGGCTGGCTCCTGCCTTGGTGGTGGCCAGGGCGCCGGCCGCCATGCCGTACTGGATGGCGGTGTCCACGTCGAGGCCGGCGGCGAGGGCGCCGCCGAAGAAGCCGGTGAACGCGTCGCCGGCCGCCGTGGTGTCCACGGGCGTCACGGCGTACGCGGGGAAGTGGCGGGTGCGTTCCTTCGTGACCGACAGGGCGCCGCCCGCGCCGAGGGTGATGATCGCGTGGCTCACGCCGCGCTCCAGGAACCAGGCCGCCGCCCGCTCCGCCGACTCCAGGTCCGTGACCTGGACGCCGGTCAGCACGGTGGCCTCGCTCTCGTTCGGGGTCACGATGTCGAGGTACGGCCACACGTCGTCCGGCAGCTCCTGGGCGGGCGCCGGGTCCAGGACCACGGTCAGCCCGGCCGCCGCGCCCTCCCGCGCCGCGTGGCAGGCGACCTCCGTCCGGATCTCGACCTGGAGCAGCAGGACGCCGACCCGGTCGCGGACGCGCTCGATGCTCTCCGTGACCATCGCCTCGTCGAGGGAGGCGTTGGCGAGCGGCGTGATGACGATGTCGTTCTCGCCCGAGGCGTCCACGCGGATGTGGGCGACGCCCGTACGGCCTTCGACCGTGCGGACCTCGGTGAGCGTGACGCCGTGCGTCTCCAGGCCGGACAGCACGATGTCGCGGAACGGGTCCTGGCCCACGCAGGCGGCCATCCAGGTCGGCGCGCCCGAGTGGGCCGCGGCCACGGCCTGGTTCGCGCCCTTGCCGCCGAGCACGAGGGTGAAGTCGTCGCCGAGCACGGTCTCACCGCGCCGCGGCAGCCGCCGGCTGAACGCCGTGACGTCCGCGGTGATGCTCCCGACGACGAGAACACCGGTGGGTTCCATGGGGGTTCCTCCAGATTCGGGGATGGGTGAGCCGAGGGCACGGCCATGCGCCGTGTCCTTGCGGGTGCGGGGTCGATCAGATCCCGGCGGGGTGCCAGACCGTCTTGGTCTCCATGAACGTGGTCATGCGTCTCGTCCCGCGGTCCTCCGCCGCGGTGAGCACGCGTTTGAAGTTCTCGGCCGCGGCCTGTTCGCAGGCCTGCTTCAGCTCGGGGTCCGCCACGCCGGTGAGGTCGAGCCCGTTGACGTCCATGTGCGCCGCCAGCCACGGGGCCAGCTCGGCCTGGTGCCCGGTGAGGATGTTCACGACGCCGCCCGGCAGGTCGGAGGTGGCCAGCACTTCGGCGAACGTGATCGCGGGCAGCGGCGCCCGCTCCGAGGCGACCACGACGCAGGTGTTGCCGGTGACGATCACGGGTGCGACGGCGGTGACGAGGCCGAGGAGGGGCTCGGCGGGCGCGATGACCGCGACCACCCCGGCCGGTTCCGGCGAGGACAGGTTGAAGTACGGGCCCGCGACCGGGTTGGCCGTGCCGCGCACGGCGGCGATCTTGTCGGACCAGCCCGCGTACCAGACGAGCCGGTCGACGGCGGTGTCCACCTGCTCCAGCGCCTGCTTGCGCGGGCCGCCGAGCTCGTCGGCGAACTGGGCGCGGCGGCCCTCCAGCATCTCGGCGACGCGGTAGAGGATCTGGCCCCGGTTGTAGGCGGTGGCGCCCGACCAGCCGGGAAACGCCTTGCGGGCGGCCACCACGGCGTCGCGGGCGTCCTTGCGCGAGGCCCTGGCGGCGTGCTCCGTTCGCGTCACGGGGTAGGACCTCCCGCTCTCCGAGCGCGGGAACGCTCCACCGATGAAGAGCTTGTACGTTTTGCGCACGGTCACTCGTCGATCAGACATCGAGGTATGCCTCCAAGCCGTGCAGCCCGCCTTCGCGGCCATAGCCGGACTCCTTGTAACCGCCGAACGGCGAGGCCGGATCGAACTTGTTGAACGTGTTGGCCCACACCACCCCCGCCCGCAGCCGGTCAGCCATCCACAGGATCCGCGACCCCTTCTCCGTCCAGATCCCCGCCGACAACCCATACGGCGTGTTGTTGGCCTTCTCCACCGCCTCAGCCGGCGTGCGGAACGTCAGCACCGACAACACCGGACCGAAGATCTCCTCCCGGGCGATCGTGTGCGACTGCGCCACCCCCGTGAAGATCGTGGGCGGGAACCAGAACCCCCGCTCCGGCAGCTCGCAGGCCGGCGACCAGCGCTCGGCCCCCTCCGACTCCCCGACCGCCGACAGCTCGCGGATCCTGGCCAGCTGCTCGGCCGAGTTGATCGCGCCCACGTCGGTGTTCTTGTCCAGCGGATCACCCACCCGCAGCGTGCCCAGCCGCCGCTTCAACGCCGCCAGCAACTCTTCCTGGACCGACTCCTCCACCAGCAGCCGCGACCCGGCGCAGCACACGTGACCCTGGTTGAAGAAGATCCCGTTCACGATCCCCTCCACCGCCTGGTCGAT